>DAIQRJ010000015.1:0-85208 GCA_036786375.1 Actinopolymorphaceae bacterium
CTGGGGCGGCTCCAAAGCGCGTGAAGCTATCCGCCGCCGCGTCGCCCTGCGCCCCGACGTCGCGTAGCTATGGGGGACTTGGTTGTGGTGACCGACTCGCTGCGCAAGCGTCCGTCGCCTCCAGTCCGAGATGAGCAGACCCACGAGGGTCTTACCCGACCCGGTCGGGAGCTCGAGCGCCACATCAGGCGTGTTCCGGTGTTCCTCGGCGTACGTCCGGAGCTGGTCGGCCTGATGTGACCACAGGGCGCCCACGCCGCTCGGCGTGCGGGGAAGTTCCCCAAAAAGAGGTTCTGGGTCGGCCGCACCTGCTACGGGCTCCGTTCGCCGCCTGAAGCGTGGGCGAGCGCTTGCGCTTTCGTTCGACGTCACACTGACAGTCTCCCGCATCACATGGTCTGCGCCACCTCAGGCAAGGGTTTCTGGCCCGTCTCCGTCGAGCATCTGCTGCAGCTCGGGTGGATCGGCTGAACGTGCTCAACGAAGACCTCGGCCACATCAGCACCCAACCCGGCCGCTCGTTCGCTGCCTTCAGTACCGAACATGCGACGGTCGCTTCGGGACACCAGCATCGTCGAGGATCTTCAGGGCGGTGGCCTTGCCGATTCCGAGGTCGGCAGCGATGGTCCGGCTGGAGGCGCCGGCTTTATAGCGCTGGACGACGTCGGCGCGGATGCGGGTGTTGAGACGGGTGCGCACCCGAGCCTCGCGCCTTGGCCGAGGCCGACGATCAGGTTGGGGCGACGGTTCCGCCGTCACCTGTCCACCCCTGTCGCTCGACGTGAGCCGCTCAAGGACTACCAATGTGAATGCAGGTTCAGAGGCCCTTCTACCGGAAACGGTTGGAGGGCTTCTTGCGTCAACGTCAGCCGACGTTGGTGCCGCCGGAGAACGCAGCCGCTAGAGGTGCGCGTGATGCGCAGCCACCGAGGCGAGTACCTGCTCGAAGGTCACGTTTGCGCCGTGGATGAGGTGCTGGGCGCTGTCGTAGCCGGTGAGGATCGACGGATGTGAGGAATGCGCCGGGTCGAAAGCCGGGCTGTGGGCGTACCCGCCGTCCGGGCGCCGGCTCCAAGAGAAGCCGGCTGCCTCGCCGTGTGCGTTGATGTCCCCGACAAGTTCGGCGAATCCATCCGCGCCAAGACTGGTCAATGCCTCGACGACGGTGGGCGTGTTGAGGAGTCGGTCGATGTCGTAGAAGTGCCGTCCGTGCTTGAGCAGTGTCTTGGCGTCGTTGCGGACGGCGGCGTCGTGGACTGCAGCGATCTTCTCCAGAAGCGTGCGCTCGGGTGCGAGGACGTTGACCTCGAAGGACGCGAACTCGTCCCAGGTGTCGTCGGGCTCAGCCAGTTCGGTGATGGCGTAGTCGGCGACCATCGACCGATAGGCATGCGGTCCCGCCGGGTACGTTCCGCCTCGGCTGCCGAGTTCGAGCAGCACGCCTTCCTTCAAGCCTTCGTCGTACTCCTCGACCGGGTAGTGGTAGGTCGTGTACCGCTTGACGCCGGTCGTCGATGCCGCGACCGCGACCTCGCGTTTCGTGAGTCCGAGGTGCGCGGTCACATCAGCGTCGACCTTCTTCAAGACCTTGTGACGAGCGGCGGTCGCCGCCCCGTCAGGAATGACGCCAGCAGGTCGACGTCCTCCGAGAAGCGATCCACGATGCCGAACACCCGGCTCAAGCTGGTGCCGCCCTTGAACAGGAACCTGACCGGCTCGGTCGAGCCGTCCGGCATCGCTACCGCTCGGTCGACGGCCGCGGACCGGAGCACCTCGGTGACCCAGAAGTCCTTTTCGACATACGGCGCAGGGAGCCGCCGCGCGGACGCGACTCGCGCGACCAGGGCATCGAGATCGTCGGGGTGCTTGCGCAGTTGCTCGCTCACGCGGCCTCCAACGCCACGGCCTCGAGGCGAGCGAAGTTGTCCCGAACGGCTCGGTTGTATTCACCGGGCACCGCGGCACGCAGCAGGTCAACACGGACCTCGCCTGCCCGCGCCGAAGCACGGACCTTGCGGACCAGCGTGTCCCACCCTCCCTCGATGAAGACCTCGGGAGCGCGCAGCAACTCCAGCAGCGCGATCTCCTTCTCGTTGAGATCGATGCGGGCGAGGTTGTTGCGCTCGTGCTGCTTCACCCCGTCGATCGGGTCGACCGTCCGCAGTGTCGCCACATGCCACACGGGGGGAACTTGGGTCGTCACGCCCCAAGCCCGAGCGGCCGAGTACCCGGCTGGACCCAACCCCCGTGTGCCGAGCACGGCGCGGGCCACCTCGTCGGCGCGTGGAGCGGTCAGGCCGTACCGGGTAGGTCGGCCGCGGTAGTAGAGCCCGCGGCGCACAGATAGCAGCAGACCGTTGCCGACTGCACGCGAGGCCGCCTTACGGGCAGCCATCGGAGAGCCGGGAAGACGGTCCACATGGACAAAGGACTTCACCGGCATCTTTCGGATCACCGCGGCGGGCGACAGTGTCGACATGTCACGAAAGTGTACCTGGAACGTGACATCGACGGCAAGCGCGGTCATGGGTTTGTCTTCTGCGTCTACGCGCGGACTGTTGGCTTGCACGATCAGGGCGCTCGCCTCCCGGATGCGACTGCCGTTTGTGGTCAGCGCGATCCCCCACGCCATGTAGCGCATTGCGCTACGCTTTGTCCGTGCGGGGCGAGTTGTGGTGGGACGACGAGGACGCCGCCCACATCCGTCATCGCTCGTATCGCTATCCCGGGGCGACTGACATCGAGCCCGATTGGACACTCGAGGCGGCCGCCGACGAACACCGGGTGATCCACGATCCGGACCCGAGGAGCACGGCGGCCTACGTCCGGATCATCGGTTACTCGTCGAGCGCCAACTTCGTGCTCACGGTCATCGTTGACCCGCACGACGGGTCTGGGGTGACTGCATGGAAGACGCGTGGGCCTGATTTACGTGAGTACCTCGAAGGACCCGAAGGCAAGGAGCCGGATCGATGACCGATACAACTGGCAAGGCGCGAGCCGCACGTCGTGTGCGACACGAAGCGATAAGGGCAGAGGTCGCTCAGGAAGAGATGGAGGCGGTCGAGGCCGACATCGCGGAGAAGGCCAGTGCGTTGGATGTGCCGATGCATCTGCGCATCGACCGCGAACTGGATGTCGAGCTGCGCCGTCGGGCGGCTGACGAGCACGTCCCGACCTCCGCACTGGTCCGGCGCCTCCTGCGTCAAGCGGTCGGCGAGCCACTGCGGGAAAACCTCACAGCGGCTGAGGTTGAGGAGATCGCCCGGCGGGTCGCACGGGAAGAACTTCAGAGCGGCTGATCCGGGAGCTGTCGCGAAGTCGTGCGCGTCCCTCTGTCCGCTTGGGTGCTCGGGCGGCACAACAGGGATCAGCATTCACCCGGCAGCGACACGGGTGTCGCCTAGAGCATCAGAGTTACTAGACAAGTAACCTCGAGTCGGTATTTGACACCAACACGTATATCGGACCATGGTGTCTAGAAGCGCAGCAAGGTTACTAGGACAGTTACTTGGAGGCCTCAGATGACACCCCCAGTAGCGATTGGGGCCACTGCCGCGCGGACCCTGCCTCGAGGACTCGCGGCCATCGTCGAAGCACTTGAGCTGGACCAAGCGCACCTGGTGACTTCGACGACGCTCGAGGAGATCCGACAGCGCGCCGGGGTGGCGACGCCGAGCAAGGTGCTCGCGGCACGGCTGCGCGAACGAGGTTGGCTGCTTGCGACGGCCCAGCGGGGTGTGTACGAATTCGCGCCTGGAGCGCACGCTGGTGGGTTGTCGCGCGGCGATCTGACATTGCCACTGCAGGCGGTCTTGCGGGCGCGGCCGGGCCTGGCTGTGGGACTTGCGCTGCAGTCGGCAGCTTGGGCGCTTGGCGCCGCCGACCGTGCACCGGCGCGGCTGGAGATCGCCGCCTCTGACGCGATCGTTGCCCGCAGCCTGTCCAAGTCGCTGGCCGGCCTGGCCCGGGTGGTTGTTTTCGCCCCACACCTGCCGTGGGAGCACCACCGCGGTGTGCCGGTGATGTGCGCGGACAGCGTGCTGGTCCACATGGCGGCCCAACCGGTCATCGTCCGTTCATGGTCCTCCGCAGTCGAGTGGCTACCCGATCTGGCTGCGGACGCCAGCGGTGGTGGTCTGCTCGCCGAGCTCGCCGGTCGACCCCACTCCGTTGGCGCACGGTTGGAGTACCTGCTGTCGGGCCTTCGACCCGATCTCGCGACGGTTCTTGGGCTGCCGACGCGTGGCAAGGTGTACTTCGGCCCGCGCGGTCAGCTGGTGCGCCACGACTCCCAACGGCAGATCGCGGACACGCTCCTGCCCTTCGACCCGCGGACGCTCGAGCAGGTCCCCTTGTGACCCGCGACGGAGGCGACGTACACATCACTGCGGCGCATGTGCTGCGGCACACGCCGCCAGGCGGGCGCGCTCAGGGCCGGGAAGCTGCACTGGTCGATATCGCGCAGGACCTGCTGTTGCGCGACCTTCACCTGGTCGGCCTCATGAGCGAGCTCGTGTTCAAAGGCGGAACCGCGCTACGCAAGCTGTACGCCGGCAACGCCGGACGGTTCTCTCTCGACCTGGACTTCTCGGTGCGTGATATCGACACCCGGTCTGGGGACATCCTCGACCTGCTTGAAGAGCACGTGTCGGGGTTGTCCATCGGACCATTCGAGTACGGCATCGACCGCCGTCGCACCAAACGCCATCTGCTGATGCGTAGCCAGCAGCTCGGCTCGCCCGAGACCCTGTCGAGCAAGCTGGACGTGTCCGCACCGCCGTGGCTGGAACCCATCACCCGCGGGTGGGTGCCGATGCCGGTCCACGCCGACTACGGACACCGGGCCTTGCCGTCACTTCCTGTCGTACGGCTCGAGGAGAACCTGGCCGAGAAGATCTCGCGGCTCAACCGTGCGACCCCGGCACGCGACATGTACGACCTGCGATGGGTTGCTCAGAACGAGTTGCGGAGGTACCTCGACATCGCCTTGATCCGGCGCCTTGCGGTCCTGAAGATCTGGGTCGACAACAACGGGATCGTCTCGGCCGGCGGGACCGCATGGATGCCGGCCCATTCGGGGGGCTCCTTCGATCCGGACCGCTGGCTACGGGTGCGCACCGCCCGGGAGTACGACGAAGAGGGCATCGGGTCGTGGCCATTCCACCCCCGCCACTGGCACAGATGTCCACCGAGGTCAGCGCTGCGTACGCCTTCCTCGGGGACCTAGACACCGACGAGCGTGCCCTGGCAGAGGCTCGGGAACGTGACCGGCCGCTTGCGCTACGGCTTCTCGCCGATCTGCCTGGTCATCGGCTGCGCGACGTCGGCCTGCACTGATTTGGCTGACCCGGCCAGAAGGGCGGCGTACGTAATGGCCTGGACATGGATGCGTGGGTCGCTGCCGCGCTTGAGCTCCACGACGACCGGGCGACCGGATGCATCGAGGCCGAGGACGTCGAGCCGTTCCTTCGCGGTGGCACCCGAACCGGACGCCCACTGGTTGAACTCACCGGTCACGACGAGAACGTTGTCGCCGAGGACCTCAGGGTGGGCGATGACCCATTTCTGCAGGTCCTGGACCTCCTTGAGGCCGGCGTCAGCGAGTGAAACACGCACGGCTGGTGTCGCCGACGAGCCGTGGACCAGGTAGACGAGGCGGTTCATGTCACTCACAGTCCGGAGCCTCCCACGGGGGCCCGACAGGTGCACGGCTGCCCAGATGAGCGGTCGACCCTGGCCGGAGCGGCGCCCACCCCAAGTCTCCGGGTCGGGCCGTTGATCATGTGACCGTGAACTCGGCGGTCAGTCACAGTCCCGACCGGCGCAAGACGGCACCCGAGATGGGTAAAGGCCGAGGCTATTCGTGCCGTGCTCAAGTCCCAGACTCGGCTTCCGCGTGATGACCGTCGGAAACACCGTCAGCGAGCTAGTCCCCGGCAGGCGGGGTGGGTCACCGCTGCCGGTGTCGTCAGACCGACGGTGCGCCCGCCGCTGCTGCCTCCGACCCCGCAGGCGGCCTTGGATCACGTCCGGGGTACTGCACCCGCCAAGCGTCGTAATCCCATGTGGTCAGGAAGCTGGTCCCGGCCTTGTGCCCGTTGTCGAACAAGGTCGCCTTGTCGGCGTCCGTCAGATGGAAGTTCGTGGACGAGAAGCCCGTCGTGTCGACGAAGATGGTGCGTGAGGCGTAAAACGGGTCGGCGACATGCATCTGGTCGTGCGCGTCGGTCATCGTCGAGATCAGCGCCTTGCCGAGTTCGAGTCCGTTCGCGTTCGGCGACCAGCTGGTATCGGTGATCTGCTCCCGCGCTGAAAGCTTCACGCCGAGCGTCGGCCAGCGGGGGCTCGCGGCGCGGTCGAAGATGTCTATCGGGTAGTTCGACAGCATCCCGCCGTCGGTGCACAGCACGAATCCATTGCCGTCGGAGTGTGCCTTGGCAGCTGGCAAATGGAATGGTCGGAAGAAGAAAGGAATGGACGCCGACGCGCGCACGGCATCGGCGACGAGTTGGGTGTCGGGGTCGACGCCCAAGACGTCTGCGAAGTCCCACGGCAGCCGCAGCTCGAGGCCGCGCGACACGTCGGAGACCACGACGACGAGCTTGTAGCGCTCGTTCTCGGGCAACAGGTCGTCGTCGATCTTCAGGTCACCCCAGGTCGTGACACCCTTCTTCGCCAAGTTCGAAGCGACCCAACTGTGGAGAAAGTCGCCGGCGAACAGGCCTTCGTGGAAGAGCAGCCCGAAGCCTTCACCGAACAGTTTCAGATGCTTGAACACCCCCGATTCGTCCTCGAAGTCGGCGAAGTCGAGATCCGACATGATCTGCTTCAGTTCGGCTACCGTGAAACCCGCGGCAATGAACGACGCCACGATCGCACCGGCCGACGTCCCGGCGATCCGGTTGAATTCGTACGGATCGGGCCGGTCGACCAGCGCGGTCAGCGCGCCGACCAGGCCCGTGCCCTTGACCCCGCCGCCTTCGAGAACCAGGTCTGCCTTGGGCATCTACGTCTCCTCGCTGTTCATGGAACGGATGGGTGTGGCGGGCGTTCTGCGGCCCGTCGCTGCGGTCACGTCGAGGAGGGCTTCGGCCCGGTCGAGCGCAACGTGCCGAGCTTGCTCAAGATGTCGAACCAGAATCTGGCGCCGGGCGTCAACGCGAACGCGGTGAGCGCCCACCCGAGAACGAGCAGCAGCGACGACAGCACCTTGTGGACGGCGTTCCCACTCGTCGAGGTCAGGCCGTAGCGTTGCAGCCAACTGCAAGACGAATCCTTGGCCTGGCACGCCGCTACCGTGCCCCAGCCGACCGGGAGGCCACCGGCGTGTAGTTTCCCGATGGCATCTCGCGCCTCGTCGATGCAGGTGGCCGCGCTTTTCGACGAGCAGTTAGAGCTGGCGACCGCCTGTGTCACGACCGTCTCCCGAACCGCCTGGTCGGAGTACAGACTGCGACTCAGTCCGATGGCGCTGACGTTCGCGCCGATGACGAGAACGGCTCCGATCACGATTGAGATCCACCGCACGTGCCGTTTGTACCAGCCGGAAACCCGTGCCATGTGGTCGTCGTACCACGCCTCGACGCTCTCGCGGAACCGGTTGACGTCGCCCCCGGACCCTGCCGCCAAGCTTTGCAACGACTTCCGTAGGACGCCGTCCGGCAGCTTGCCGATCTCAGCGCTGAGTTGAGCCATGGTGGTCGTCCCGCTGGCGTCGGGGGCGATCATCGCGAGCACTGTGGAGGCGAACGACCGGCTGGAGATGTAGCTCGGCAACTCGCGTTTCATCGCCCGGGTAAGCCGGGCGCCCTGCTGCGGCACGAGATTCTTCAGGCCTTGGCTGCCGAGGAGCGCGTTGCACAGGAACAGCCCGCTGGCCGGCTGGGTGGCAGCTTCCTCAGGTGGACCGTCGGTCTTGGCTCCGTCGGCGCCCGTCGTCGAGGGCGGTTGCAGAGGTGCGGCCTCCGCGCGGCTCGCCCCGGAGCCGATCGGAGACGCGGTCATCTTGTTGCTTGCGGCCTCTCCGCCGAGGGTGCCCCAGAGCTTGACTGGCCGCATGTCCGTCGGCTGTGCAGACGTCGTAAGGGGTGCCGGCTTGTCCTGGCCGTCGATGAGCGCACGGAGACCCCGCAACAGATAGTCGCCGCGCAGGCCGAGGAATCTCGAGATGGTCTCGGTCAACGCCGATGTGAGCGCCGCCAGAGCGGCGAAGGTGAAGACCAGGCCGAGTGCGACGTCGACGACCAGCGAATCAGGCACCTGATACCCCCGCACAACGATCACCGCCATCGGCGTCTCCGACGGGGATGGTCTACACCCGGGTCGAAGCGTCCGACAAGAGGCGCGGGCACGAGTCTTCAGTGCTCACGGGACCCCGCCGGCTGTCACGGACTTCGTGTACATCCAGTCCAGACCAGCTGGTGTGGCGGAACCGCCGCCAGCATCGACCGTGGGTGGTCGTCGACGCCGTGTTCTCCCTGCTGTCGCGGTGGTTCGACAACCTGGACTTCGCTCGCAATGACGGCTCCGTCGCACAGGTTTGCCTGCTGCTCATCGCGACCTCACCGCTGACCGGTCGCATGCTCCCGTGGGTGCTGGCGCCGACCGCGGTTCTCACTGAGGAGCCTGCAACGACATGACCGACACGCCCATCGAACGACTGCCGCCGACCGAGCGACGTCGTCTGATCGCCTGGGGACTGGTCCGCGCCCTGACATCGACCACGGTGCTGTTCGCCCTGTACTTCCTCGCACCGATCGGTCACATCGTTGGTGTCGCCGTGGGGGCATCGCTCGCCGTCGCGCTGCTGGCCTTACTGGGCGTCAGCGTTTGGCAGATACGTTCGATCGTCCTGGCCGCCCACCCGGGAGTGCGCGCCATCGAAGCGCTCGCCGCCACCGTGCCGTTGTTCATTCTCCTGTTCGCGGCCAGCTACTTCGTGTTGGCGCAAGACGACCTCGCGAACTTCAGCACGCACGCTCTGACCCGTATCGACGCCCTGTACTTCGCTGTCACAGTGTTCGCCACGGTCGGTGTCGGGGACATCACGGCCACGAGTCAGAACGCACGACTGCTCGTCTCGGCCCAGATGATTCTGGATCTGCTCGTCCTCGGCCTCGGAATCCGCGTGTTCCTTGGTGCCGCTCAACGAGGTTTCCAGCGCCAGGCAACGGATCCGGGCGCGACCGCCGCAGAGGACTCAGGCGTTCACCACCCACCGAGAGGGACCACTCATGTTGCGAGGACTCACCACCGTCACGTACTTCGTTGCCGACCACGCAGCGGCGAAGCGCTGGTACACGGAGCTCCTTGGTGTCGAGGCCTACTTCGACCGGCCCGGGTACGCCGAGTTCCGGATCGGCGACTACCAGCACGAACTCGGCCTGATCGACAGCAGCTACGCGCCGCACGACACGACCGGCGACGCGTCCGGTGTGATCGCCTACTGGCGCGTCGACGACGTCACCGCCGCACTCGGCCGGCTGATCGAGCTCGGCGCCACCGAGCACGAGGGAATCCGCGAACGCGGGTCCGGCTTCATCACCGCATCGGTCGTCGACCCGTTCGGCAACATCCTCGGGGTCATGCAGAACCCGCACTACCTGGAGGTACTGGCAGCCCGCTGACGGATGCCGGCCAGACTGCAGAAGCCCGCGGTGCGGAGCGCGCAGGACCGCGGGTTGGTGCAGTCTGGGTGCGCGCGCCAGGTCAGACTGCACAAGAACCGCATCCCATCGCGCTCGGGTGCGGTTGTTCTGCAGTCTGAACCACAGGCCGACGGCGGTGCGGTCGATCGACCGTCGCTACGCTCGAACCGTGGCTCTCCTCGATCTCGACCCCGACCAGTTGCTCTCCACCACCCGCGCCGTGCGCAAGCGGCTCGACTTCACCCGCCCGGTCCCCGACGAGCTGATCCGCGAGTGCGTCGCGATGGCGCTGCAGGCTCCGTCAGGCTCGAACGTCGTCACGATGCGGTTCGCGGTGGTGACCGAGCCGGCCAAGATCGCGGCGATCGGCACGATCTACCGCGAGGTCTACACCGGCTACAAGGCGTCGCCCGGCTATGCCGGCAGCCATCCCGCGACCGGCGCCCGGGCGCTGACCCAGGCGCGGGTCGCGAGCTCGGCCGACTACCTCGGTGAGCACATGGGCAAGGCGCCCGTGCTGGTGATCGCGTGCAACGAGGGCCGCAACAGGGAGTCCGCGGTGGGTGGGATGGGCAACGTGCTGCCGGGAACCTGGAGCTTCATGCTGGCGGCGCGGGCACGAGGACTCGGAACGGTCTGGACGTCGATGCACCTGTCGCGGGAGACCGATGTCGCCGACGTGCTGGGCATTCCCTACGACACCGTGGCGCAGGCGGTCCTCACGCCGGTTGCCTTCACGAAGGGGACGGACTTCAAGCCCGCCTCGCGTCCCGCGCCAGACGACGTGACCCACTGGAACACCTGGTAACCGCGTGACCGCTCGCGCGTGCCCTGTCTGCGCACTACGAAGGGCTCGCCGGGCGCGTAGACCGTGAGTCCCGGGCGTCGTCAGGCCCGAAGCAGGCTGGCGATATCCCGAAGTGCCGCGCGGGCTTCGGATGTCCACGGCGCACCGACGAAGACGTGGAACGCGTCCGGGTACAGATGCAGCTCCGCGTCGCCGCCGGCACTGCGGATCTTGTCGGTCATCTCCTCGGCGTCGGCAGCGAACAGGTCCCACGCGCCTTGATACGTGTGCACGGGCGGGAGATTCGCAAGGCTGTCGAGGATCGGGCTGACGAGCGGCGACCGCGGGTCGTGGGGTCCCGCCCACCATCTTCCGGCCTCGACCAGACCGGCCCGACCCAGCATCCGGTCGCGCGGCTCGAGGGCGGTCACCTTCGGATTGCTCATGGTCGCGTCGAGCCACGGCGAGATCAGGATCACCCCCGCCGGCGAGAGTCTGCCGGCGTCGCGCAGCCGGATCGCCTGTCCCAGCGCCAGCGCGCCGCCGGAGGAATCGCCGGATAGGAAGACCCGCATGCCAGGCCTTGCGATGAGGCCGTCGTACACCGCGTCGAGCAGTGCGTAGGCCTCGTCGACGGTGTGCTCAGGTGCCAGTCCGTACTGCGGCACTGTGACACTAACGCCCGACTGCCGTATCAGGGTGCTGATGATCGTCCAGTGCACAGGGAGCATCGGAAGTACGTACGCACCTCCGTACAGGTACACGAGGTGGGAACTGCCGGCGCCGGATTTCGGTGTCAGGTGGATCACCGGGCAGCCGTTGACCACCGTCTCGTCGACGTCGGCGACCCGGCGGATGCCGGGGGACACCGGGGCTGACGGTTTCCGATGCTCGGCCCGCCGCCGGATCGAGTCGGCGCTCTTCGTCGAGACCGGCCGGAAGCGCAGGAGACTCCGCGTGAGCCGCATCGACAACGACATACCCGACCGTCCTCTCCACAGGTGTGATGACCGTCAGGGTTGGTAGCGATATCCCATGCCGGGTTCGGTGATCAGGTGTCTGGGTCGGGACGGGTCCGGCTCGAGCTTGCGACGCAGTCGGGCCAGATACTCCCGCAGGTAGTGGAACTGGTCGGTGTAGGCCGGCCCCCAGACCTCGGCGAGCAGCTGTTTCTGGTTGATCAGCTTGCCGGGGTGACGGACGAGGATCTCGAGGATGTGCCACTCGGTCGGAGTCAGCCGGATCTCGTTGGCGCCGTCACTGGCGGTGCCGTCGTCGCCGACACCGTCGGGCGGATCGGTCCTGACCGCACGTCGCGCAGCCAGATCGATCGTGTAGTCGCCGATCCGGGCGGTCGGGGTGTCGTCCTCGCCGACCGAGCGCCGGCTCACCGCACGGAGCCGCGCGAGCAGTTCGTCGACGCCGAACGGCTTGGTCACGTAGTCGTCGGCGCCCGCGTCGAGCGCCTCGACCTTGTCCTCGCTGCCCGTACGCCCGGACAGGACGATGATCGGTGCGGACGTCCACCCTCGCAGGCCTCGGATGACGTCGACGCCGTCCATGTCGGGCAGTCCGAGATCGAGGATGATCACATCGGGCGGATGACCGGCGGCGTCGGCGAGGGCCTGCCGGCCGTCGGCGGCGGTGCGGACGTCGTGGCCACGGGCGCTGATGGTGATCCGCAGCGCACGCAGCAGCTGAGGCTCGTCGTCGACGACCAGGACGCGGCTCACGATCGACCGCCCATCTGCGTCTGCCCGGTGGCGGGCAGTTCTTCGATCCAGTGCGCGACCCCTGGCGGCAGCCCGCCGGGTCTGCGCTCGTGGGCGTCGGACGGCGGCGGCGACAAGTGAGCGGGGCCGACCGGCAGGCGGATGACCATCGTCAAGCCGCCGCCGGGCGTGGCCTCGGGGACCAGTGACCCGCCCATCGATTCGGTCAGTCCTCGCGACAGCGCGAGGCCGAGCCCGATGCCGGTCGAGTTGTCGGTGTCGCCCAGGCGTTGGAAGGGCGCGAACACTTTTTCCCAATCCTGTTCGGGAATCCCGGGTCCGCGGTCGATCACACGCAGCTCGATCCGATCGGCCAGGGCGCTCGCGGTGATCAGCGGCGGCCGGCCGACGGGGGAGTAGCGGATGGCGTTGGCGGTCAGGTTGGCGATCACGCGTTCGAGCAGGGCGGGATCGGCGAGGACCGGTGGCAGGTCGTCGGGCACCTGCAGCTGCACCGCGCGTCCCACGGTCCCGAGATCGTCGAGTGCCAGCGGGACGATCTCGTCGAGGGCGACCGGCTGGACGACAACGCTGACGACGCCGGCGTTGAGGCGGCTGACACCGAGCAGGTTCTCCACGAGCCGGATGAGCCGGTCGATCGATTCGTCCGCGGTGGCGAGGAGTTCCTGACGTTCGGCCTCGCCCCATTCGATGTCGGAGCTGCGCAGGCTGGTGACGGCCGCCTTGGCGGACGAGAGCGGACTACGCAGGTCGTGGCTGACCGCGGCCAGGAGCGCGGTGCGGGTGCGGTCGGCTGCGGCCAGGGGTGCGGCCGCCGCGGCGGCGTCACCGAGTCGTTGTTGCTGCAGGGCAACGGCTGTCTGCGCGGCGAATGCGCCGAGGACCCGTCGATCCGACGCGGCCAGCGGGCGGCCCCGCAGCACCAGCGCGAGATCCTGCCCGACCGGCAGTTCGGTGTCGCCGTCCTCGGGCCGCAGGCACGGTTCGGCGCCCGCATTGGCGACCATGTGCCAGCCGTGCCGGTCGATGCCGTCCCCGTTGGCGTCGTCCTCGATCATCGGCTTGGCCGCGCTGATCGCGGGCCCCCGCTCGAGCAGCGTCGCCGAGGTCATGCTGAAGGTCATCCGCACCTGATCGAGCAGGTCGGGCAGTGCGGATCGACCACGCAGCACGCTTCCGGCCAACGTGGACAGGGTTTCGGCTTCGGCGGTCGCCCGCGAGGCTTCCTTCGTCCGTCGTGCCGAGACGTCGACGACGCGGCTGACCATGGCTGCCACGGCCACGAAGACGACGAGCGAGACGATGTTGTTCGTCTCGGCGATGCTGAAATCGTGAAGCGGGGCGATGAAGAAGTAGTTCAGCAGCACCGTGCCCCCGACGGCCGCCGCGAGCGCCGGCCACACCCCGCCGACCAGTGCTACCGCGACAACGGCCAACAGGAACAGGAGAATGTCACTCGTCAGGTTGAGTGCCGTGCGTGCCAGGCTCAACCCAATGGTGAGCACGACGAGCATGACGACGGCGAGGATGCCCCCGAGTATCCGTCGCCTGGCCGTCAGCCCGCCGCCGAATTCGGGAAGCACCCGACCGCGGCCGACGTGACCGTGACTGACCATGTGTACGTCGATGTCGCCGGATTGGCGGATGACGGTGGTGCCGATGCCCGGCCCGCTGAGGAATGCCTGCAGGCGGCTGCGCCGGCTCGCGCCGAGAACGAGCTGGGTGGCGTTCTCGGCGCGGGCGAAGTCGAGCAGGGCGGCCGGGACGTCGTCGCCGAGCACCTGGTGGTAGCTGCCGCCGAGCGACTCGACGAGTGACCGCTGCGCCGCGAGTCTGCGCGGGTCGGCGCCGGTGAGCCCGTCCGAGCGGGTCACATGTACCGCGACGAGATCGCCGCCGGTGGCCCGTGCGGCGATGCGGGCGGCACGTCGGATCAGCGTCTCGCCCTCGGGGCCGCCGGTGAGGGAGACCACGACACGCTCGCGGGCTTCCCAGGTGTGCGAGATCGAGTGGGCCGAGCGGTACGCCTCGAGCTGGTCGTCGACCTTGTCGGCCAGCCACAGCAGGGCGAGCTCGCGCAGGGCGGTGAGGTTACCGATGCGGAAATAGTTGGCCAGGGCCGCATCGACCTTGTCCGGGCCGTAGATGTTGCCGTGTGCCATCCGCCGGCGCAGCGCCTCCGGCGTCATGTCGACCAGCTCGACCTGATCGGCGTCGCGCACGACGTCGTCCGGCACGCGTTCGCGCTGCGGCACGCCGGTGATCTTCTCGACGACGTCGTTGAGGGATTCCAGATGCTGCACGTTCACCGTGGTGATCACACTGATGCCGGCGTCGAGCAGGGCGTGCACGTCCTGCCAGCGCTTTTCGTGAGTGACGCCGGGGATATTGGTGTGCGCGAGTTCGTCGACGAGTGCGAGCTCGGGGCGTCGTTCGATCAAGCCCTCGAGGTCGAGCTCGGTGAAGGTCGCCCCGCGGTAGTCGACACAGCGGCGGGGGAGGATCTCCAATCCCTCGAGCAGCGGCTTGGTGTGCGGCCGGTCATGCGTCTCGACGAAGCCCACCACGACATCGGTGCCGCGCTCGTGACGGCGACGGCCCTCGGCGAGCATGGCGAAGGTCTTCCCGACACCGGGCGCGGTGCCCAGGTAGACCCTCAACGTGCCACGCGTCATGACGGGGGACGTCCTCTCTTCCTGCATGAACGATAGTCAGCGCGTCGTGGGGGCGACCTTGTCGAGGGCGAGGTTGAGTTCGAGCACATTCACGTGCGGCTCGCCGATGAAGCCGAGGGTACGGCCGGCGGTGTGGTCATCGACGAGCTGATGCACGGCCGCCGGGTCGAGTCCGCGTGCCTTGGCGACGCGGTCGACCTGGATCGCGGCGTAGGCCGGGGAGATGTCGGGGTCGAGCCCGCTGCCGCTGGCGGTGACGGCGTCGGCCGGGACCGCCGGGTGAGCGGGGGCGTCGCCGCGGATGACGATCTGCTGCCCGGCAGCGAGATCGTCGCCGTTGGTGTGGCACTCGACGGTCACGCCGAGGTAGCCGGCGATGAACGGCTTCGTCGGGCATTCCTCGTTGACGGTGACGACCCGGGTCACGGTTCCGGCGTAGCCGGGGCCGCTGTAGAAGACCGCCAGCACCGCTCCGACACCGCTGGTCGTGCAGTAGGGGCGGCTGCCGTCGACGCCGTCGAGGGTGCCGACGGCGAGGCTCCGGCCGCAGACCTGCGTGAGCAGGCTCTGCGACGACTCGTCGTCATCCTTGGTCGCCGGATCGTCGAACCCGTCCACGACGTCTTCAGGTCCGAGGTTGCTCGCGCTCGTGGCGGTGGGGTCGTATCCCGTGTCCACGTTGGCGGTCGCGGCCGAGGGCCGGCTCTGGAAGTACTGGGGCAACGGGTTGCCCTCGGCATCGGTGAAGGACTGCCCGATCAGAGCCGAGCCGACCCGTTCGCCACCGGCCGAATCGACGAACGAGCCGTCGGCGCGTCCGGCCAGCCCCGGTAGCCAGGCGATTGCGGTGATCGCCAGCGGATAGGCGACACCGAGGATGACGGTGAACACCAGCAGCGCGCGCAGTGCGGCGAGGTGGTGGCGGATCCAGGTTGGTGCGTGCGTGAACATGGTTACCGGGCTCCGGGGATGAACTGGACGACGAGGTCGATGGCTTTGATGCCGATGAACGGGATGATCAGGCCGCCGAGGCCATAGACGATCAGGTTGCGGCGCAGCATCTGCGAGGCGCTGCCCGGGCGGTAGCGGACCCCGCGCAGCGCGAGTGGGATCAGCGCGACGATCACCAGGGCGTTGAAGATCACGGCCGAGAGGATCGCGGACTGTGGGCTGTGCAACCGCATGATGTTGAGCTTGTCCAGACCTGGGTACACCGCGGCGAACATGGCCGGGATGATCGCGAAGTACTTCGCGACGTCATTGGCGATCGAGAAGGTCGTCAGGGCCCCACGGGTGATCAGGAGCTGCTTGCCTATCTCGACGATCTCGATCAACTTGGTCGGGTTGCTGTCGAGGTCGACCATGTTGCCGGCCTCCTTCGCAGCAGAGGTCCCGGAGTTCATCGCGACACCGACGTCGGCCTGGGCGAGCGCCGGCGCGTCGTTGGTGCCGTCACCGGTCATCGCGACGAGCTTGCCGCCGTCCTGCTCCTTGCGGATGAGGGCCATCTTGTCCTCGGGGGTGGCCTCCGCCAGGAAGTCGTCGACTCCGGCTTCCTCGGCGATCGAGCGTGCGGTGAGCGGGTTGTCGCCGGTGATCATCACCGTGCGGATGCCCATCGCGCGCAGCTCGTCGAACCGCTCGCGCATGCCGTGCTTGACGACGTCGCGTAACGCGATGATGCCGAGGACGCGCGCCACGCCTCCGTGGATCTCGGCCACCAGCAAGGGGGTTCCGCCCGAGGCCGAGATGCCGTCGACGAGCTCGCCGGTCTCGTGCGGCACGTCGCCGTCACGGTCGCGGACCCACTGGACGACGGAGTTCGCCGCACCCTTGCGCACCTCGCGGCCTGCGTCCCCGTCGGGTCCCTCGGCCAGGTCGACACCCGACATCCGGGTCTGTGCCGTGAAGGGCACGAAGGTGACGTGGGTCAGTTCGCCGGCCGGGCGTTCACGAAGGCCGTACTGCTCCTTCGCATGGACGACGATCGAGCGACCTTCGGGGGTCTCGTCGGCGAGCGAGGCCAGCTGGGCGGCACTCGCGAGTTCGGCCGGGCCGACGTTGCCGACCGGGATGAACTCGCGGGCCTCGCGGTTGCCGATGGTGATCGTGCCGGTCTTGTCGAGCAGCAGCGTGTTGACGTCACCGGCGGCCTCGACCGCGCGGCCGCTCATGGCGAGCACGTTGCGCTGGACCAGGCGGTCCATGCCGGCGATGCCGATGGCCGAGAGCAGGGCCCCGATCGTGGTCGGGATCAGGCAGATCAGCAGCGATACAAGGACGATGCCGGTCACGCCGTGGGAGCCCAGCGCGGTGGTGTCGGGCAGCCCCGGCTGCTGCGCCTTCGAGAAGATCGCCAGCGGCTGAAGGGTGGCGACGGCCAGCAGGAAGATGATCGTCAAGCTGGACAGGAGGATGTTGAGCGCGATCTCGTTCGGGGTCTTCTGCCGGTTCGCCCCCTCGACGAGCGCGATCATCCGGTCGATGAAGCTCTCACCGGGCTTCTGGGTGATCTTCACGACGATCCGGTCCGACAGCACCCTGGTGCCACCGGTGACCGACGACCGGTCGCCGCCGGCCTCACGGATGACCGGCGCCGACTCGCCGGTGATCGCGGATTCGTCCACGCTGGCTATGCCTTCGACGACATCGCCGTCGCCGGGAACGAGGTCGCCGGCCTCGACGACGACCCGGTCGCCCTGGTGCAGTTGCGGGGCGGCGACGAGTTCCTCGCCGCCGTCGGCGGTCAGCCGGCGGGCCATCGTGTCGGTGCGGGCGCGCCGCAGCGTCTCGGCCTGGGCCTTGCCGCGGCCTTCGGCCACCGCCTCGGCCAGGTTGGCGAAGACGACGGTGAGCCACAGCCACACGACGATCGACCACGCGAACGTGCTCGGCGACCCGAGGGCGAGGACGGTCGTGAACAGCGCGCCGAGTTCGACGATGAACATCACCGGGTTGCGGCACAGCGTGACCGGATTCAGCTTGCGCAGCGCGTCCGGGAGGGACTGCCAGAGCTGCCGGGGGTCGAGCAGACCACCTTCGATGCGGTGCGGTGCGCCCGCTGAGTGGTGGGTCTCGGGGTTGGTGGGGGAGCTGGGATCGTGCTGGGTGGTAAGGGACATCAGTGCAGACCCTCCGCGAGGGACCCGAGCGCGAGCGCCGGGAAGTAGGTGAGCGCCACGACGATGATGACCACTCCGACGAGCATGCCGGCGAACAGCGGTCTGGCGGTGGGCAGGGTGCCGGCCGAGACGGGCACGGGACGTTGCCGGGCAAGACTCCCGGCCAGGGCGAGGACGAAGACGATGGGTAGGAACCGGCCGAACAGCATCGCCAGCCCGAGCGCGGTGTTGTACCAGGTGGTGTTCACCGAGATGCCGGCGAACGCGGAGCCGTTGTTGTTGCCGGCCGAGGTGAAGGCGTACAGGACCTCCGACAGCCCGTGCGGGCCGGAGTTGAGCATGCCCGCACGTTGGCCGGGCATCGCCATCGCGAGTCCCGTTCCCACCAGCACGATCAGCGGTGTGGTCAGGATGTAGAGCGACGCGAACTTCATCTCCCGGCTGCTGATCTTCTTCCCCAGGAACTCAGGTGTCCGCCCGATCATCAAGCCGGCCACGAAGACCGTGATGATCGCGAGCACGAGCATCCCGTAGAGCCCGGATCCGGTGCCGCCCGGTGCGACCTCGCCGAGCATCATGTTGAACAGCAGCGTGCCGCCGGCGATGCTCGTGTAGGAGTCGTGGAAGGAGTCCACCGCACCGGTGGACGTCCCGGTGGTAGCGGTGGCGAAGGTCGCCGACTGCGGGATGCCGAAGCGGATCTCGGTTCCTTCTCCGGCGGCGCCGACCGCAGTGGGAACAGTGCCCTGGTGGGCCATCTGGAAACCGACGTTGACGGCCAGACTGCCGACCAGCAGGACCGCCATCACACAGGCGATGACCAAGCCCTGCTTGACGTTTCCGACCATTCTGCCGAACGCCCGGGGAAGCGAGAACGGGATCAGCAGGATGAGGTAGATCTGGAGCCAGTTGGTCCAGCCGGTGGGGTTCTCGAACGGGTGCGCGGAGTTGGCGTTGTAGAAGCCGCCGCCGTTGGTGCCGAGCTCCTTGATCACCTCCTGGCTTGCGACCGGGCCACCGGTGATGCCCTGCTGGGCACCGGCGAGCGTGCTGATCGTCCGCGTGCCGTGGAAGTTCTGGATGGCGCCGCCGGCGACGAAGACGATGGCTGTGACGACGGTCAGCGGGAGGAGGATGCGCAGGCAGGTGCGGGTCAGGTCGACCCAGAAGTTGCCGACGGCACGTGTCTCCTTACGGGCGAATCCCCTCACCAGCGCTATCGCCACGGACATGCCGACCGCGGCCGAGACGAAGTTCTGGACGGCCAGCCCGGACATCTGCACGAGGTGCCCGACGGCCGACTCGCCGGAGTAGGACTGCCAGTTCGTGTTGGTGACGAAACTCGCTGCGGTGTTGAAGGCCTGACTGGGCTCCATCCCCGGGAGGCCGAGGTTGAGCAGCAGGTGGTTCTGCAGGCGCAGGAACACGTACAGGAACAGCACACCGACCAGCGAGAACGCGAGAACGCTACGCAGGTAGCTGGTCCAGCGCTGGTCGGCCTTCGGGTCGACGCCGACGAGCTTGTAGAGGCGGCGCTCGACCCGCGTGTCGTGTTCGCTGGTGTACACGCGGTCCATGTAGTTACCCAGCGGCCGGTTGCTCAGCGCCAGCGCCGCCACGAGTGTGGCGATGAAGACGATCCCTGCGGTCGTCATGTTCATCTAGAACCTCTCCGGGAAGATCAGGGCGATGAAGAGGAAGATCGTGACGAGGATCGCCAGCACGAGGCCGACGGCGTTCTCGGCGTTCACAGCTTCTCCACTCCGCTGACGACGACGGCAAGGACGACGAAGACCGCCAGCGTGAGCAGGACGAACAACAGGTCAGGCATGGTGTGCCTCCTGAGCCGGCACAGGTGGACAGGGGACGCCGGCGATGCCCGGCCGGCCCTGCCGTTGAGATACGGACATGCGAACGCTCCATGGATGACTGGGCGCCGTCGGTACGACGACACTCGATCGTGCGGCGCGCAGCCGGCGTGGTGCGCCATATTGACGAGTTGTTGACGGCGGACAGCGGATTATTGATGCCCGTTTGACGAAGGCGATCGCCCGTCGGCTACGAGACGGCGATGTCCGCGTGGGCGAGGTCGCCGCGGATCAGCGCGATGTAGTTCTCATAGCCCTTCCGGCCGATCAGCCACCACAGCAGTCGTGCCGGTGGCGGCATCACGCTCTTGAACCACGACTGCTCAGCATCTTCGAGGACCGTGCCGGCGAGCATCAACGGCGCTCGCAAGCCCTTCGGCCCGTTCTTCATCGCGACCGCCGCGGTCGCGATCAGTGCGAGGCCCACGACGGGTACTGCAAGTAGATGTCTCTTCATCGCTGTCTCCCCGCAGGTCGCGTCGCCGAGCTCTTGTGCCCAGGCCGATTCGCCCACCGACGCCCCCACCCAGTGCGTCTCGGCCACCCTGTCATCGGCTTTCGGACCGGAAATGAGAGCTGACATGACCGGACGGTGAACGTTGACGTACAGACAGTCGCAAGCGTCGCCGGACCGCGATGTCGAGCCCGACAGTTGGTCTCGAGTTGCCTGCATGAGGGGCTGGCGTTCACCCCGGGTTGTTAGGACTGGCGGGGTGAACTCACCCACGAGTGCAGCATTGTGAGCCCGACACGACGTGGCGTCCTGAGAACGGCGGCTGCGGTCACCGCGTTGAGTGCCGGCCGGCTGGCGCTCGGCCCGCAACCCGCGGCGAGCGCAGCGAACGGGTCGGGGCGCCACGAGCCGACTGGGATCGTCTCGATGGCGATGCACATCCATTCGTCCTGGAGCGAGGGCATCGCGAGTATGCAGACCCACCTCGACCAGGCCGCTCGCGCCGGCATCGATGTGCTGTGGTGGACCGATCACGACTTCCGGATGGCTGAGCACGGATACCCGACCGTCATCCACATGAACGGCCCGGGGGCGTCGGTCGACGGGGCGGCGTGGTCCTGGACCGAACACACCGACGGTGATCTCGCTTCCTCCGACGTCAGCTGGGACACAACGATGGCCTCACCCGGCGACGATGCGCCGGCCGGCTCGGTGCGGTTGTCCGCGACCTCGTCCGGTCGCGAACCCGCATCCGTTGCTGTGCAGGGTTCTGCTACCAACTCGGTGGACCAGCGATCGGTCTACGGCCAGACGATCGAGGTTGACGTCTTCCCTGCGTCGGTGTCGATCGACAGCCGGCTGACCGTCAAGGTGACGACGAGTTGGCGACCGGCCACCGCCGGCCGCCCTGCCGGTGAATACACGCTGACCTACGTCGTCGACGGCACCGGCAGCGAAGGACGGACGCGGTCGGGGCTCGACGGCGAGATTCGCGTCCCGGCCCGGCAGGGACAGTGGAACACCCTGCGGTTGATCCCGGAGCAGGACATCGCGCGCCTCTGGCCGGATATCGACAGCCGTGACGCGGCCATGTTCGACCTCACCCTCAGCGCAGTCAGCACGGGGGAGCGGCCGGCGCACGGGTGGTTCGACCTGCTCCGCATCTCGCGGCCGCCGCGTTCGGCGACGCTGCGCTCCAGATGCAGGCGGCGGTCATGAAGGGCTACTCGCACCGCTTTCCGGCGGTCCGTCAATATCAGGGCCTCGAGGTTTCCCTGATCAAGCCGAGCCATGTCAACTGGTTCGGCCCGACGATCACGATGCCTGAGTTCGCCGGCGCCGGACCCATCGCCGACCCGGATCCCGATGCGGCGATTGCCGCTGTCGATCTGATCCACGCGTCGGGCGGCCTCGCGTCCTACAACCACCCGTTCGGCACTGCGCACCCGGCCGAGCTGCCGCCCGCCGGCCAGGACGCGCTGCGCGCGGCGGTGGCCAGGTCGGTGCTGGGTGACCGGGCCATCGGATGCGACATCCTCGAGGTCGGGTATCCGAGCCGGGGTGGTGTCGACCTCGACCGGCACGCCCAGCTGTGGGACGTGTGTTCCCGCAACGCACTCTTTCTGACCGGCACCGGGGTGAGCGACGACCACTCCGGACAGGACTGGATCGGGCAGGAGTCGAACTTCGTCACCTACGCCCACGCGCGCAGTCGGGAGTTGCAGCACCTGCTGACACCGCTGTCGGCAGGCAACGTCTTCTTCGGTGACCCCGCCCTGTTCGCCGGCACGATCGCGCTACTCGTCGACGGGGCGGCGCCGATGGGGTCGGTCACGATCTCTCGCGCTCGGACACGCAACGTCCGCGTCGCCTGCACCGGTCTGCCGGCAGGCGGTGTCGTGCGCGTCGTCCAGGGGACGGTCGACCTCGCCGGGCCGGCTGTACCCGAACCAGGAACGACCGCGAATGAGCGACCCGCTGCGGATTGGCGGCGGGGCTACGTCGATCTCAGCATCGACACCAGTTCGCCCCGCTTCGTCCGCGTCGAGGTACGCACGGGCGCGGGTCAGGTGATCGCGTTGTCGAACCCAGTCTGGCTGCTCCGCGACGATCCGACGGGCAGCATCCCCGACAACCGCCGGCCTACCGGCTCGGGGTGAGCGTCGGGCGGCCCGGAGGGAGTCGACCGGCCCATCAGCGGGCAGTTGTCGGTGGGTCGGCCTAGCGTGATCGCCCTGGAGAGAGTCCGTCCGACCAGGAGAGGAAATCGTCATGACCACGCTGTCAGATCGACCCAACACCGCCTTGATGGTGATCGACGTCCAGAAGGGTGTCGTGGCCGACGCACACCAGCGCGACGCGGTCGTCGCGAACATCGGCACGCTCGTCGACAAGGCTCGCGACGAAGGTGTCCCGATCGTCTGGGTCCAACACTCCGGCAAAGGGCTGGAGATCGGGAGTGAGGCCTGGGAGTACGTGCCGGAGCTGGCACGCCATGAGTCGGAAACGTTGGTGCACAAGAAGTACGGCGACGCCTTCGAGGACACCGACCTGGAGGACGTGCTGGCCAGAGCCGGCGTCGGACGGCTGGTCGTGGCCGGCGCACAGACCGATGAGTGCATACGGTCGACGATCCACGGCGCTTTCACGCGTGGCTACGACGTGACGCTCGTCGGCGACGCGCACACGACGGAGGATCAGAGCGAGTGGGGCGCCCCGCCGCCGGACAAGGTCATCGCGCACACGAACCTCTACTGGCACTACCACACGGCGCCCGGCCGCACGGCTGGAGTGAGCGAGACGAACGACGTGACGTTCAGCAGCTGAGCCTCAGGCAGAGCGGCCAGGTGGTGCCGGGTAGCGGGGGGAGGACCTTCCGCTACGACTGGCGCGCCTCCAGCACATCGAGGTCGCGCTCGGCATACCGCCGGTGCTCCCACTCCTCGTTGAGGATGCACAGCAGGCAGTCGCGCACCGCATAGCTGCGGGACTCCGGCCAACCGGGACCGTCGACAGGCTCGGTCTGGGCGTCCTTCGCAGACATGAAGACATCCTCCCGGCGGGACCAGCGGTCCCGCTAACAAGGTGTCCACCATCCGGGGGGAACCCCAACAGCATCACGCGGCTGTCGCTGGAGGCGTCGCGGTTGTCGCCGAGCAGAAGGTGGTGGCCGTCGGGGACGGCTCGGCTTGGCAGGGCCCACGTGGCGGGTCAGGCCAGCACGATAGGCACCTTGGCCCATCCGCCGAGGGGGGCGACTTCTCGCTCGGCTTGTCGTCCCGGGTCCAGCGAGATGGATCTCGTTGCGGCGAGGAGTTCCCGCACGGCGATGCGTAGCTCGACCGTGGCGAGCAGGCGCCCCGGGCAGGCGTGCTTACCGACCCCGTACACCAGGTTCCGGTCGGCGCTGCCCCACGGGTCGAAGGCGTCCGATTCGCCGAAGATGGCTTCATCCCGGTTGGCCGACGTCCAGTTCAGCTTCACCCTGGACCGTTCGGGCAGCTGCACGCCACCGATCGTGACCGGGCAGGTGGTGACGCGCCGGTTGGAAACGAACGGGTCATCGATCCGCAGCACCTCGTCGAGGATGGCGTCCAACTCGGCATCAGCGACGCCAGCGCGCAACCGGTCCTGCAGGTCCGGGTGGGTGGCGAGGAAACGAACCAGCACCCCCACACACAGCGCAATCGAGCCCAGGTCACCGCCGGTCCAGTTCCGCAGGACCGACACGATCTCGGCATCGGTCAATCGACGGCCGTGGACCTCAGCGCGCATCAACTGGACAGTGACGTCACGAGCACCGGGACCCGATACGACAGCCCGGCGTGGCTCGAGCACCGACCGAATGATGAGGTCGAAGTCGTCGGCCACCCGTCTCGTCGATGCCCTGTCGCCCGAACGAGTCGCCACGTGGTGCTCGGCCACCCAGGCCACCAGACGGTCCTCGAGTTCGGTCGGCCAACCCAGCCAGGCACTCTGCGCCCGCACAGCGAACCGTGTCCCGACATCGGTCACCGCATCGATGGTGACCCCCCTTGGCAACGACACAGCCAGATCCGCCGCCACACGGTGGAAAACCGGGTAAAACGGGGCCAACGCCTCGGCGCTGAGGAAGCGATCCAGCACCACCCGGAACGCCGTGTGTTCGGCACCGTCGAGACCGTTCGGGACCTGCACATGGTTCGACACCGCGCTAGAGAAAACCTCGTCGTCACATGCTGCCTGCACCACCAGGTCGTGCCCCAACAACACCCACTCGCCCTGGACGTTACGCACAACACGGTGCCCAGGCCGCAGTTCGTCGGTGTAGGCCCGCAGGTCCCTGCCAACCGCAGACAGGTCATCCCCCAGATGGTCTGTCATCACAACCCTTCTCGGTCATGCCCCGTCCGCAGTCGCTGCTGAACCGTCACGGGCTCTCTGCCGCTCCCCACGGGTTGCGCCCCCTCCGCCGGAAGGCAGCGTAGTAGGCCGGCTCGCACTCGTCGGCGCGGCATCTGGCCCAACGAGTTGTGCGCGCGGCACTGGTTTCACCAATCGACCCAGCCGGCGGTGGTGTACTCGACGTTCGTGAGGCTCTGCAACGGGCCGGAGTGTGGGAGACGTCGGCGACGATGGCTTCGATCTTGTGCAAGCAGAGGCGAGTCTTCGTGAGTGCGTTGAGACACCTCCATCGGAAACCCGTGACGCCGTCGCGTACGGGTTTCCGACCGTCGACCTCTACCCCATCCTGCACAGCTTCACCCTTGGCAGCTCGTCACCAGGGGCCGGGACTGGTGCAAGAACCGGTGACAGGTCGCCGGTAACGAGCACCCGCTGCGGTTTCGGTACAGCAAGGGCACGGGAGCGGCCTCTGGTCGTCTCACGGTGCGGTCGGCCGGATGCTGCAGTCGAACTGCAGAAGAACCGCATGCACGGGCGTTCAGGTGCGGCACTTGTGCAGTCTGACCGCGTCTCGCCGCCGCCGTCGGTGCCCGGTCGGATTGGACGGTTCGGTCCGGCCGTTGGGCCGTGTTCTAGGCTCCGGCTCTGATGACGAGTTTGGGGGCTCATGATCGCGCGCAAGGGACTACACAAGGCGTCGGTCACCGTGGTCGGCTGGCTGCTCGTCATCGCGGGCCTCGTCGCACTCGTTCTTCCGGGGCCGGGTCTGCTGCTCCTGCTCGCGGGCCTGGTCGTGCTCTCGCAGCACTATGAGTGGGCCGAACGTCGCGTCGAACTGGTGAAGGCGAAGGCCTTCGACCTGGCGAAGGTCGGCGTGGCCTCGATCCCGCGCATCCTCCTCAGCGCCAGCGGCGTTGCCGCACTGATTGCCGTCGGCATCTTCTGGTGGGTCGATCCGAGGATCCCGGAGATCGGTCCGATCGGGCCGGACCTGCCCCTGGGCGGATGGACGACCGGCATCAGCATCGTCGTCTCCGGGCTCGTCGCCGCCACGTTGCTCGTCTACAGCATCAGGCGCTGGCGCGGCGACGCCGTGTCGGAGCAGTAAAGGATCGCGGCCTCGAACGATGCCGTCCGACTGCCTCACACTGCGGGTCGGGTGCGTCGCCAAGGCGGCAATACCAGCACGGCAGCGACGACGGCGAGGATCACCACGGAGCCGAAGATCGCGACGAGATGCGTCCGTACCGGTCCGCCGTCGTACATCGTGACGCCGATGGCAACGAGCGCGACCGCCACGACGACAGGCGCGGCTGCGTGTTGGCGCCGAAGCCCGAGCAGCGCCATCATCGCGGCGAGGACGTACCAGGTGATGCTCACGGTCCCGAGCGCGTTGATCTCGTTGATCGGCGAGCGGGTCCCGGGCAGCGTGCCGAATGCAGACGGGAAGAACATCGCGCCGCAGTGGATGTCGGCCCCACGATCCCGATGCCGGCAAGCACCGCCGCAGCCGGGCTGATGCGCACGGCGACTCGGCGCAGCGGGAGCAAGCCGAGCAGGAACCGGGCGCCGAGGATGACGACGACCGAGGCCAGGAGACTGATGACGTACGCGGCCGACACGACTCTCGAGACTACGACGCTGCCGTCGGGCGATCGTCAGCCTTCTCCCATCATCGGCGCATTGATCTTCGAGGCGGCCTCGTGAACCATGCCCGCGTACATCTCGACCCAGTACGACGTGCCGCCGATCTGTCCCGTCGTCTCGCCGTAGTGCACGGCAGTGAACGCGTCGCGCGACGAGTCGTCGTCGAACACGAATACCTGCCCGCCATCCTCCACGTCGTCGCCGATCACGCAGGTCCCCGCCTCACGAAAAGTCGGTCCCCGGGTGCGGACGCCGGCGTCGGCATGGGCCGGTAGTCGTGGCAATCAACGGCTCGTGCGAGCGCAGACGCGGAAGGAAAGGTGAGGGGCTCGTGATCACAGCCAAGGAGCGTCGACGCCACGACGCTGGCCACGAGAATGCCCGCGGCCAGCCGACGCAGGACGGGGGACGCTCAGATGGTCTTTGCAGTGATAGGCGGGGTCGTCGTCGGGCTTACCGATCTTGGCATCCTCGTCGATGCGGTCACCGTAACGTCGACGCGGCGGCGCCGGTAAAGGCCGGTGGGCCGACAACCAGGCGCACGCCCAGTTCGAGGCGGATCAGGCGGCCGAGCGGTAGCCGCCCCCGCCGCCGTCCAACTTGCCATCGTCCTGACGACCATCCGTGCGGCTGAGAGCTACACGTCGATGCTCTGCATCGCGTCGGCGGTGAGCTCTACCGAGCGGAGACGGTCGGCGATCGTGGGCGACTGGTGCGCCACGATCAGTTCGTCGGCCTGCGCCGACGCCGCGAACTCGTCGAGGAACTGCACAACCTGCGTGGGCGTTCCGACCGCGGAGTATCTCATCATGTCGGCGATCCCACGGCCCTCGGGCGTCGTGAGGAAGTAGTCGATGTCCTCGTCGGTGTAGTCCGGCGTCGACGGACCGCGCGAGATCATGCCGCGCACCCGGCGGCGGCGGATGGTCGCGAACTGCTCACGCGCATCGTCGGCATCGTCGGCCGCGATCACATTCGCGCCGGCGATCACGTAGGGCTCCGACAACTGCGCCGACGGCGTGAACTCGGCTCGATAAGCGGCGACGGCTTCGTGCAAGGCGTCCGGGGCGAAGTGTGACGCGAATGCGTACGGCAGCCCGAGTGCGGCAGCCAGTCGAGCGCCGAACAGCGAGGAACCCAGGATGTAGAGCGGCACGTTGGTGCCGGCGCCGGGCACCGCCTGCACGCCCGGGATGCGCGACTCGCCGGCCAGGTACCCCTGCAGTTCGAGGACGTCCTGCGGGAAGTTGTCCGACGACGCCTGGTCGCGCCGCATCGCCCGCATCGTCGTCTGATCGCTTCCCGGCGCCCGGCCCAGACCCAGGTCGATGCGACCGGGATACAACGTCTCGAGGGTGCCGAACTGCTCGGCGATCGTGAGCGGGGCGTGGTTGGGCAGCATGACGCCACCCGCACCGAGCCGGATCGTCGACGTGTGAGCGGCCACGTGCCCGATCAGGACGCTCGTGGCCGAGGACGCGATCGTCGGCATGTTGTGGTGCTCGGCGTACCAGACCCGTCGGTAGCGATGCGTCTCGGCGGTCTGCGCCAGCGCGACACTCGCCGCGAAGCTCTCGCGTGCGGTCTGGCCCGGCGCGATCGGGGCGAGGTCGAGGATGGACAGCGGAACTGACATGGTGGCGCCTTCTTCGGGGAGTAGGTCGGCGACGTGCTGCGCGGTTCACAGGATGACCGGCAGTGGGACAACGCCACCACGCAGGTACCTATTCGTGTCTGGATCTATTCGTGGACTCGGCCAGCTCCCGACTGTCAAGTCCGCCACCGGGCAGACGGCGTCGGCCACGCGAGGAATTTCGGGCATGAAAAAACGCCCAGGATCTTCCGAGGCGATGCTGTGCACCTTACCACGCAGTACCTAGAGCTACGAGTGATGCAAACGCGGACCGGTTCAGCGCTAGCGTGGCCACGGCTTTCAGAGAGCTCATGCCCGACTGCCCATCCCTAACAACGGAGGTTCGACGTGGCGTCAACCGACCTGCGAATCCGGCGCATCACCGTACGGACCTATCGGTACACGTTGCCGAATCTCGGTTACGACCACAACGGGTTCAACGAGGTGTACCAGGCAGGCAGCAGGATCGAGCGGACCGGGCACGTCCTCACCGTCGAGACGGAGTCGGGGATCACCGGCGAGTACGTCGGCGGCAGCCCGGTCGCCTATGCCCAGGTTGCCACCGTCGCGCGCTACCTGATCGGACGGAATGCCCTCGAGCGGGAGAAGATCTGGAACGACCTGAAGCGCGCTCTCCGCAAGAACGACCGGTTCGGCATCGGGCCGATCGACAACGCGCTGTGGGACATCGCGGGCAAGGCCTACGGCGCACCGATCTCCGAACTGCTCGGTGGTTACCGCACCAGCATCCCCGCGTATGCGTCGACCTATCACGGCGACGACAATGGCGGCCTGGATTCGCCGCAGGCGTTCGCCGACTTCGCCGTTGCCTGCAAGGAGATGGGGTACACCGCCTTCAAGATGCACGGATGGGGAGCGGGCCCGATCAGCCGCGAAGTGGCCACCGTCAAGGCACTGCGGGACGCCGTCGGGCCGGACATGGACCTGATGCTCGACCCGGCGTGTGAGTACAACACGTTCGTCGAGGCTCTCAAGGTCGGCCGGGCGTGCGACGACGCGTCCTTCCTCTGGCTGGAGGACCCGTTCAAAGACGGCGGCCAGTCGGCGTTCGCGCACCGACGGCTCCGCGAGCTCATCCGAACGCCCATCATGCTCGGCGAGCACGTCCGGGGGATGGAGTTGCACGTCGATCAGGCGCTGGCGGGCGGTACCGACTTCATCCGGCCCGACGCCGACTACGACGGCGGGATCACCGGCGTGATGAAGCTGGCGCACGCGGCCGAGGGACTGGGCCTGGACTGCGAGATCCACGGGACCGGTCCGGCGCACCGGCACTGCATCGCGGCGATCCGCAACACCAACTACTACGAGCTCGGCCTGGTCGCGCCCGGTGTCGACGGACCGAGCCGGCACTGCCCGATCCTCACCGACTACTCCGACGACCTGGACGCCATCGACGCCGATGGGTGTGTGCCGGTCCCGACCGGTCCGGGGCTCGGCGTCACGATCGACTGGGACTGGCTCAACGCGAACACGACCGACACGACCGTCCTCGCCGGGTGACGGCCGCCCTCGGTAACCTCGGCAGCGCTCACCCCGACCCAAGGAGAACCGTGTCAGCCGATCCCGCCGCCGCTCGCCCGTCG
The DNA here is from genome assembly GCA_036786375.1 of Actinopolymorphaceae bacterium. Taxonomy (GTDB): domain Bacteria; phylum Actinomycetota; class Actinomycetes; order Propionibacteriales; family DAIQRJ01; genus DAIQRJ01. The sequence goes on from DAIQRJ010000015.1 coordinate 29,560, forward strand.
ATCGCCCGACCGATGACACCGCCACGCGGCTGGAACAGCTGGGACTCCTTCGGCCCAGCGGTGACCGAGGCGGAGGTCCTCGCGAACGCCCACTTCATGGCCGAGCACATGCTGGCGTTCGGGTGGGACACCGTCGTCGTCGACATCCAGTGGTACGAGCCGGACGCCCGCGCCGGCGGTTACAACGACGACGCCGACGTCGTCCTCGACGGGTACGGCCGCCCGCTGCCGACGCTGAACCGGTTCCCGTCGGCCGCCGACGGCCGCGGGTTCAAGCCGCTCGCCGACGCCGTGCACGGCCTCGGGCTCAAGTTCGGGCTGCACGTCATGCGCGGAGTTCCGCGGCGCGCTGCCGCAGCATCGCTTCCGGTGCTCGGGACGACGTCGACCGTCGCCGACATCGCCGATCCCGGCGACCCGTGCCGATGGAACACCGACAACTGGGGCATCGACTGGTCGCACCCCGACGCCACGGCCTACTACGCGTCGCTGGCCGAGTTGTTCGCCAGCTGGGATGTCGACTTCGTCAAGGCCGACGACATGCTCCGGCCCTACCACGACCGCGACATCGAGGTGCTGTCCGCAGCCCTCGCCGGCACCGGCCGCGAGATCGTGTTGAGCCTGTCGCCCGGCATCGAGGACTCCACCCCGCACGACGAGCACGTCGCCGCCCACTCGACGATGTGGCGTATCTCCGGCGATCTGTGGGACCGCTGGGACGACGTGTACGAGCAGTTCGGCCTGATGGCGCGATGGGCGCCGGTGTCGGCGCCGGGCGCGTGGGCCGACGCCGACATGCTCCCGCTGGGGCACATCGGCATCCGCGCCGAGCGTGGCGAGGGCCGGATGTCGCTGCTCACCAGCGCCGAGCAGCGAACGATGATGACGTTGTGGAGCATCGCCCGGTCGCCGCTCATGGTCGGCGGTGACCTGCCGACGAGCGGCGCGGAGACCATCGCGTTGCTGACGAACCCCGCAGTCCTGGACGTCAACACGCGCGCGACGGGATCGCGCGAAGTGGTGCGCGACGAGCAGCACATCGTGTGGACGGCGACCGTCGACGGCGACCCGGTGGTTGCGGTGTTCGCGATCGGCGACGAGCCGATCGACCTGACCGTCGACCTCGGGTCGATCGGGTTGGCCGCTGTCGACGCCGGCACCGAGCTCTGGTCGGGCGAGGCGTCGGCCGTCGACGGCGGACGCCTGCTTGTCCACCTGGCGGCGCACGACGCCTGCCTCGTCCGCTTCGCCGGCTGACCGGCGCCGGAGCGGCCGGGGAACGGCTCAGTCCTCGTCGTCCTCAGCCGCGTCGCCGGCGGCGGGACGCCGTCGGTAGAGCAGGATCGCGCCGATCCCGATGGCGAAGATCGCGATGATCGCGCCGATCAGCCACCCGGTCGCGTCCGACTTCGCGGCCTCGGCTGCCGGGACGGTCGGCGCGTCGGTGGGCCGTGGGGTGGCCGTCCCGCTCGTGCCCTTCGTGGCGGTGAAGGTGAAGCTTCCGTCGACCGGATGCCCGTCCGCGGACACCACCCGCCAGTCGACGGTGTAGCGACCGGGCGGGCTGCCGGGTCCGACCGCCTGCCGCACGTCGGAGTCGACCAGCATCGCGGGTCCGGTCGCCACGTTGCCGGACGGGCCGGTCACCGCCATGACCATCCCGTCCGCCTGACCCGGTTCGTTGAAGGTCAGCACGATAATGTCGGGCAGCTTCGTCACCGTCGAGCCGTCGACCGGGCTCGTGCGGATGAGGATGTTGTGCGCGTTCGCGGGCGCGACACCCACCAGGAGAAACCCAGACAGGGTGCCGAGGAGAACGCCCAGCAGGGCGAGAGCACGCGCTCCCACCCTGCTGGTGCGAACCAGGTACCTCACGACGATGTCCGCCGGCGTGCCGCGGCGAGACCCGTCAGGCCGATCCCGGCTCCGATCGCGCCGACCACGATTCCCACGATTCCGAGTGTGCGTGCGGTGCCGTCGGTCGTCGAAGCGGAGTCGCTCGACGTCACGGCCGGTGCGGCGGCGATGTCGAAGCTCGGGGCCGGGTGCTCCGGCTCCTCGCCGCCGGGGGGAGTGGCCCCGTCCCACTTCACCACCGAGCCGTCGGAGTAGGTCTGGGTGACCGGGAGCACCACCGCGCCGGACTTGGGGAGCGGGCCGACCTGGAGTTCGAACTCCTGGAACTCGCCCGGCCCGACCGCCGCACCGGCCCGAGCGGTCCAGCGGACTGTGTGAGGCGCTTTCGTCAGCGTGGCGCCGTCGTCGTCGACGACGGGTGTCGGGAGCTTCGCCTCGGTCACCCCGACGGTCCAGCCGGCCAGCGCATTGGCGCTCACGGATGGGAACGGATCGTCGGAGGGCAGCGTGACCTCGGCCTTCGTCGTCCGGGCGGTCTCGGACTCGGTCGGGACCCGGAAGGTGAGGATCGCATTCGCGCCGGGCTCGGTGGTGGACGCGTCGATGTGGACGTGCGCCGACGCGGACGCGGCGGTGAGAAACACGACGGCTGCGGCGAGCAGCCCGCCGACGACGGCACGGGCGAGGTGACGCCGGCGCGTGATGGGTGGGTGAATCGGGACGGGGCTGGTACGGGACAGGGTGCGGGGCATGGCGGAACCTCTCGACGGCAGACAGGACGACTGCCACCCGGCCGCGCGCTCGGAACCGAGCGGGCCAGGCGGCGGATACGTCGGTGTCGCGCAGGACGACGGACCGCCGGCCGGCTCGTGAACGAGCGTGATCGGAGGTCGGTCAGCGCGTGCCGGCCACCGGCGGAGCACGTCCCCAGCGGGAATGGCCGAGCATGGTTCCGGCGCTCTCGACGACGTCGAAGGCACCGTGTGAAGGCGACACCGAACCGGCCGCGACGGGCTCGAGCCGACCCGTGACGATCGCCACGAGCAGGTCGAAGAAGGCCCGCAGCGCCGCCGCGAGATCGAGGAGCGCCTGTTCGCCGCGCCGCAACCCGAGCGCCAGAACCACGGCAGCGACCGCGTGCGCCGCGAGCATCGCTGGCGTGGGGGAGTCGAGGGACAGAGCGGTCCACGCCTGCTCGACGCTGACACCCGAGGCGCCGGTCGGCATGACCATGTGGCCGACGGTGCCGGTGCCCCCAGCTGCGGAGGCCCGCGCGAGTCCTGCCATCGGTACCGCGAACGCCAGGTGGAGGGCCGCCTGCGCCGCGACGGTGGTCGCGACGATCGCGCGCGCACCACGGTCGCGCCGGGTGATCGGGTAGGTCAGGCACCCCACCAGGAGCCCGGCGAGGACGGTCAGGCCGTATCCCGGGAGATCACCGCCCGCCAGGAGGTGGGCGGTGATCGCGAGCACCGTCATCGCCAGCGAGAACACGGCCGCGCGCAACCACCGGCCGTGGGTCACCAACGGCGACTCCGGCGGCATGACGACTCCCAACGAAGGCTGCGTGGACGCGACCACTCTAGGACGCCGACCACGGCGCCCGGGCGGCGACCGTTCGCGCTGATATTCCCGCACTCGATGCGCGGACCGGTACCCGGCTGAGCGTGCATCCGGCCGACCGACGACTTCGAGTGCGCGAATATCAGCGGAAGTCGACCCGACAGGCGAACTCAGGCCGAGTGCTGGTCCGGGTTCTGCCAGTAGAAGGCCTCCGGGTCGTACGCCGCCGGGACCGGGTGGATCCAGGTGTTGACGTAGCCGTTGAGCGCCAGGTTCTCCCGGCGCGGGATGTTCCGCAGGTCCTTGTGCGCGACCACCACGCGCGGCGAGTTGGCCACCGTGCCCTGGAAGAACGGCCCGTCGCTCATGTGCACCTTGATGATCTCGAACACGAGTGCCTGGCGCTTGATCGCATCGGGCTCGACCTTGCTCTGGTCGTAGAGGTTCCAGAGCTTCTCGATCGGCCCACCCTTGTCGGGCATCACGCGTGGAGGATGCCGCTTGTACGGGTCGACATTCGCCTCGCTGGTGTACGCCGGCGTTCCCTTCGTGTTGTACATCGCCCCCTGAAGGGGAGCCCACCGGCTGTACTCCAGCGGGATCAGCCACGTCGGGTTCAGCAGGTGGTTCGGCCCGTCGCTGGCCTCCCAGTTCGAGTGGGCCATGTACTTGCCGAGCTTCCACTGGTCGTCGTAGCCGACCGGCGGCACCGGGTTGATGCGGGTGTTGATCCCGACCGCCTGCCAGTCCCGCACGAGCTGCGTGTCCTTCTGCTTGTGCTCGTCGCCCGCGTCCGCGTGCAGGTCGATGCGGATCGTCAGCTTCGTCTTGTCGGGGAACTCGCGGAACCCGTCGCCGTCGGAGTCGATGAGCCCGAGGTCGTCGAGCATCGACTTGGCCTTCTCCACGTCGTAGGCCACGAACGTGTCGCGCCACTGCTTGTAGATGGCCTTGCCGTCGTCGGTGGCCAGGTATTCGATCGCCTTCGGGCTGGCGGTACCCGTGGTGGACTCGCCCTGCTTGAAGTAGATCGCCGACAGCGCCTGCTCACGGTTGAACGCGAGCGACAGTGCCTGCCGGAACTTCGCCTCCTTGATCAGCTTGCGGTACTTCGGGTCCTCGTAGTCCTGGCAGAAGAACAGGATCGAGCCTGTGCCCGAACCCGAATCCCACAGCAGGACGTCGTAGTTGCCCTTCTCCTTCGACTTCATCAGCGTCGACACGTCGGCGAGCCCGACCTGGTTGAACGCGCCGTGGCTGATGTCGACCTTGCCGGCGATGATCTGCAGCTTGCCGACCTGCGGGTCGGCCACCACCGTCATCACCATCCGGTCGATGTAAGGCAGCTGGTCACCGTCGGGGGTGACGGCGTAGTAGTAGGGGTTCCGCTCCCACAGCAACGACCGGCCCTCGGTGTACTTCGCCAGCCGGAACCCGCTCAGCGTCGGGCACGCGGGGTTGAGCCGGTAGGTGCACTTCCCCGGGAACAGGACGGTGGCCCAGTCCTTCGGCAGGCCCTTCGTGTAGGTCGCATGGAACGGCTTGCAGTACTCGCTCGGCAGGATCCAGCTCGGTCCCGCACAGCCGAACCCGTTGACCCACATGGCGATCCGCTCGGCTGTCAGCGGCGAGGGCGCGTCGAAGGCGAGGACGAACGTCTGGTCGTCGGTCGCGGTGAGCTTGGCCACCGTGCCCTTGCCCGACTTGCACTCCTCCGGCACGTCCATCGGGAAGTCGGGGTTGAGGACGAGGTCCTTCCACCAGAACAGGATGTCCTTGGTGGTGGCCGGTTTCCCGTCGGACCACTTGAGCCCGCTGCGCAGCGTGAAGGTCCAGACCGAGGTGTCCTCGTTGGACTCCCACTTCTCCACCAGCCCGGGCCCGAGGTCGCGGCCGTCGTTGAGGTAGCGCAGCATCGAGTAGCCGTAGAACCATTCGGCGTTGCTGTAGTCGGTGTTGCTCGGGACGTTCATCCGCAGAGCGCCGCCGTAGGTGCCGCGGCTGAGCCACTTGTGCGGCACGACGTACGGCTTGGCCGGGATCCGGTCGGACAGCTTCGGGAGCTTGCCGGCGTCGACCTGTGCGGTGAGCAGAGGCGACTCGTGGAACGTGGCCGGCGTGGGCAGCGGTGCGGTTGCCGAGCCCACGGCCGCACTCTGGTCGCTGGTCGCGGACTTGGTTCCGCTGTCGCCACCACCGCAGCCGGCGAGCATCGTGGCACCGGCGGCGGCACCGAGGCCGAGAAGGACGTGCCGCCGCGTGGGTGTCGGTGCGGGCCTGGGTGCGGGCGGAGCGTCGTGGCTCGCGAAGTCGTCCGTGACCGTCTGCATGAATCCCTCTCGGGGTCGTCGGAGCACCCAACGTACCGCGGCGTTTCGGCAACGCCAACGGACGGTGCAGGCGCGACAGCGCCGCGCGACGGTCCGGCGTCCGGTTCCCGCGACCGCGAAACGGTTCGCCACCGCGCGGGCGGAGTCACTACCGTGCGATCCGTGCCAGCATCCGACCCGCCATCGCCCCTCGCGCCATCACCGGCCGATCGGCCGCCGACGGCCACGACCGAGCGGGAGTCCGTCCGGATCAACCGCGCGCACTGGGACGCACTGGCCGCCGTCCACGGCACCGGCCACGACCGCATCTACGACATCGACGCACTCGTGGCCGGCCACAACTCGATGACCAGCCACGAACTCGCGGCCGTCCGCGACAGCGTCGGCGACGTCGCCGGCCTCGACGTCCTGCACGTGCAGTGCCATCTCGGGTTCGACTCGATCAGCCTCGCCCGCGCCGGCGCGCACGTCACCGCAGTCGACGTCTCACCCATGTCGCTGGCGAAGGCGGCCGACATCGCCGAGCGCTGCGGCGTGCAGGTCGACTGGGTGGAGGCGGATGCGATGCAGCTGCCGCCGTATCTGCACGGCCGGTTCGACCTCGCCTACGCCACCTTCGGGGTGCTCGCCTGGATCGAGGATCTGCAGGCCTGGATGGACTCCGTGGCGGCGTGCCTTCGCCCCGGCGGGCAGCTGGCGATCGTCGAGTTGCATCCGGTGTTCAGTCTCGTCAGCGGCACCGACCCGCTGCGACTGTGGCCGACGGGCACCTACAGCTTCGCCGGCCCGGAGTTCAACGACGACGACGGCTCGTACGCCTCGCCGAAAGAGTCGGTGCGCTCGACCGCGAAGGTGTTCTTCGCCCACGACCTCGGCGAGATCGTCACGACCGCGATCCGGGCAGGGCTGACCGTCACCGCGCTCAGTGAGCACACGTCGGCGGAGTTCGATCCGACCGGCTGGCTGCTGCACGAGGAGAGCGACGGCGCCTGGCGGGTGCGCTCGGACGGGGTGGCGCTCCCGGTCCTGTTCACGCTGCTGGCCACCAGTCCGCCAGCGAGAACGCCAGCGAGTCCGCCAGCGAGAACGCCAGCGAGTCCGCCGGCGCGGCCGTGAGCGTCGCCGGGGCCGGCGATACCCGCGCCGTCCCCGTCTACCAGCTCCTCGCGGGCGTCACGAGCGGGCTGTACACGCTGATCTTCACGCTCAATCTGCTCTACCAGGTGAAGATCGTCGGACTGTCACCGCTGCAGCTGGTCCTCGTCGGGACCGTGCTCGAGGCCGTGGTGTTCGTCGCCGAGATCCCCACCGGCATCGTCGCCGACCTCTACAGCCGCAAGCTCTCCATCATCATCGGGTTGGTGCTCGTCGGGTTCGGGTTCGTCCTCGAGGGCAGCGTGGCGCACTTCGGTGCCGTGATCCTCGCCCAGGTGCTGTGGGGGGTCGGCTTCACCTTCACAAGCGGGGCGGTCGAGGCGTGGATCACCGACGAGGTCGGCAGCGAGCAGGTGGCGCCGGTGTTCATCCGGGGCGGGCAGATCGAGCAGATCACCTCGTTCGTCGCGATCGCCGCCGCCGGCCTGCTCGGGCTGGTGTGGCTCCGGCTGCCGATCATCGCCGGCGGCGCCGGCTTCGTCGTCTTCGGGCTGGTGCTCATCCGGGTGATGCCCGAGCTGGGGTTCCGGCCGAACACGACCGACCGGACGACGCCGGCGCAGATGCGGCACCAGTTCACCAGCGGGCTGGCACTGGCCCGCCGGCGTCCGGTCGTGCGCAGCCTGATCCTCATCAGCCTCGTGTCCGGGCTCTCGAGCGAAGCCTTCGATCGTCTCTGGACAGCGCACCTCCTGCGCGGGTTCGACTTCCCGGCGCTGTTCGGCCACACCAGGGACGTGCTCTGGTTCTCGATCATCGCCATGGTGGGCGCGGTGCTCGCATTCGGGTTCGCCACCGCGTTCGACCGCATCTCGCCCACGACGCTGACCGCGCACCATCCGGCGAGACTGCTCGCGGGGCTGGCCGGGCTGCAGGTGCTCGCCGCGGCCGTCTTCGCCGTGTCCGGGATCTTCGGGCTCGCGCTCGCGGCCCTGTGGGTCCGCACGATCGCCGGCGTGATCGCTCGACCTGTGAGCTCGGCGTGGATGAACCGGCAGCTCGAACCCGGCGTGCGCGCGACCGTGCTCTCGATGGAGAGCCAGGTGAACGCGATCGGCCAGGTGGTCGGCGGTCCGGCACTCGGTTGGGTTGGCAGCGCGTACTCGATCCGGGCCGCGCTGCTGGCCTCGGCCGGCGTGCTCGCGCCGGCCGTCGCGCTGTATGCCCGGATCCGCGACGACCGTGCGGCTGTGAACGTCGTCCCGGCCGACGACTGAGCCCGGTCAGCCCTGCTTCGTCGCCGCCAGAATCCGTTCGAACACCGCGTCGGTGTCGGCGTCGACCGTGCGGCGGGATGCGTCCGCGTCGTACCAGGCGATGATCTCGCGGGCCCCGACCGAGAACGGCGTCGTCGCGACGTACTCGGGCACGAGGGCCTTGACCTTGCTGTTGTCGAAAATCACCGAGTGCGTCTTGTCACCGAGCAGGCCGGGCCCGAACGGCGGGTGCAGGAGGGCGATGTCATCGGAGGTGACGTGCACGAGGTTCGGCTCGACGCCGGCGGCGGCGCCGAGCTCGCGGTAGATCTGGTCCCACGTCTGCAGCTGGTCGGAGGTGATGTGGAAGCTGTCGCCCACCGCCTGCGGATGCCCGAGCAGGCCGACGAACGCGACCGCGAAGTCACGGCTGTGGGTGAGCACCCAGATCGAGCTGCCGTCCCCGTGGACGACGACCGGGACGCCGCGGCGCATGCGGTCGATGTCGGTCCAGCCGCCGGTGGTCGGCAGCGCGGTCTCGTCGTAGGTGTGCGACGGCCGGACGATGGTCGCCGGGAATCCCGTGCTCCGGTAGGCGTCCACGAGCACCTGCTCGGCGGCGATCTTGTTCTGCGAGTACTCCCAGGCCGGGTTGCGCAGCGGTGACGACTCGAGGATCGGGAGCCGCGCCGGGGGAGTCTGGTACGCCGACGCCGAGCTGATGAACACGTACTGCCCGGTCCGGCCGGTGAACACCTCGACGTCGGCCTTGACGTGCTCGGGGGTGAAGGCGACGAAGTCGACGACCGCGTCGAACTCCCGGTCGCCCAACGCGGCTTTCACGCACGCCGGGTCACGGATGTCGGCAACGACCACCTCGGCGCCGTCGGGTACCGGTCGGGTGGTGGAGGAACCGCGGTTGAGCAGCGTGAGATCCCAGCCCTGCTCGAGCGCACGGCGCCCGGACGATGTGCTGATGATCCCCGTGCCGCCGATGAACAGGACTCGTCTCGATGTCATGGCGCTCAGCCTGCCACCGGCCGCACCGCTACCCTGACGCGGTGCCCGACCGACCCGCCCCGTCGCCTGACGAGCCGCTGCCTGACGAGCCGCTGCCTGACGAGCCGCTGCCTGACGAGCCGCTGCCCGACCTCATCTGGACAATCCCCAACGCCCTGAGCTTCCTGCGCCTGCTCGGGGTGCCGTTGTTCCTCTGGCTCGTCCTCGGCCCGCACGCCGACGGCTGGGCGCTGTTCGTCCTCGCGATGTCCTCGCTCACCGACTACCTGGACGGCAAGATCGCCCGGGCCACCGGCCAGATCAGCCAGCTCGGTGCGTTGCTCGACCCGGCCGCGGATCGCGCTTACATCGCCTCGGCGGTGGTGGCGCTCGCGATCCGCGACATCATCCCGTGGTGGCTGGTCGTCGTACTCGTCGCCCGCGACGTCGTCCTGGCGATCAACCTCGGCGTGCTGCGCCGGCGCGGCTTCGGCCCGCTGCCGGTCCACTTCCTCGGCAAGGTCGCCACGTTCGCCCTGCTGTACGCGCTCCCGCTGCTCTTCCTCGGTGACGGCGACGGGTCGATCCGGTTGCTCGCCCGCGAGATCGGATGGGCCTTCACCTGGTGGGGAATCGGCCTGTACTGGTGGGCGGCGGTGCTCTACCTGATCCAGACGCGGACGCTGCTCGCGAAACGCGAGGCACACACGTCCGTGCGACGATGACGGCCATGCCCGCGCCGACTGCGCCGCGAGCCCGCGCGCCGATCGATCACACCCCAGGGTTCGACGACACCGAGTCGATGCTCGGGATCGTCATGGCCGGCGTGCTCGAGGACTCCTACGAACGGGCTGCCGCCGACAGCGCTGCCTCCGAACGCGCGGTCTGCGGCCCGGATGACGCGCCAGCACCACACACCGCCCGGCTGCGGTCCCCGGTCACAGCGGTGATCGGGCTCGCGCTGATTGGCCTGCTGCTCACGTGGGCCGTCGTCCAGACCGCCGGCCAGCAACCCGAGGTCGCGGCCGAGCAGGCCGCGCTTGTCCAGCGGGTCCAGGACGAGACGGCGCGCACCGATCAGCTCAGTGCCCGCAAGGACCAGCTCAACGCCGAGGTCGAGACGCTCCGGGCGAGCCGTCTGCCCACCTCGGGCTCGGCGCAGGAGTCGACCCTGGCCGCTCTCGGCGTCGTCAGCGGCGCGGTGGGCGTGAGCGGCCCCGGCGTCACCGTCACCGCCGACGACGCCGACGCGAGTGCGGTCCCGGGTGCCAAGGCCGATCCGGCCGGGCGCATCCTCGACATCGACCTGCAGTACCTCGTGAACGGTCTGTGGGCCGCGGGAGCGGAGGCGGTCTCGGTCAACGGCCAGCGGCTGACCTCCACCACCTCCATCCGCGGCGCCGGCCAGGCCATCACCGTCGACTACCGTCCGGTGGCGAGGCCGTACGTCGTCGAGGCGATCGGCGACCCGAAGACGCTGCAGGCCAGGTTCATCGAGAGCGCCGGGGATGATTGGATGCAGAATCTCAAGTCCACCCACGACATACGCTTCGACGTCACGGCCGAGAAGTCCCTCACCATCGACGGCGACGGGACCAGCCTGCTCCGCTACGCCACCCCGGAGGCCACACCGTGATCGCTGCCATCGGGCTTGTCGTCGGGATCGTGGCCGGGCTGATCTTCCATCCCGAGGTGCCGACCTGGCTTCAGCCGTATCTGCCGATCGCCGTCGTGGCCGCGCTCGACGCGGTGTTCGGCGCGCTGCGGTCGGTCCTGCAGGGGGTGTTCGACGATCGCGTGTTCGTCGTCTCGTTCCTCGGCAACGTGCTCCTCGCGGCCGTGATCGTGTTCCTCGGCGACAAGCTCGGGGTCGGCGCGCAGCTCTCCACCGGCGTCGTCGTGGTCTTCGGGGTGCGCATCTTCAGCAACGCCGCGGCCATTCGGCGCCGGCTGTTCAAGGCATGAGCGCCGATGACTGATCCGCAACCGTCGGATGCCCGCCGGCCGGATTCGGGCAACACGGATTCCGGCACGACGGACGCCCCGGATACCGACGTCCGGCTGGACCACGAGCACGACACCGGCCAAGCCGGCACCGCCGACGTCTCCACCCGGGCCGCCTGGCGGCGCATCCGTTCCGCGTTCGTCGCCCGGCCCGACCGCGCCCACATCGCCGCTGCCACCATTCTCGGGGTGCTCGGCTTCATGACGGTCGTCCAGCTCCAGACCGCCGCGTCGAACAACGACTACGTGTCGGCCAGCCGGCCGCAGCTCATCCAGATCCTGGACGGGCTCAACCAGCGCAGCAGCCGGCTGCAGGACGAGATCAGCTCGCTCGAGGCGGAGCAGCGCGATCTCGAGTCCGGTGCCACCAGCGACCGCGCCGCCGCCGATGCGGCCGCGAAACGGGCCAAGACCCTGGGCGTGCTCGCGGGCACCGTCCCGGCCAGCGGGCCCGGCATCCAGCTCACGATCTACGACCATGACAACCAGGTCAGCGCCGCGCTGCTGCTCAACACGATCGAGGAGTTGCGCGACGCCGGCGCGGAGGCCATCGAGATCAACAGCCAGTGGCGCGTGATCGCGAGCACCTCGTTCACCGACGCCGGCGACGGCATCGTCGTCGACGGCCAGACGCTGGTCAGCCCGTACGTCATCGCTGTGATCGGCGACCCCGCCACCCTGGCGACGGCGATGCGCATCCCCGGCGGCGTCGAGGACGAGGTCAGCCAGATCGGCGGCTCGGTCAACGTCGCGCAGGTCGACCGCATCGACGTGAAAGTCGTCCGCGCGCTCTCGACCCCCCGGTACGCAAAGCCCACTCCCGGATCACCGTGACGGCGAGCCTGCCGGTGCCCGATACTTCTCCACGATGATCCCGCCGGATCCGGACCGCTCGACCCGGCACCCGCTCCACTGATCCGGCCAAAGCACTGCCCAGATCCCGCACTGCCCAGACCAAGATGATTGAGGCGAACACCACGTGGACGGCCTGTATCCCGAGGACCGCAAGTACACCGACGACCACGAGTGGGTGCAGCCACTCGAGTCCGAGGGCGCGCCGCGTGTGCGGGTCGGCATCACCGACTACGCCCAGGACGCGCTCGGCGACATCGTCTACATCGACCTCCCGACGGTCGGCGACCGTGTCACTGCGGGGGACCCGTGCGGCGAGCTGGAGTCGACGAAGAGCGTCAGCGAGCTGTTCGCCCCGATCAGCGGCACGGTGGTGGCAGTCAACGAGGGACTCAGCGACGCTCCGGAGGTCGTCAACGGCGATCCGTACGGCGAGGGCTGGCTCCTCGACATCGAACCCGAGCAACCCGAGGACATCGACGGACTCCTCGATGCCGGCGTCTACGAGGCGTCCCTGACCACCTAGCACCCGGTCACGGCCTAGACTCACGGCCACACACACGCCCAGATCAGTCCGAGACGGGAGGCGCGACAATGCCGTTCTGTACCAAGTGCGGTCATGACAATCCGGCCGAAGCACGCTTCTGTTCCCAGTGCGGTAATGCTCTGCGTACCGAGGCGTCGGCAGACCAGACTTCGATGATCCCGCCCGCCAAGAGCGCCGAGACCGAGGAGCGGGAGAGCTTCGGGACCCCCGAGGAGGCCGCCGCGGTCTCCGAGCTGCGCCCGGGGACGGCGCTGCTCGTGGTCCGTACCGGTCCCGACGCGGGCAGCCGTTACATGCTCGACAAGCCGGTCGTCTCGGCCGGCCGGCACCAGACCAGCGAGATCTTCCTCGACGACGTGACCGTGTCGCGGCGGCACGCGGAGTTCGTGCGTGGCGACCACGGGTACGTCCTGAAGGACGTCGGCTCGCTCAACGGCACCTACGTCAACCGCGACCGCATCGACGAACTCCAGCTCGGCAACGAGGACGAGGTCCAGATCGGCAAGTTCCGGCTGGTCTACCTCACCCCGCCGGAGGGCCCGACGTCGACGTGACGGCGATCCTGTCCATCGGTCAGGTGCTGCGGCGCCTGCGCAACGGCTTCCCGGACGTGTCGATCTCGAAGATCCGGTTCCTCGAAGCCGAAGGGCTCGTCACGCCGGAACGCGCGCCGTCGGGTTACCGGAAGTTCAGTGAGCACGACGTCGAGCGGCTCCGGTTCGTCCTGCGCGCACAACGTGACCACTACCTCCCGCTCAAGGTGATCAAGGACCGGCTGTCCGCGGCCGATCGTGGTCTCCCGTCCGGCCTGATCGACGACGACCCGCCCGCCGGTGCGACCGCGGTTGCCCCACCGGCCCTCGTCGACCCCGTCGAGCTCGTCGGGACGACCGAGTTCAGCACCAGCGAGTCGTTCGAGCCCGATCGCTCGCCCGCGGCCGCATTGCGGCTCACCAAGGCCGAACTGCTGGCCGAGGCGGGGATCGACGACACGGTGTTCGAGCAGCTGCAGACGTTCCGACTGATCCCGCCGGCGGTGGCCGGCTACTTCGGCGCCGACGCCGTCACGATCGCCCGAACGGCAGGCGCGCTCGCGTCCTACGGGCTCGAGCCGCGGCATCTGCGGTCGTTCAAGATGGCGGCCGACCGTGAGGTCGGCCTGTTCGAGCAGGTGCTCATCCCGCTCCGCCAGCGTGATTCCGAGGCAGCCGGCGCTGCGCTTCACGACCTGTCGATGCTCTCGGTGCGGCTGCACGCGCTTCTCGTTCGCAGCGCGCTCACCGGCAGCGCCCCCGCGCGCTGACGCCGGGACCGACCTCGCGGGTACGCTGACCAGGTGCGCGAGGTCGAGGTAGTCGGAGTCCGGGTGGAGATGCCGTCGAGCCAGCCCCTGGTGCTTCTCCGGGACGTGGCCGGCGGTCGCCTGCTGCCCATCTGGGTCGCGCCGGTCGAGGCCAGTGCGATCGCCTTCGGCCAGCAGGGTGTCGCCTCCCCGCGCCCGTTGACCCACGACCTCCTCAAGGACGTCATCGCCGCGTTGTCCGACAGCCTCACCGAGGTGAGGGTGACGAAGCTCGTCGACGACACCTTCTATGCCGACCTGGTGTTCGCGTCCGGGAAGACCGTGTCGGCCCGACCGTCGGACTCGATCGCGCTGGCTCTGCGCGTCGGTGCCCGCATCTTCGTGGCGGACGACGTGATGGACGAGGCCGGGATCGACGAGCCCGAGGAGCGGGAAGAGGAAGTGGAGAAGTTCCGCGAGTTCCTCGACCAGGTGACCGCCGAGGACTTCGGCCCCGACGAGACCTAGACGCCGATCGAGTGACGGCGGTGCAACGTGTTGTGCTGCGAGTCGATCTGTCGCGCTTCACGCCCGAATCAGCCTGGTCTGACCCTGAAGTCGAGGGTATGTGGATCGAGCGATCGCCGACTGAAACCTCATGCTGACGTTGACGGTGAGCTGATCGGACACGCCGCCGCATTCGTTGACCGGGTCCGCACTGGGGCCTACCGTCGATCTTGCCGCGTTGTGATTCCACGCGTGTGACTCGCTCGTCGAGGTCGTCGCAGCCGGCAGCACTGGTTCACTTCCAGCTGGGCCTCGTGCCCAGGCTCAGCAGTCCGCGGAGGTTCAGACGTGAACGGCAACGGCGACACCGGCAACAATGGCGGGCTCGACGACTCGAGGCGCCCGTCCGGGCTGCGTGACGATGTCGACGCGTCGACCGCGACCGACATCGCGAACGAGCAGGGACTCCTGTTCACCGGCGACGACATCCACGTGGCGCTCGACGACGTGGGATTCCGTGGGCCGTCCGCCTGCAAGGCGGCCGGCATCAGCTACCGCCAGCTCGACTACTGGGCGCGCACCGGCCTCGTCGCCCCGTCCGTACGCGACGCGAGCGGCTCGGGCTCGCAGCGTCTCTACTCGTTCCGCGACATCCTGCTGCTGCGGGTCATCAAGCGCCTGCTGGTGGCCGGTGTCTCGCTCCAGCAGATCCGCACGGCCATCCAGCACCTGCACGACCGCGGCGTCTCCGACCTTACCCAGGTCACCTTGATGAGCGACGGCGCGAGCGTCTACGAGTGCACCAGCGACGACGAGGTCATCGACCTCCTCAAGGGCGGCCAGGGCGTGTTCGGCATCGCGCTCGGCGGGGTCTGGCGCGACATCGAAGGAACGCTCGCCGACCTGCCGAACGAGCCCGTCGGGGGATCCCCGACGAAGGCCGACGCGGCGGACGAACTCGCTGCACGTCGCGCCGCCCGCGCAGCCGGCTGACCACCCGAACTCGGCGGCTCGCGAGAGGTAATGCCGGAACCCACGGTGGGAATGCCGCCGACGGGGTTACGAACGCGTCGACGGCATCACCGACGGGCGAGCACCCGGCTGCACGCGCACGGTAGGGTTGCGCCCAGCCATCGACCGTTCGCGGGAGAGACCTGGTCGAGTTCTGACCAGGCGCCGAAGGGGCAACACCCCCGAACCTCTCAGGCACCCGGACCGCGCACGGAAGGCATCTCTGGAGGCGGCCGCCGACAGAAGGGGAGCGCCACCACAGGCGTGGACGGCACACGATCCGGCTCGGCCGACGTGTACCGATCGCACCGGTGACGTATCGGCCCCGGACGCCCGAAGGCGGAACCGATCCCCATGACCCTCCCCGACGCCGGCTTCGACCCGCGTGAGTTCGCCGGCCGCCACATCGGCCCGCGACCGGCAGACCTCGACGCGATGCTCTCGACGGTCGGCTACGACTCCCTCGCCGCACTCATGCGCGACGCCATCCCCGCCGACATCTACGAACCCGGCGCCGGAGCGGCCGACCTGCCCGGCCCGACGACCGAGGACGGGGTTCTCGACGAGCTGCGCGCGATCGCGTCGCGCAACATCGTGCGCACCTCGATGATCGGCCAGGGCTACTACGGCACCACCACACCCGGTGTGATCCGCCGTCGGGTGCTGGAGAACCCGGGCTGGTACACCGCCTACACGCCGTACCAGCCGGAGATCTCCCAGGGCCGCCTCGAAGCGCTCCTCAACTTCCAGACCGTCGTCGAGGACCTCACCGGCCTGCCGATCGCCGGTGCCTCGCTGCTCGACGAGGCAACCGCAGCCGTCGAGGCGATGACGCTTCTCCGCCGCGCCAACCGGGCCGCGAAGAACGTGACCGCGTTCGCCGTCGACCAGGGCGTGTTCGCACAGACCTGGTCGGTCTTGACGACCCGGGCCGAGGCGCTGGGCATCGACCTGCTCCGGTTCGACCCCGCCAAGGGTCTTCCCGACACCGAGGTGTTCGGCGTGCTCCTGCAGAATCCGGCTGCCGACGGCACTGTTCGCGACGACACCGACCTCGTCGCCGCCGCGCACAGCCGCGGTCTCCTGGTTGCCGTGGCGACCGATCTGCTCGCCTGCACCCTCGTCCGGCCGCCGGGCGAGCAGGGTGCCGACGTGTGCGTGGGCTCCGCTCAGCGATTCGGTGTGCCGATGTGGTTCGGCGGCCCACACGCCGGGTTCATCGCGGTGACGGAGCCGCTCGCCCGGACGATGCCCGGACGCCTCGTCGGCGTCTCCGTCGACGCCGACGGCGCACCTGCCTACCGGCTCGCCCTGCAGACCCGTGAGCAGCACATCCGTCGTGAGAAGGCGACCAGCAACATCTGCACCGCGCAGGTCCTGCTGGCGGTGACGGCGTCGATGTACGCCGTCTACCACGGCCCGGCGGGCCTGACCGCGATCGCCGGACGCGTGCACCGCGACACCGTCCGGCTGGCTTCGGCGTTGCGCATGGCCGGTCTGCAGCTCGCCGGCGACACCTTCTTCGACACCCTCACCGTCGAGGTCCCGGCGGGAAGCGAGCCGGTGCTCGAGCTTGCCCGCGACCGCGGTATCGACCTCTTCGCCGCCGGTCCGGGCGAGGTGCGGCTGTCGGTCGACGAGACCACGACCGAGGCGACGCTGGTCGCCGTCGCCGCCGCGTTCGGCGCCGAGCTACCGCCGCTGACGGACGCAACGACCCCGGACGTGCGGTTGCCGGCGGACGTCGCGCGGACGTCGCCGTTCCTTCTGCACGACGTGTTCGCCAAGCACCGGTCCGAGACCCAGCTGCTGCGCTACGTCCGATCGCTGTCGGACAAGGACTACGCGCTCGACCGCGGCATGATCCCGCTCGGTTCGTGCACGATGAAGCTCAACGCGACCGCGGAGATGGAGGCGATCTCGTTCCCCGGCTTCGCCAACATGCACCCGTTCGCCCCGCACGACGCGACCGCCGGCTACCGGGAGCTGATCGGCCAGCTCGAGGGCTGGCTGGCGGCGATCACCGGCTACGCGGCGGTCAGCGTGCAACCGAACGCCGGTTCGCAGGGTGAGCTGGCTGGCCTGCTCGCCATCCGCGCGTACCACCGATCGAACGGCGGCGGAAAGCGCGACGTCTGCCTGATCCCGGCCAGCGCGCACGGCACGAATGCCGCGTCGGCGGTCCTGGCGGGGCTGCGCGTCGTGGTCGTGAAGACCGGCGACGACGGGCGGATCGATCACGACGACCTGCGCGCGAAGGTGGACCAGCACGCAGACGACCTGGCGGCGATCATGGTCACCTACCCGTCCACCCACGGCGTGTACGAAGGCGACATCCGCGAGGTGTCGTCGATGGTGCATGCGGCCGGTGGTCAGGTCTACATCGACGGGGCGAACCTCAACGCGCTCGTCGGGTGGGCGCGACCCGGTCAGTTCGGTGGCGACGTCAGCCACCTGAACCTGCACAAGACGTTCTGCATCCCGCATGGTGGTGGCGGACCCGGTGTCGGCCCGGTCGCGGTGGCCGAGCACCTGGTGCCGTTCCTGCCGGCCCGCGGCGACTCGCTCGTCGACGGTGCGGATGCCGGCACCGGCCTGCGTGTCGGTGCGGTCTCCTCGGCGCCGTACGGATCGGCCGGGATCCTGCCGATCCCGTGGGCCTACATCCGGCTGATGGGCGCCGACGGACTGGCGCGCGCGACCCAGGTCGCCGTGCTGTCGGCGAACTACGTCGCCATCCGGCTGCGCGACCACTTCCCGCTCCTCTACGCCGGCGATCACGGGCTGGTCGCGCACGAGTGCATCCTCGACATCCGGCCGCTGACCAAGGCGACCGGCGTGACCGTCGACGACGTGGCCAAGCGGCTCATCGACTACGGCTTCCACGCACCGACGATGAGCTTCCCGGTCGCCGGGACGCTGATGGTCGAGCCGACCGAAAGCGAGGACCTCGGCGAGCTGGACCGGTTCGTCGACGCGATGATCGCCATCCGCGGCGAGATCGACCGTGTCGGCGCGGGGGAGTGGACGGTCGAGGAGAGCCCGCTGCGTCATGCTCCGCACACGATCGAATGCCTGACCGGTGACTGGACCTACGCGTACTCGCGCGAGGTGGCGGCGTACCCGGTGCCGGAGTTGCGGCGGGGCAAGTACTTCGCGCCGGTGCGTCGGATCGACGGCGCTTACGGCGACCGGAACCTCGTCTGCTCGTGCCCGCCGCCGGAGGCGTTCGCCTAACCCGTTCGCCTAACCGCGCAGATGCTTGAATCGCCGGATCGCCGACCTCGCGCGCAGTATGCCGGATGGAGCTGCCCCGATGTCGAGATCGGCGGCCCTTCACCGGAATCGTTCCCTGACGTGGTTCTTCGTCCTCGCCTACGGGTTGTCGTGGGGATGGCTGATTCCCATTGGTCTCAGCGGTGGCCTGGTGACGGCTGGAAAGGGCTGGCCCACACACTTCCCAGCGCTGCTCGGCCCTTTGCTGGCTGCAATCGTGGTGATCGCCTGACAACAGGGCCGGGCGGGAGTGGTCGGGCTGATGCGGCGGATGGTCCGTGTTCGGATGCCGCTGAGGTGGTGGTTGTTCGCGGTGAGCCCGTTGCTTGTTCTCGCTCTCGTGCTCACGATCGAAGTGACGAGCGGACGTCCGTTGCCCGCATACAGCGGCTTCGCAATCTTCAGCGGCCTGCCATCGCGCTGGGGAGTCGTAGCGGTGGCCGCCACGATCTTTCTCGTCAACGGGTTCGGTGAGGAGACGGGATGGCGTGGATTCGCCCTGCCGACCCTGCAGTCGCGTTTGCGCCCTCTGTCCTCAGCCGTGATCGTGTCGGTCGCCTGGGCCGGATGGCACGCGCCCATGTTCGTCGTCGTCGACACGTTCCGGTCGTTCAGCCTGTCGATTCTCATCGGTTGGGTCGCCGGGCTGTTGTGCGGGTCGATCGTGCTGACGTGGCTCTACAACCGTAGCGGCGGCAGCATCCTGCTCGTGGCGATCTGGCACGCCACCTACAACGTCGTCTCGGGGACCGACGGTGCCGAAGGTCTGCTCGCGGCCGTCTCCACGACCTTGGTCGTCGGATTGGCCGTTTCGCTCGTCGGCCTGGAGGTCCGGGCCATGCGTCGGGGCGGTGTGTCGGTGCTGGGACCTACCTGCCACGATCTGTGAGTCTTCGCGTATGCAATTGTGAGCTGATCCACGCGGTTCCTGCGTGCGGGCTCAGCGGCCCACGACGGTGATGCCGGACAGCTTCTCGATCGCCTTGATCAGGCCGTGGTTGCCTTCGCCACCGAGCCCGTCGGCCTGCAACGTCCGGTAGAGCTGGTGCACCAGGCTCGTCGCGATAGCGGGCACACCGAGCTCGTCGGCCGCCTCGAGCACCAGCCGCAGATCCTTCTGCTGCAGGTCGATCGTGAATCCGGGCCGGAAGTCCCGGTTCGCGATCTGCGGGCCGCGGTTGGCGAGCATCCAGGACCCGCCGGCGCCGCCGGAGGTGGCGGCAACGGCGACGTTCGGATCGAGTCCGCCGGCCTGCGCGAGCACGAGCGCCTCGGCGACCCCGAGCATGCTCACGACGACGAGCACCTGGTTGACCAGCTTGCAGGTCTGTCCGGCACCCACGGGCCCGACGTGGGTGATGGTCGAGCCGACCGCTTCGAGGTAGGGATGGGCCCGCTCGAACGCGTCGTCGGCGCCGCCTGCCATCACCGACAGGGTGCCCTTGACTGCACCCTCGCTACCACCGGAAACCGGTGCGTCGACGAAGCCGATCCCCTTGTCGGCAAGACGATCCGCCCACCCACGGGTGGCAGCGGGGGACACCGTCGAGTGATCGACGACGAGCGACCCGGCAGTCAAGCCGGCGGCCGCGCCGTCGTCACCGAACAGCACCGCTTCGACGTCTGGAGTGTCGGACACGCAGACGAACACGATGTCGCTCGCCGCGGCCACCTCGCGGGCCGAGCCGGCTCGGGTGCCGCCGAGCTCGACCAGCGGGTCGGCGCGGCTCGCCGTGCGGTTCCACACTGTGACGTCGTGGCCGGCGCGGACCAGGTTGGCCGCCATGCCGGCGCCCATGATCCCGAGGCCGATGAAGCCGAGTCGCTCGGTCACCGCTTGTCAGCTCGCTTTCGACACGCTGGAGCAGTTGAAGTCCGGGATGCGCAGCGGGGGCGCGACGACGCGGGGGAAGTAGTTACCCCATTCACGTGAGAAGGCCGGGACCGCGGCGCCGGCCTGGCTGAACCTCGACATGAGGTCGACCGGGCTCTCGTTGAAGCGGAAGTTGTTGACGGCACCGGTGATCTCGCCGTTCTCGATCAGGTAGACCCCGTCGCGGGTGAGCCCGGTCAGCAGTAGCGTCTGCGGATCGACTTCGCGGATGTACCAGAGCGACGTGTACAGCAAGCCCCGCTTGGTCGGTGCGACCATCGACGCGGTGTCGCCGTCACCGCCGTCGACCTCGACGACGAGGTTGTCGACGGCGAACGTGTTGGCCAGTCCGGTCAGCTCGGCGGTGTGACGGGTGGTTATCAGCGAGCTGAGACGGCCGCGGTCGACCCACGTCACCGGACCTGCGTCCTGCCCGTTGTCGAAGACGCTGCTCTCGCTCGAGGACGAGGTGGCGGTGACGAACGGAGCGCACGCCACCCGGGGGTCGGACGGGTCGCTGCGCAAGGTGATGGGCCGGCCCGACAGGGCGTCGCCGACGCGCGTCCCGCCACCGGTCTTGGAGAACACGGTGCGTCCGTCGAAGGCGTCCCGCGCGCCGGCCGTCCAGTACGCGTAGATCATCAGGTCCGCCACCGACGTCGGCGGCAGCACGGTCTCATAGCGGCCGGCCGGGAGGTCGATCCGCCGCGATCCCCAGCCGAGCCGGCGATCGAGTTCCGCGACGGCGGCGGTCACGTCGACGTCGGTGAAGTCCGTCGTCGACTGGCCGTACCAGGCCGAGTTCGTGCCGTCGCCGTCCTTGCCGGTGGTGCTCAGGTGTCCACCCGGCTGGACGAACCGGCGCCGGACGCCGGTGCTCGTGCCCAGGTAGGTCGTGTTCATCGTGTGCTCGACGAACCCGTAAAGCCGCTGGCCACGGCCGGCGGCCTCGCCGAAGCCGCTGCCGAGCGAGGTCGCGACATCGGCGAACACGTCGATGCCGGTGCGGCCGGGCGCGTCGGCGAAGTCGGCGGATCCTGAACCCGGCAGGAGATCCCGTGCGTCCTCGGCGACGTCGGCGGTCCGGCTGGCGGCCACCGCATCCGCCACCAGGCTCTCGACGCCGGCCCGGTCGGTCACCTCGCGGCTGACGACACCGGCGGCGACACCGTCGAACCGCGGGTCGGTCGCGACAACGGTGAGGCTCTGCCCCGACATCACGCCATTCGTGGTCAAGGTGTTGTTCGCCCAACGCAGGTTGGCCGAACTCGTGGCCCCGGCGATCGCGACGGCGGCACCGCCGGGATTGGCCGACGCCGCGGCGGCCAGGGCGCGCTCGACGACTTCGTGCGGGGGCAGGACGGACGCGCTCATCGACCGGACTCCTCGGTGGTGTTCAGGATGCGGATGTCGCGGAACAGGGCCGACGGGCAGCCGTGGCTCACGGCGGCGACCTGCCCGGGTTCGGCCTTGCCGCAGTTGAAGGCGTCGCCGAGCACCCAGGTGCCCGGGCCGCCGACGGCTTCCATCGAGCCCCAGAAGTCGGTCGTCGTGGCCTGGTAGGCGACATCTCGGACCTGGCCGGCCAGCTTGCCGTTCTCGATGGCGTAGAACCGTTGCCCGGTGAACTGGAAGTTGTACCGCTGCATGTCGATCGACCACGACTTGTCGCCGAGGATGTAGATGCCGCGCTCGACCTTGCGGATCAGGTCGTCGGTGCTGATGTCGTCGGCGGACGGTTGCAGCGAGACGTTGGCCATCCGCTGGATCGGCACGTGCCTGGGCGAATCGGCGTAGGCGCAGCCGTTCGACCGGTCGAAGCCGTAGCGCTTGGCGATCCGCCGATCGAGCTGGTAGCCGACCAGCGTTCCGTCGCGGACGATGTCCCACTGCTGGGTCTCGACACCGTCGTCGTCGAAGCCGGTGGTGGAAAGGCCGTGCGGAACCGTCCGGTCACCGGTGATCGTCATCACGGGTGAGCCGTACTTGAGGATGTTCAGCTTGTCCGGCGTGGCGAACGACGTGCCGGCGAAGTTGGCCTCGTAACCGAGTGCCCGGTCGAGTTCGGTCGCGTGCCCGATCGACTCGTGGATGGTGAGCCAGAGGTTGGACGGGTCGATCACGAGGTCGTACTGACCCGCCTGCACCGACGGCGCCGCGAGCTTTTCGGCAAGCAGGGAAGGGAGTGCCGCGACGTCCGCGGTGAGGCGGCCGGCCGTGACGTACTCCCAGCCCCGGCCGGCCGGTGGTGTCAGCGTGCGCATCGAGTCGAACAGACCGCGGTCGGCATTGCTGCCATGCACCTCGACGGAAGGCAGCAGCCGGACGCGTTGCTGGGTGGTGCTCGTGCCCGACGAGTCGGCGTAGAACTTGTTCTCCTGCACCTGGGCGAGGGATGTCGACACGTGCCCGACCGGCGAGGACCCGAGCACGGCCGACGACAGCTCGACCAGCCGGGCCACCTTCTCCCGCGTGCTGACGTCGAACGGGTTGATGTCGTAGGCCGACACCCATGTGCGGTCGGCGTGGACGGGTTCGTCCGCGAGCTCGATCGGCTCGAGGGTCATCGGTTTCGCGACGTTCGCCACCGCGACGGCCTCCTCGGCAAGGCGACAGGCAGCGTCGGAAGTGAGCTCGACACCGGCGGCGAACCCCCACGAGCCGTTGTGCACGACCCGGACCGCCAGGCCGAGCTCGATGCCGGACGAGGCGTTCTGCACGACGGCGTCATGCAGCGAGATGCGTTGATGGCGGATGCGCTCGACGCGGACGTCGGCGTGTTCAGCGCCGAGCTCGTGGGCGCGGCGCAGGCCGGCGTCGGCGAGCGCAGCGAGCGGGAGGGCGGTGAAGGCGGAATCGATCGCGGCAGGCACGAACCGGAGCCTAGTCACGATCACCGCGGCCGCCGGTGCGGCCTGTCGGCCTCGGACTGTCGGCGGTCATCGTTAGCGTGCGACACATCATGGTGACGATCCTCTGCTCCGCCGACTGGCAGCTCGGCATGCGCCGGCGCTTCTTCGGTGCCGACGCGCAAGCGCGCTACACCCAGGCGCGGCTCGACGTGATCGAGCGGCTTGCGGTTCTCGCCCGCGAGCGGTCCGCCGATGCGCTCGTCGTCGCGGGTGACGTCTTCGACGCCAACCAGATCGAGCGGCACATCGTGCTGCGTGCCGCCGAGGCACTCCGCGACGTCGGCTGCCCGGTGCTGCTGCTGCCGGGTAACCACGACAGCCTCGAGCCGGGCAACGTGTGGAACAGCGCGCAGTGGCGGCGCACCGTCCCGCCGAACGTCACCGTGCTCGAGGACGCGCCGGTCGTGGTCGGCTCTGGCGACGACACCGTCGAGATCGTCGGTGCGCCCTGGCGCACGCGGCGACCTGCCACCGATCCGCTCGGCAACCTGCTCGCCCAGCTGCGGCCCGGGCGTCGCCGGCTGGTCGTCGGGCACGGCCAGGTCGACACGGTCGCTCCTGAGCTGGGCCTGCCGCCGATCGAACTGGCAGGCGTCGAGCGGGCGTTGTCCGACGGCCTGGCCGAGCTGGTCGTCCTCGGCGACCGGCACTCCACCACCGAGGTCGGTTCGTCCGGCCGCGTCTGGTACCCGGGCACCCCCGAGGTCACCGACACCGACGAGGTCGATCCGGGCAACGTGCTGGTCGCCACGTTCGGTGCCGCGGGTGCTGTCGGTGCCGCCGGTGCGGTCGACGTCGAGAGCGTCCACATCGGCCGCTGGCACATGCTCGAGCGGGTCGTCGAGCTCGACGGTCCGGCTGCGCTCGACGAGCTCGATGCCTGGCTGGCCGAGCTGCCCGACAAGCCACGCACCTACCTCCGGCTCGGGGCCACCGGCTCTCTCGACGTCGCCGACTCGATGCGGCTCGAGCTGATGCTCGACTCGCTCGGGGAGGTGCTTGGCGGTATCACCCGGTGGAAGCGGCACTGGGACATCCGGCCGCTGCCCGACGACGGTGCCCTCGACGCGCTGGGCCTCACCGGCGCGGCCCGGGCCACGCTGCTCGACCTCCAGGCCGCCGCGCGTGAGGGCGACGACCTGGCCGGGCACGCGTTGACGCTGCTGCACCGGCTCGTGCTGGGTGCTGCCTGAGATGCGTCTGCACCATCTGCGGCTGACCAACTTCCGCGGCGTGCGTGACGTGCAGGTGGCGTTCGCGTCCCCGGGCATCACCGTCGTCCTGGCCGACAACGAGGCCGGCAAGTCGAGCCTGCTCGAGGCGGTCGACAAGCTGTTCCGGCTTCCCGACGACTCCAAGACGCGCGACCTGCGTGCCGTACAGCCGGTCGGGCGCGACGTCGGCACGACGGTCGAGGCCCACCTCGAACTCGGCGGCCACCAGGTGACCTACCGCAAGACGTGGTTTCGCGACCGCGCCACCGAGCTGGTGGTCGACGGGCGCGCTCTGACCGGCCGGGAGGCGCACGACGCCGCAACCGATCTGTTCGGCCGGCACGTCGACCCACACCTGTGGGACGCGCTCGTCGTCGGCCAGGACGCCTCCCTCGTCCAGCCGACGGCCCGCGAGGTCACACCGCTGCTGACGGCGCTGTCGCGCTCGAGCGGGGTCGATGACCCCGACGAGAACTCGCCCGAGGAGTCGTCGCTCACGCTCGCGATCGAGAAGGAGTACCGCCGCTACTTCACCGCCAAGGACGGCCGGGTCACCGGCGAACTCGCCGAGGCGGAGAAGGAGCTCGCCGAGGCAACGACCGCGGCCGAGACGAGCCGGGCGGCGGCAGCCCAGGTCGAGCGGACGGTCGTCGAGGCGGAGCGGCTCGAGCGCGAACGGGTCGTCCTGCGCGAACAGCGCGACGCGAACGACCAGCAGCTGGGCCGGCTGCGAACCAGGCTCACCGCTGCCGAGCTCGCCGAGTCGACGTTGTCGCAGGCGGGCACACGGGCGGACCTCGCGCGGGTGCGGGCCGGCACCGCCCAGGCGGTCGCCGAGCAGCGAGCCGTCGACGTCGCCCGGCTGCTGGGCTCCGAGGTTGCCGCCGCCGACCTCGCGACACTGCTCGCAGCCGCCGAGGATGCGGCCGCAGACGCCGATGACGCTCTGATCGCCGCGCGCACCGACGACGAGTCGGCTCGGTCGGCCGTGCGTGCCGCACGTGCCGATCTCGCCTCGTGGCACCGCGCCGACAGCCACCGGCGCGACACCGACTCCCTCGAGCAGCTCCGCGCCCGCATCGCTGCCGTCGAGAACGCCCGGTCGTCCGAGCGTCGTCTTCGGGCCGAGGCCGACGACATCCTCGTCACGCCGACAGCGCTCGAGCTCGTCGAGGCGCTGCAACGTGAGCTGGCGTTGGCCGAGGCCCGGGCGCAGGCCTCGGCGCCGCGGATCACCGTGCGCAAGCTCGGACGGGCCGGCGTCACCGTCGGCCAGGGCCACACCGTCACGACCGTCTCGAAGGCGGCTCCCCATGACGCCGCCGTGACCGAAACGGTGGTGGTGACCGTGGCCGGCGCCGCCGAGATCACCATCCTTCCGCCCGCCGGCGCCGCTGGGGACGTCCAGTCCGAGCTCGCCCGCAACCGGACCTCGATCGCCGACATGCTCACCGAACTCGGCGCTGACGACGCCGATGACCTACGCGCTCAGGTGCGTCGGCGTGATGACCTCGTCCGGGCCGCTGACGACGCGGTCGGCATCGCGAAAGCGCACCTCGGCGCCGACACGTTGGACGCCCTGACCGCCCTGCGCGATCGGCTGCTCGACGCGGCGGCGGAGGCCGCGGTTCCGGCCGATCCGACCCTGGCTGATCCGACATCGGCCGGGCACACGCTCGAGGAGGCGGAGCGTCGGATCGCCGCCGCCGACCTCACCGCCGAGGCGACGTCGTCGGCCCTGCGGCGATGCCAGGTCGACTCCGAGCAGACCCGGGAGCAGGTCGTCGAGGTCCGGGTCCGGCACGAGGAGGCGGTGCGGCGACTCGACACCGACCGCGCCCAGGTGGCCGCCGAACGTGCGCGTGCCGCCGACGCCACCGTCCTGGCCGCCGCCGACCTCGCGATCACCACGGCCGCGGCTGCCGACGCCGACCTCGAGCGGGCCCGTGAGGCGTTCGAGGGCAGCGGACTCGCGGGGGTGGCCGATGCGCACGCCAGGGCACTCGAGGTCGCCGAGCAGCTCGATCATCAGCTGACCGCCACCAGCGACGAGTGGAGCCGGGCGCAGGGCCGCCTCGACGATGCCGGCGCCGCCGGCCTGGCCACCTCGGCCGAACAGGCCGAGGGCAGGTTCGAGCAGGCCTCGGACAGGCACGCGCTCGTCCGTCGGCGTGCCGATGCGGTCGCCCGGCTCCGCGTCACCCTGGCGCGGCACTCGGCATCGGCCCGGCTCCGTTACGCCGATCCGCTCAAGCAGCGCATCGAGGCGCTCGGGCGCGTCGCGTTCGGGCCCAGCTTCGCGGTAACGCTTTCGGATGATCTCGACGTCGTCGACCGCAGCCTCGACGGTGATCTGATGCCGGTCGCGTGGCTGTCCACCGGCGCCAAGGAGCAGCTCGCGATCGTCGTCCGGATGGCCATCGCCTCGCTCACCGGCCTCGACGACGGGGGAGTGCCGCTGATCCTCGACGACGCCCTCGGCTGGTCCGATCCGGGCCGGCTGAGACAGATGCACCGCCTCCTCGGCGAGGCTGCCCGTAGCCAGCAGATCATCCTGCTCACCAGCCAGTGGTCGCGCTACAACCTCATCCCGGGCGTCGGCGAGCCGGTACGGCTCCGATCCGCCGGCTGACTCGCTCAGCCCGCCGCCCAGTGCGCCGGCCGCGCGCGGCCCGCCGGCAGCCGGGTCGCGTCATCGCCACGCGCGCCGTCCAGTTGGGACTGCAGCAGGAAGATCGTCGTCGAGAGATCCGCGCCCCGCAGGTCGGCGGTCCTGAAGTCTGCGCCGGTGACGTCGGCCAGACCCAGATCGGCGCCACGCAGATCGGCACCGATCAGGTAGGCAGCACGCAGGTTCGCACCCCGTAGATCGGCGCCACGAAACGTCGCGCCGATCAGATCGGCCCCGCGGTGATCCGCCCGCGGGCCGGGTGCGCGCGCGGACGAGGTCGCTCACGCGCGACAGCAGCCGGTTCGCGTCGTCGCGGACGGGCCCGACATCCAGTGCGGCCAGTTCGTCCGGGGTGGCGCGTGTGAGCCGTCGGATGTCGCGGAGCGCGACCCGGACGTCGTCGTGGAGCGACTGCGGGCCGTCGATGGAGTCGACCTCGGTGAGGTACCAGAGCAGTTCGTGCAGCACCCGCATCACCGGGAAGACGTCGAACATCTGCGCGGCGGTCGCCGGGGACTCGCGCCGGTCCCGCCCGCCGAAGGTCACCTGCGCCACCTGCTGGCCGGCGCCGAAGCAGTCGTAGGTAGTGCAGCCGGCGAAGCCGCGCGGACGTAACTCGGCGTGGATGCCGCAGCCCAAGTCCGTGGCCAGGTTGGGGCAGGCGGTCCGCGCGGGCTTGTCGATGGCGAAGTCGGCCGACCGGGAGAACGCCGGAACGACGCAGCACAAGGCGAAACAGCGGGAGCAGTCCGGCGACGAGCTCGAGGCTGCGTCGACCATCGGGCTCCGGCATCAACGCGCCGCCGAGCGTTCGTAGAGTCGCGCCACCACGGCCTCGATGTCGGGGTCGGCCACCGTGAGGTCGACCATCGGATACCGGTCGGCGACCTGCGCAACGAGCCCGGCCGCCGGGGTCGTCGCCGGGAAGGTGATCCACTGCCGCGGACCGTCGATCTTCACGACCCGGCCGCCGTCGATCTCGATCGCGGGCAGCGGCGTGGCCAGATCGACCACGAGCGTGCGCTGGGCGTCGCCGAACCGGTGCAGCCCGGCCACCGTCCCGTCGAAGACCATGCTGCCCCGGTCGATCACCATCACCCGGGAGCACAACCGCTCGATGTCGCCCAGATCGTGAGTAGTGAGCAGGATCGTGGTGCCGCGTTCGGCGTTGCGGGCAGCGAGGAACTCCCGCACCCGGGTCTTGCTGATGATGTCCAGACCGATCGTCGGCTCGTCCAGGTAGAGGATCTCGGGATCGTGCAGGAGCGCCGCGGCGATGTCGCCGCGCATCCGCTGACCCAGCGACAGCTGCCGGACGGGCACGTCGAGGAGGGGCCCGAGATCGAGCAGGGTCACGAGTTCGTCGAGATTGCGCCGATGCCGTGCCTGGTCGACCTTGTAGATCCGTCGCAGCAGAGCAAACGAGTCGCGCAACGGCAGGTCCCACCACAGCGTCGTCCGCTGGCCGAACACGACGCCGATCCGCTGGGCAAGCGCGAGCCGCTCCTTCATCGGTTCCATCCCGGCCACCCGCAGCCGGCCGCTGGTGGGCATCAGCACGCCGGTCAGCATCTTGATCGTCGTCGACTTGCCGGCGCCGTTGGGTCCGATGTAGCCGAGCAGCTCGCCCCGGGCGACGTCGAACGTGAGTCCGGCGACCGCGGTGACCGTCTCCTTGGTGCGGCGGATCCGCCCGGCACGCCGCCGCACGACGAAGGATTTCTCGACGTCGGTCAGCTCGATGACGGGTGTCGCACTGGTGTCAGATGCGCTGGCGGGAGTCATGATCCGGTACTCCGATACGAGCGAAGGGCGACCCGCCACAGCAGGCCGGCGACGGTGAGAAGGGCCGCCGCCGCGACCGGCGACGTCCAGGCCATGAACGACGGCATCCCCAACGGGAGCGGACGATCGAGGATCCACGCGGCGGGGACCCAGCTGACGAACGCGAGCGGGAGGACGAGAACGACGGTGCGGACGAGCTCGCGCGGGTAGATCGTCCACGGCAGCTGGGACAGCGCGTCACCACCGTAAGTGAACGCGTTGCTCACCTCGGCCGCGTCACCCGCGACGAACTGGAAACACGCACCCAGCATGAAGATCCCGATGAACAGTGCGGTGCCGGAGACGACCATCACCAAGGTGAGCAGCACTTTCGCCGGCGACCAGACGATGTCGCCCGTGACCAGCGCGACGATGAAAACGGTCCCGGCCTGCAGGATCCGCCCGACCCGACGGACGGCGAACTGGTCCGCGGCCAGTTGCGCGACCACCGGAATCGGCCTCACCAGCAGCGAATCCAGCGATCCGTCGCGGATCCGCCGGCCCACCAGCTCCAGCGAGCCGGCCAGCAGGTCCGCGAACGCGAGCGCCAGACCCGAGCCTGCGTAGAGGAAGAACACCTCGGCGGAGGTGAAGCCGCCGAGCTCGCGGGTGTGGGTGAACAGGATGACGATCATGATGAAGTCGAGCCCGGTGACGACGAACTGCGCCGACGCCAGCAGCACGAACGAGGTGCGGTAGGACACCGCCGCGCGGATCCACATCGCCGCGATCATGCGGTAACCGCGGATGCCGTCGACGAGCGCCCGCGGCGCCGGCTGGGCCGACCGGACCGAGCCGAGCGCACCGCCACCGTTCGTGCTGACACGGGGGAGTTCAGCCACCTTGCACCACCAGCCGACGGGTCGCGACACGAAGGATCGCCCGGCCGAGCAGCATCAGGACCACGGCCCATCCGATCGCCCGGCCGAACGACTCGACCAACGCCCAACCGTGCGCCTGACCAAGGAACACATCGACAGGCGTCTGGATCATCGTGGCCCACGGCAGCGCCCGGGCGACGTCGGCGAGCCGGTCGGGGAACATCGTCAGCGGCAGGATGAAGCCGGACAGGAACATGCCGGCCGTGTTGACCAGGAAGGTGATCCCGCGGCTGTCGACCAGCCAGAACGCGGCCAGATTGACGACGAACCGGATGGCGAAGCCAACGACGACGCCGATGAACGCCGACAGCAGGAACAGCAGCCACACCCACACCGAGCCCGGGAAGCGCAGGTGGAACAGCAGCGCGCCGATGATAGTCGGAGGGACGCCCCGGCCCAGGAAACCGAAGGTGGCGCGACCGAGCTCGGAGGCGAGCCACCAGGCCTGCAGATCGGTCGGGCGGTAGAGGTCGACGACGATGTCGCCGCTGCGCAGCCGCTCGGCGAGTTCGTCGACGTAGCCACCTCCGAAGATCCCCGTCGTCATGATGAGCGACTGCGTGAGCCAGCAGTAGGTGACGGCGTCGATCGCGTCGTAGCCGCCGATGTTCGGGTTGTGCGCCCACACCGCGAGCAGCACGAACGAGCGGATGACGCCGAAGATCGAGTTGACGAAGACGCCGGTGACGGTTGCCCAGCGGTAGGTGGAGAAGCGGCGGAAGGACGATCTGGCGACGGCGAGGTACAGGCGCACGACTGGGGCTCCCGGAGGTGGGCGGACCGA
Organism: Actinopolymorphaceae bacterium; assembly: GCA_036786375.1. Lineage (GTDB taxonomy): Bacteria > Actinomycetota > Actinomycetes > Propionibacteriales > DAIQRJ01 > DAIQRJ01. Next base: position 60,298 of record DAIQRJ010000015.1, read on the forward strand.
GCACGCCACGGCGCGAGGGCACGCGGACTGATCGTCGCCGGCCCGGGGTACCAGTCCGCGCGACGACCGAGAGGGAGAACGGGTGGGGGCAGAGCCAGGAGACGCTAGTGCAGGCACCGGCGGAAGACAAGGGGCGCCGGACGAGTAGGTTCGACGCCATGTCGACGAACGAAGCGCCGGTCGGTGCGCCACCAGCCGCGAAGCCGAGCAACTCGAAGCTGCTGACCGCCTACAAGGTGATGTCCTACGTCACCGGGGTCGGGCTGATCGTGCTCGTGTTCATCGCCGTCCCGATCCAGTTATGGCCGATCCTCGGCCAGAAGGACGGCAGCCCTGCCGAGGTCGTTGGAATACTGCACGGCTACCTCTACATGGTCTACGTCGTGCTCACGCTCGCGCTGGCATACACGCGCAAGTGGAAGCTGCTGAAGGTCATCCTGGTGGTGGCCGCCGGCACCATCCCGCTGGCCGTGTTCTTCGCCGAGCGTCGGGTGATCCGCGACGAGGCGGCGCGCGAAGCCGAGACACCGGCGCGGGTCGCAGCCGGCTAGAGCGAGCTGGGAGCGGTCGCTCCCTCGAGCCGGTGCGTGGCTGCGACGTCGTCCGGGTCGTCGTCGGGAAGCTGTCGCGCCCGGTAGATCTGCATCGCCCACGCGACGAGCGCGGCGCCCGCGAACAGGACCCACTGGAGCGCGTAACCCAGGTTGATGATCGACCACGACCCGTGCACCGCGACCATCGGCTCGGGCGGCACCGCGATGGTCGTCGCGGGTGTGGACGTCAGGACGCCGAGGTACCCGTCGAGCGCCGGCGCCGGGAGATCGGCGGCAATGCGTGCGGGCGCGATCTCCGGGAGCTGGCCGGAAGGCATCGCGCTGGTGAGCGTCGGCGAGACGGCGTCGGGCGCCCCGATCCACGCACTGAGCCGGACGTCGCCGGTAGGTGCGGAACCGGCCTCGGCCGTCGTCGACACCCACCCGCGGGCGACGAGGATGCCGGCGGGGAGGTCGCCGTCGCTGCGATCCGGCGCGAACACGTCGACGACCATGAACCCGGGGGCTCCGGCGGCGTCGGCGGTCGGCACCAGCCACTGCCGCCCCACGACGTAACGGCCGTCGACGATCACCCGGCGTCCGACCATGCCGGGATCGAGCTCGGTCGCGCCGTGCAGGACGTCGGCCACCGGGACGGCAGCTTCGGCCCGCGATGCTGCCAGGACCGCGAGATCGACGTGCGGCTTGGCACGGGAGTACTGCCAGTCGCCGAGCCCGAGCATGACCAGGATGACGAGCAGCGCGAGAAGGCCGCCGCCGTACCAGGCCGGCCGGCTGATGTGCAGCGGACGGCCAAGCTTCGTCATCGGCGCGAGCGTGCTGGACACCGGGCCAACTCTACGTGCGCCTCCGTGCCACGACGGCGGGTCGGGCACGATGACTCCATGGCGCCCGTGCCCCAGCCTCATCGACGTGTAGACGTCACCGTGGACGGCGTTGCCCGCTGGTACCTCATCGCCGAACCGCCTGCCGGCGCCCACAGTGTTCGCCGGCCGGTCGTCATCGATCTGCACGGTCACGCCGAGGGTGCCATCCGGCACGCCACGTCCACGCGGTTCGGTGAGCTGGGTATCCGCGACGGGTTCGTCACGGTCACACCGCAGGGTTCGGGCATGGTCGCCCGCTGGCACATGGGAGCAGGCTCGCCGGATGTGAGGTTCCTGTTCGACCTGATCGACGCGGTGGCCGATCGTCACGACGTCGATCCCGAGCGGATCTACGTCACCGGCATGTCCAACGGCGGTGTGATCGCGGCCACCCTCGCGGCGTCGCGGCCGGCCCGGATCGCCGCGATCGGGCCGGTCGCGGGAATCTGGAACGCCCCGATCGCCTCGACGGCGCGCGCCGTCCCGGCCGTGATCGTGCACGGCACCGAAGACCGCATCGTCGGCTACGAGGGCGGCATCGACTCGGCACAGGCACGGATGGACACACCGCCGATCGAGGACACGGTCGCCGCGTACGCGCTCCACAACGGCTGTCTCCTTCCCCCGACCGTCGAGAAGGTCGCGCCGGACGTCGAACGCTGGAGCTACCGCCGACCACCGCCTGCCGCGGGCGGCGCGGTCGACTTCATCCGCGTGATCGGGGGCGGGCACACGTGGCCGGGCGCTACGCCGGTGAATCCGGAACGGTGGGGGACGACGAGCAGCTTCGACGCGACCGCGGCGATCTGGCGCTTCTTCGACTCGGAGGGACGACGATGACCGGCTCCACGTCGGTGGCAACCCCGGACGTGGTGCTCGCGGCGCGGGCCGCGCTCGCTGAGCGGGCCGACCCGGTCAGAGCGGTTGCCATGCGGGCCTACATGAAGTCCGCGATGCCGTATCGCGGCGTGGCCTCGCCCGGCGTCAAGGCGGTCGTCGCCGCACTTGTCGCCGAGCATCCGTTCACCGCGCGCGGCAGCTGGTTGGATGCGGCCCTGCGACTGTGGCGTGAGGCGGAGTTCCGCGAGGAACGCTATGTGGGCCTGGGAATTCTCGCGCATCGTCACTACGCGCGCTGGCGCGATTCATCCATGCTTGCGGTCTACGAGGAGCTCATCACCACCGGCGCCTGGTGGGACTTCGTGGACGTGATCGCGAGCCACCACGTCGGCCCGATCCTGCTGGCGGAGCGGACGACCGTGACGCCGATCGTGCGCCGCTGGAGCACGTCACCGGACATGTGGCTGCGCCGGTCGTCGATCCTCTGCCAACTCGGGGCGAAGGACGCGGTGGATCTCGAGTTGCTCACCGAGGCGATCGAGGCGAACGCATCCGAGCGTGAGTTCTTCATCCGCAAGGCGATCGGCTGGGCCCTCCGGCAGCACGCCTGGCGCGATCCCGCCTGGGTGCGTGCCTTCGTCGACGACCATCCTCAGCTGTCGGGACTCTCACGTCGCGAGGCGACGAAACACCTCTGACCGCGACGCCGAAGGCGAGCTGACCGACGGTCGTCCACACCGGATGCTTGCCTTCCGGCACGCATCGGTGGTTAGACTAACTAACAATGACTGCCGCACGTTCTTCCGAGTACGCCGGGGACGCCCCGACGGAGATCTCCGACGCCGAACTCGTGGCCGCCGTCCGCGTCCTGGGCCGGATGACCCGCGTGCTCGGACGCCTCGACACCGGCCTGAGCTTCCCGCAGTACCGGCTGCTCACGTTGCTCGCGGAGGGCAACGAGCGGTCGACGGCGCTGGCGCAGCATCTGGCGGTGTCCAAGCCGACGATCACGACTGCGGTCGAGGCACTCGTCGAACTCGGCCACCTGCACCGGCTGGCCGACACCGACGACCGCCGTGTCACCTGGCTGCAGATCACCGCGTCCGGAACCCGCGCCCTCGCACGCGCGAACACCGCGTATGTCGACCGCTTCGGGCCGACCGTGCGGGCGATGGGCGACCCGGCGACGTTCGTCGCCCAGCTGCGCGAATTCAACGACGTCCTCAATGCCGAACGCGAGCAGTCTGCGAACCGTGCTCGCGAGGCAACCGCGAAGCCCCGTCAGGAGTGAGTGTCACGAGCACTGCAACCACCACGCGAGCCGGCGACGAAAGGCTGGCCGGGACCCGGGCCGACGGATCGCCCACGCCGGCACGGCAGCTGACCCAGGCCGAGCGTGAACGCGGCTGGATCCGCCGCCTCGGCGGGTACTGCCTCAAACACCGTGGCCTGGTGATCGCCGCGTTCAGCGGGTCGGTCGTCAGCATGGCCGTCGGCTCGGTCACGCCGCTGATCGTCCGCGAGGTCGTCGACAAGGTGATCCTGGCTCGCAGCCAGCCGATGCTCCCGTGGATCATCGCCTTGCTGGCCGCGGGAATCGTCAACTTCGGGGCCGGCTTCACCCGTCGCTACCTCGGCGGCCGGCTCTCCATCGACGTCCAGCACGACATGCGCCAGGAAGTGTTCGGCTCGCTCGAGCGGCTCGACGGCGCCAAGCAGGACGATCTCCAGACCGGCCAGGTGGTCAGCCGCGCGATCTCGGACCTGAACCTGGTCCAGGGCCTCCTCGGCATGGTCCCGATGCAGCTGGCGAACCTGCTCCTGTTCGTCATGTCGATCATCCTGATGCTGACGCTGTCGCCGATGCTGACGATCGTCGCGATGCTCATCGGCCCGAGCCTGTGGTTCGTGGCACTGAAAGGCCGGGGCAAGCTCTTCCCGGCCAACTGGGACGCACAGCAACGCGTCGGCGAAGTGGCCGGCGTCGTCGAGTCGTCGGTCACCGGTGTGCGGGTCGTCAAGGGCTTCGGCCAGGAGGAGCACGAGCTCGACCGGCTCGACCGCACCGCGCACGGGTTGTTCGCGTCGCGCATGCGCACCGTCCGGCTGAACAGCTTCTACAACCCCCTGATGGCCGTTCTTCCGGCGCTCGGCCAGGTCGGCGTGCTCGGCTTCGGCGGCTACCTCGCATTGAAGGGCGTGCGGCACCCCGGTTCGAAAGGCAGCATCTCGCTGGGCACGTTCTTGGCGTTCTCGACCTACCTCGCGTCGATGGTGGCGCCGGTCCGGATGCTCTCGGGTCTGCTCACCATCGGCCAGCAGGCCAAGGCCGGCGTGCTCCGGGTGTTCGAGGTGATCGACTCCCGTTCCACCGTCGTCGACGCTCCCGACGCGATCGAACTTCCCAACGCCGCCGTCGACATCGAATTCGACGGCGTCACCTTCGGCTACACCTCTGACCTGCCAGTGTTGGAGAACGTCAGCCTGAAGGTCGCGGCGGGGGAGACCCTCGCCCTCGTCGGCACCGCCGGATCGGGCAAGTCGACGGTGTCGCTGCTGCTCCCTCGCTTCTACGACGTTCAGCGCGGCGCCATCCGGCTCGGCGGCCACGACGTCCGCAAGGTCACCCTCGACTCATTGCGCGCCCGCATCGGCGTCGTGTTCGAGGACAGTTTCCTGTTCTCCGACAGCGTTCGGTCCAACATCGGCTACGGCCGCCCGGACGCGACGTTCGAGGCGATCGTCGCCGCAGCCGAGGCCGCCGAGGCCGACGGCTTCATCAACGAACTGCCCAAGGGTTACGACACCGTGGTCGGCGAGCAGGGCCTCACCCTCTCCGGCGGCCAGCGACAGCGGGTCGCCCTCGCCCGGGCGCTGCTGACCGATCCGCACCTGCTCCTGCTCGACGACGCGACGTCGGCGATCGACGCCCGCATCGAGGCCGAGATCCACGCGACCCTGCGCCGGGTGATGAAGGGCCGCACGACCGTGCTCATCGCCCACCGGCGCAGCACCCTCGCCCTCGCGGACCGTATCGCCGTCCTGGATCGTGGCAAGGTCGTCGACGTCGGCACGCACGCCGAACTGACGGCCAGATGTCCCTTGTACACAGTGCTGTTGTCGGGTCCGAGCGACGACGTCGACTCGATGTCCGACGCCGAGGTCGAGGCACAGGCCGAGGCCCTTGGTACCCGGACCGATGACACCGAGCGTCGCGTCAACGGCATCACCCCGTCGCTGTGGAAGGGCGCACCGACCGCGCTGGAACGTGCCGGCGCCTCCGTCATCGGGTTGTCCGGTGCCGGCGGTGGCGGCGGCATGGGTGGGATGGGCGGTATGGGCGGCGGCATGGGCCGCGGCGGCCCCGGTGGGCCCGGAGGTCCCGGTGGCATGTTCGCGTCGCTCCCGCCGACACCTGAACTGCTCGCCCGGGTGGCTGCACTGCCAGCTGCCAACGACACGCCCGGGATGGACGCCGCCGCCGTGCGAGCACCTGACCCCGGGTTCAAGTTCCGCCATGTCCTGCGAGCATTCCGGCTGCCTCTTCTCGTCGGCCTCGGCCTCGTGGCCGCGGATGCGGTCGCCTCGCTCGTGTTGCCAGCGACGATCCGAGTCGGCGTCGACGACGGGATCCTGCGCGACGACGGCAAGCTCATCCTGCTCGCCGCCGGTATCGCACTGACGGTGACTCTGATCGACTGGGTCATCTCGATCTACCAGGTTCGGGTGACCGGCCGGACCGGTGAACGAATCCTGTACTCGTTGCGAATCAAGCTGTTCGCCCACCTCCAGCGTCTCGGCCTCGACTTCTACGAGAAGGAGATGGGCGGGCGCATCATGACCCGCATGACGACCGACGTCGATGCCCTTTCGACGTTCGTCCAGACCGGCCTCGCCACCGCGGTTGTCAGCGTGCTGTCATTCGTCGGTGTGCTGGTCGCCCTGCTGGTGATCAACCTTCCGCTCGCGCTCGTCGTCCTGCTGGTACTGCCGGCCGTGGTCGTCGGGACGCTGATCTTCCGCAAGAAGTCCTCGACCGCCTACCAGATCGCCCGCGAACGGGTCAGCGCCGTCAACGCCGACCTCCAGGAGAATGTGGCCGGCATCCGGGTCGCCCAGGCCTTCCGTCGCGAGGACCGCAACAGCGAGCACTTTGCCGATCTCTCCGACAACTACCGGGTCGCGCGCATCCGCAGCCAGCGTTACATCGCGACGTTCTTCCCGTTCATCGCGCTGGTATCCGACGTGGCGACGGCGCTGGTTCTGGGTTACGGATCAACCCGCGTGCAGAGCGGCGCACTCACCGCCGGTGCGTTGATCGCGTTCATGCTGTACGTGAACATGTTCTTCTCGCCCGTCCAGCAGCTGTCGCAGGTCTTCGACGCCTACCAGCAGGCTGTGGTCGGGTTGCGGCGTATCTCGGAACTGCTGCGGACGCCGACCAGCACGCCGCAGGCAGCCGACCCGATTCCCGTCGGCCCCCGGCTGGATGCCTCGATCGACCTCGCCGGCGTCGAGTTCGCCTACACCGACACGAGTGCCCCCGCGCTGCGTGGTGTGAGCGTGCACATCCCCTCCGGACAGCGGATCGCCGTCGTCGGTGAGACCGGCGCGGGTAAGTCGACGGTGATGAAACTGCTGGCCCGCTTCTACGATCCGACGCAGGGTTCGGTGAAGGTCGGCGGTGTCGACCTGCGCGCCTACGATCTCGCCGGCTTCCGGCATCGTCTCGGCTACGTCCCGCAGGAGGCGTATCTGTTCGCCGGCACCGTGCGCGACAGCATCGCCTACGGGCGGCCGGATGCGACCGACGCCGAGGTCGAGGCCGCCGCCGACGCGGTCGGCGCGCATAACATGGTCGCCCGGCTGCGCGGCGGCTACATGCACGACGTCGGCGACCGCGGCCGCAACCTCAGCTCGGGCCAGCGCCAGCTGCTCGCCCTGGCGCGGGCCGAGTGCGTCCGCCCCGACCTGCTCCTGCTCGACGAGGCGACCGCGGCCCTCGACCTCGCGTCCGAGGCCGCCGTCACCCGGGCCGAGGATCTGCTTGCGCAGAAGCGCACGACGGTGGTCATCGCCCACCGGCTGACCACGGCGGCCAGGGCGGACCGTGTGGTGGTGCTCGACCACGGCAGGCTCGTGGAGGATGGCACCCATGCCGAACTCCTTGCCGCCGACGGCACCTACGCCCGCCTGTGGGAAGCGTTCGCCGGAACGGAGTGAGACGTGAGCAGCCTGCCGGTGGTCGTACACCGGGTGGCGGCGCACGTCTTCAGGAACGCCCGCGGGCGCTGGCAGTGGCGGGCACTCTGGCTGGCGCACGACAAGTTCATCGTCGGCGTCTCGGGCATCGTCACCGATCCGGACGGCCGGATTCTCCTGCTGCGGCCGCGGTACTGGTCGGCGGCCGCTTGGGGTCTGCCCGGCGGCTACCTGAAGAGCGGCGAAACCCCTGCCCAGGCACTGATCCGTGAGGTCGGGGAAGAGACCGGCCTGACGGTGACCGGCGTTCGCGAGGTCGGGTCGAGCTGGGGATTCCGGCTGCGGGCCGAGGTGCAGGTCGTCGGATCGCTCGACTCGCGCGTCGATGTCAGCACCCTGACACTCGCGGCCGGCGAGATCGAAGAGGCACGGTTCTGCCGGCCGGACACACTCCCGGATGGTCTGCTGGCCGAGCACCGTGCCCGGATCATCGCCTGGGCGCACGATCCGGGCCATTCAGACGATCCCGGCTGAGCCGGTTCAGCCGAGGTCGACCGAGTCCGCCGCGTTCAGGTGGGTGAACGTCGAGCCGTACATGCCGCCGAACCGGGAGGCCATCCCCTCGACCATGCCGAGCCCGGTCTGGTTGAGCAGCCCGTCGTGGATCTGGAAGGTCTGCTTGGCACGGGTCGCGATGACGAAGTCGATGACCTCGCCGACCTTCGACCACGGCGCGTGGATCGGGACCAGCACGGTGTCGACCGCCTTCGGGGGCACGATGAACGAGTCGCCCGGGTGGTACAGAACGCCGTTCACGACGTAGCCGACGTTGGTGACGATCGGCACGAGTGGATGGATCAGCGCGTGCTGGCCACCGACCGTGCTGACGCCGAAGCCGACGGCGTCGAACTGCTCGCCGGCGCCGACCGCGGTGAATCGCTCGCCCAGCGGCGCGAGCGTGCCGGCCAGCGAGGCCGGCGCCCACACCCGGAGGTCGGTCTGCGCAGCGGCTGCGGCGAGGAGCGCGTCGACGTCGACGTGGTCGGCGTGCTCGTGGGTGATGAGGACGCCGTCCGCACCTGCCAGCGCATCGGCCGGCGTGGAGAACGCGCCGGGGTCGATCACCAGGGTGTTCGAGCCGTCCTCGAGGCGGACACACGAATGATTGAACTTGGTGAGCTTCACGACAGCACCGTATCGGCCCGGCCGACGAGCGGGTTCCGGGACTCGATGCCGAACTCATCCGATGTGGAACTCAGGTGACCCGGAGCCGCAGGATGCGGTCGTCGCCCGGACGAGGGGTCGCCCGGCCGTCGGTGTTGTTCGAGACCAGCCACAGCGACCCGTCCGGAGCCGGCACGATCCGTCGGAGCCGGCCGTAGGTGTCGTTCAGGAAGCGCTGCGGCTCACCGGCTCCGGTGGCGCTGAGCCGCACCCGGTAGACGCACTTCCCGGTCAGGCACGCGATCCACGCGACTCCGTTCCGGATGGCGATGCCCGCGGGACCGGCGTCGTCGGTCGGCCACTGCACTGCCGGACTCGTGATGCCGGCGTCGGTGGTGCGTCCCTGGGTCTGCGGCCAGCCGTAGTCGGCGCCGGCGACGATGCGGTTGAGCTCGTCGGCCGTCTTGTCGCCGAACTCGACCGCCCAGAGTTGCTTGCCGTCGAACGCGATGGCCTCGACGTTGCGGTGCCCGTAACTGAAGACCTTCGTCTGGAACGGGTTGCCCGGTGCGGCCGCGCCGGAAGCCGTGATCCGCAGGATCTTGCCGCCCAGGCTCGAACGGTCCTGGGGCAGCGACGGGTCCTCGCCGTCGCCCGTCCCGACGTAGAGCAGCCCGTCCGGCCCGAAGGCGAGCGCGCCGCCATTGTGGTGGGCGTTGCGGGGGAGCCCGGTGAGGACATCGGTGGGGCGGCCGAGCTTGCCGTCGGCATAGGTGATGCGGGTGACGCGGTTGTCCGAGGACGTGGAGTGGTAGACGAACAGCTGCCGGTCCTCGGCGAAGGCCGGCGACGTGACGATCGTCAGCAGCCCACCCTCGCCGTCGTGGACCACCCCCGGCATCGTCGCGACCAGCGACGTGGTGACGCGATCGCCGGCCGAAGTGAGGAGCCGGATCTCGCCGGTGTCGCGGCTGCCGAGCAACGCGGTGCGATCGGGCAGAAACGCCAGCCCCCACGGTGTCCCGAGCCCGGTCACCAGGGTGTTGCTCACCTGCAGGGTCCCGGTCGCACCGGGTGTCGCAGTCGCAGCGGCAGATACCGTTGCGCTGGGGCTGACCGTCGGGCTGGCCGTCGGGCTGGCCGTCGGGCTCGCCGTCGGGCTCGCCGTCGGGCTCGCGGTGGCGGGCGGGCCGGTGGCGGCTGTGCTGGACGTGCCCGTCGGGGATGACGGGGAGGGCGTGGCGGACGCGGCCGGGGTAGCGGTGTCGGTGGACGAACAAGCCGCCAGCGGGAGCGCGGCCAGGCCGACGAGCACGGCACGGCGCTTCACGGGATCGGCCGGGGCGACGGACGGATCGGCATCATCGGACCATATCCAGGCGTGACCACCGGGCTCGCCCGGTGCGGACGGGCCTGTACGTTGCCGCCATGCAGTGGCGAGATGCGCGGGTACTGGTGACCGGGGCGAGCGGCGGACTGGGCGAGAGCTTCGCACGTGCGCTGGCGGCCAACGGGTCCGACCTCGTCCTGGCCGCACGGTCGGGCGACAAGCTCACCGCGTTGGCGCAGCAACTGTATGCCGAGCACGGAGTCGACATCGTCGTCCTGGTGACCGATCTGTCCGCGCCCGGAGCCGGGACGAAGCTGTACGCGGAGGCGAGCGCCGACGGAGCCGTCGACGTGGTCGTGAACAATGCGGGCTTCGCCATCCACGGCAACGTCGCGGACAACGACGCCGACGAGCTCACCCAGGAGGTCGCGCTCAACGTCGCCACCCTGGTCGATCTCACCCGCGCGGCGCTGCCCGACATGCTGTCCCGGCGTCGGGGTGCGATCATCAACATCGCCTCGACGGCAGCCTTCCAGCCGCTGCGGGGGATGGCCGTCTACGCCGCCACGAAGTCGTTCGTCCTGTCGTTCACGCAGGCGCTGGCCGCGGAGTGCAGAGGCAGCGGCGTCGAGATCCTGGCCGTCTGCCCCGGCCCGGTCTCGACCGGTTTCTTCGATCGAGCCGGCATCCACGATCGGACGTTCGGCAAGCCGTCGACTCCCGACGACGTCGTGGCCGCCGCGCTCGCGTCGCTCGGGCGCCGGCTGATCGTGATCCCGGGGCTACGCAACCGCGCGTTCGCGTTCGGTTCCCGGATGCTCCCGCGGCGGCTGGTCGTCGGCGTCGCCGGCGGCATGGTGCAACGCGGACGCCACCAGCGCCGCTGACGCGGTCGAGCCGGCCTTCAGTTCGACTGCCACGCCTTGGCCAGCGCGGCCAGCGAGTCGATCCGGCGTTGGCGGCCGGGCAGGGGACACACGAACACGACCTCGTCGACCTCGGCCTGCGCGGCGAGTGCGCGCACCCGCTCGGCCACCTCGTCCGCGGGCCCGGCGAACACCCGGTCGGGTGTCGTCGCCTGGGCCAGCCGGAACGCCGAGGACTTCGAGTACTCCGCGATGGTGTCGTAGTCGGGCCGCGGACCACGTTCGTTCACGCGGAGCTTGTCGATCAGCAGTGTCCACGCCGCGGTCGCCGCCAACGCCTCGTCCGCATCGACGGTGGCGTGCGCGATCACCGACATGGCCGACCACGGCCGGTCGAGGTGACCCGGCCGGAAGTCGGCCCGGTAGGCGCGTAGCGCATCGACGGCGAGATCCGGGCTCATGTGGTGAGCGAACACCGCGCCCATGCCGTTCACGGACGCGAACGTGGTGCCGTAACCACTCGATCCGAGGACGAACACCTCGGGCTTCGTGTCGATCACCGGCGCCGCGATGACCTGGCGGTACGGGTGGTCGTCGGGGAAGTCGTCGTCCAGGAAGGCCATCAGCATCGCCGCGAGCTGAGGGAAGTCGCCCTGGCCTTCGGGCTTACCGCCGCGAAGCGCGAACGCCGTCACGCTGTCGGTCCCGGGGGCCCGGCCGAGGCCGAGATCGATCCGGCCCGGGTGCAGGGCTTCGAGGGTCTTGAAGACCTCGGCCACTTTCAGCGGCGCGTGGTTCGGCAGCATCACGCCGGCGGCACCGACCCGGATGGTCGACGTCGCCGCGGCCAGGTGGGCGATCAGCACCTCGAGTGAGGTGAAGCCGAGGCCGGTGCTGTTGTGGTGCTCGGGAATCCAGAAGCGGTGGTAGCCGGCGAGCTCGGCCGCCTGGGCGACCGCGACTGCGTCGGCGATCGCCTCGGCCGCCGTTTGGCCCTCGGTGATGCTGACGAAGTCGAGCACGGAGATCGGAAGCGCGGAATCCACTCGTCGACGTTATCCGAGCGACGTGCCCCGCGAGCAGCTACGGTCCTGCGGTGGACAGCGTCGCCCCATTGCGGGACAGCCGCTTCCGCTGGCTGTTCGTCGGCCGGACGGTGTCGATGTTCGGCTCGTCAACCGTCACCATCGCGCTGGTGTTCGCGGTCCTCGACATCTCGAGCTCGCCGGGTGCGTTGGGCGCGGTCCTCGCCGCGCACACGACTCCGATGGCCGCGTTCATGCTCTTCGGCGGCGTCGTCGCTGACCGTTTCCCGCGCGGGCGGGTGCTTCAGATCCCGTACGTGGCTTCGACGCGCTCGGGTCGATCGTGGCGATCCCCGTCGGCCAGCTCCTCGCCGGGCCGTTGGCCGCCATGTTCGGTACCCGGCCGGATGTGGTCGCCTCGGGCGCGCTCTACGTCGTCGTGGTCGGTGCGACTCTTCTGTCACCGCCGGTGCGCAATCTGCAACGAGTGGCTCCGGCCACGCCTGTCGGTGGAGAAATATCAGCGCACTGAGTATCGCGACTCGCCCGTCGAGACCCTTCGAAATGCTTTCACTTGCGCATCGCGCGTGTCACGATGTGCGCAACCGCACCGCCGCGCCTCAGGTGCTGCCGAATCAAGGGAGAGACATGACCACCGAGCCTCCGGGCCCGCCCGCCAGCGAACCGGATCCCACGTCCGACCCGTCGACCGGCACACCACCCGAGACCGGCAGTTCCGTCCCGCCGGCCGGCGACACGCCGAGCGGTTACACACCGCCGTCCGCCGGTTCCCCGCCTGCACCGCCGCCCCCGCCGCCGGGTGGTGGCTACCCGCCGCCTCCTCCTCCGCCTGGCCCGCCGCCCGCCGGTGCGCCGTACGTGCCGTCGCCCACACCGCTGGCCGCCGGTGTCGTCGTCAAGTACGCATGGTCGAAGTTCAAGGTCAATCCGGTCGTCTGGATCATCGGGATCCTCGCCCTGATCGTGATCGAGGGCATCCTGCAGTCGATCTTCGCCGGCATCGGTTCGAGCGCAAGTGGACGGTTCCTCGGCGTCTGGTCGGTCGCGTCGATCATCGGGACCCTCGTGAGCACGGTGATCGGATACTTCGTCCAGGCTGCGATCACCCAGGCTGCGCTGGAGGAGACCTCCGGAGTCAAGGCGACGTTCCAGTCGTTCATGAACTTCAAGGGCGTCGATCTCGGCCAGATCCTGATCGCCAGCATCGTCATCGGTCTCGCCACCTCGATCGGTACCGTGCTGTGCATCCTGCCGGGGATCGCGGTGGCGCTGCTGAGCTGCTTCGTCCTCCCGTTCATCCTCGAGGGCAAGCAGGACGCGATGACGGCCATCAAGTCCAGCTGGAACCTGTGGTCGAAGAACTTCGGCACGCTCATCGGGCCTGGTCTCGCGCTGTTCGGTCTCGTGATCGCCGGCTTCATCGTCTGCGGCATCGGCGCCCTGATCACGCTGCCACTGGCCTACATCGGCATCAGCTACGGCTACCGCGTGCTGACCAACAAGCCGATCGGCTAGACCGGCCTGTACTACGTGTCCGGGCCGCCACCTGTTCCAGCTGGCGGCCCGGATGTCGTTGTCCGCCGTGCGGTACGGGCCGGTCCACCGGTCGCTAAGGTCGTGGACGTGGCCGAGCTGCACATGATCTGCGGGCTTCCGGTTCGGGCAAGACGACCCTGGCCCATCGCCTGGAGCATGACGTCCCGGCGCTCTACCTCAACGCCGACGTGACACTCAAGTCGCTGCACGGGGCGGGACGCGGCACGGATCTCGACGTCTTGCGGGACCGGGTCGAGGCGATGCTCGAGGGTGTCGCGCTCCGCGTGCTCGAGCTCGGGGCCAACGTCGTTGTCGACAACGGGTTCTGGGCCCGATCGCAACGCCGGGAGCTGCGTGCCCGGGTGGAGGCCGTCGGTGCGACCGCGCGGATCTACTACCTGGACGTGCCGCTTGCCGAGCTCTGGCGGCGGATCGAGCTGCGCAATCTCGACCCGGACAACAGCAGCTTTCTCGTCGACTACGACGAGCTCGCCGAGTGGGCACGCCTGATCGAGCCACCGGAGCCCGACGACGACGTGATTGTGCTGACGAGCCGGTCGTAAGCCGGAAAAGCGGTTCGCGGCTGGCCGGCGGGCTCCTACCCTGGATCGATGGCCTCGAACGGCACGTCCGTGCTCACGTCGCAGCAACGAACTTTCCCCAGTGGTACCAGGAGATCATCGCCAAGGCCGAGCTGGCCGACAACGGGCCGGTGCGCGGCACGATGCTCATGTCCATACGGTTCTGCTGCTCAACCAGTGGGCGAACGTCGTCCGCTGGGAGCTGCGACCACGGCTGTTCCTGCGGACGACGGAATTCCTCTGGCAGGAGGGCCATACCGCACACGCGACTTCGGCCGACGCCCGCGTCTACGCGGCTCGGATCGCCCGTGAGGTGTACGCGGACATGATCGAGAACGTGCTGGCAATTCCCGTCGTCGTAGGGCGCAAGACGCGGCGCGAGCGGTTCGCCGGCGCTGTCCACACGATGGCCCTCGAATCGATGACGCGTGACGGCAAGGCCCTGCAGATGGGGACCTCGCACGAGCTCGGGCAGAACTTGGGACCTCCACACGGATGGTCGGCGGGCTCGTGATCGTGCACGGGGACGATGCGGGCTTGCGGATTCCGCCTGCGCTGGCCCCCATCCAGGTGGTGGTGATCGCCGTCAAACCCGACGTCGTCGACGCGGCGCACCGGATCGGACGGGAGCTCGCCGGCGGTGGTCTCCGCGTCGTCGTCGACGACCGCGTCGACCAGCCGTTCGGGCATCGCTCGGTCGCCTGGGAACTCAGGGCATCCCCGTGCGGGTCGAGGTCGGTCCACGCGACCTGGCCACGGACACGGTCACCGTCGTCCGGCGGCTGGCCGACGGTGCGAAGGAGCGGATTGCCCTAGCGGGGTTGGCGGATGTCCTGTCGGCCGCGATGGCCGACGACCAGGAGTCGATGCTCACGGTGGCGCGAGCCACGTCGACGGCGCGGACGACAGCGGTGTCATCGGTGGTCGCCGCGATCGACGCCGCCGCCACCGGCTGGGCGTCGTTGCCCTACGACGTGGTCGGCGAGGCGGGCGAGGATGCGCTCGGTGCGGGCGGACGGATCGGCGCCCGAGGACGACGACGAGACCGGCCCGGTCGCCTTCGTCGCACGGTCGTACTGAGCCGGCCGGGTCCGTAGGGTATCGAGCATGAAGCTGGCCATCCATTACCCGAACTTCACGCTGCCCGGCGGTCCGAAATCGCTCGCTCGAACCCTCGCTGCGACCGCCCGCGCGGCCGAGGACGGCGGCTGCTCGACGTTCACCCTGATGGACCACTGGTTCCAGATGGAGAGCCGGGCGACGTCGCAGGACCCGATGCTCGAGGGCTATACCTCACTCGGATTCCTCGCGGGCCAGACCCGGCGGATGACGCTCGGTCTGCTCGTCACCGGCGTGACCTACCGGCATCCGGGCCTGCTGGCCAAGATCGTCACGACTCTCGACGTGCTGTCCGGTGGGCGGGCGATGCTCGGCATCGGTGCCGCCTGGTACGAGCGTGAGCACCGCGGCCTCGGCGTTCCGTTCCCACCGGTGGCCGAGCGATTCGAGCGTCTCGAGGAGACGCTGCAGATCTGCCAGCAGATGTGGAGTGCGGACGAAGGTCCCTACCAGGGCGGGTATTACCAGCTGGCCGAGACGATCTGCTCGCCGCCGCCGATCCAGCAGCCACGGCCAGGGATCCTGATCGGCGGGATGGGGGAGCGTAAGACACTCCGCCTCGTGGCGCGCTACGCGGACGCCTGCAACCTGTTCGCCGTCGACCCGGGCGCGATCGCGCACAAGCTCGAGGTGCTCGATCGCCACTGTGAGAACGAGAACCGCGACCCCGGCGACGTCGCACGGACGATCATCGGCGGCGGTAATCCGCTCGCCGACATCGACGGATTCCTCGCCGGCATGGCCGACTACGCGAAGCTCGGCATCGGGACGGTCTGGCTGAGCCCGCCGGGGCCCGACCCGGCCGGCTGGGTCACGCAGGTCACCGAGAAGATCGTTTCCAGATTGGCTGACCTGTAACAGGTTCGGCGCCGTAGCGGTCCGTGAGCTCGGCGCCGATGCGTGCCAGTTCGGCTCTCACCGACGAGGGTTCGATCACCTCGACCGTGTCGCCCCAGCCGGCCAGCTGCTCCGCGATCGACCGCGGCGTGTGTGCCGCGACCCGGACCCGTGCCCGGCCGTCGGGCGAGGTCGACAGCACCTCACAGTGGCGGCCGAAGTGCGTGCGCAACACCGGTGTCAGACGCGCGTCGATCAGCAGCGTTGCCGACAGCCGGCCTCGTCGATACTCCATCTCCTCGACCACGGTCGCCCAGACCGCAGCGAGTTCGAGATCGCCGGGCCGCTCCGCGACGATATCGGTGACCAGCACGTCGTCGATCCGGTCGACGCGGAACGTCCGTTGCCCCCGTTCGGTCCCGGCGACGAGGTACCAGATGTCGTCCTTGTCGACGAGGCCCCACGGATCCACCGACCGGGTCGTCCGCTCATGCGCCCGGCCGAGGCCGACGATCGGGTTGGGGCGACGGTTCCGCCGTCACCGGTCCACCCCTGTCGTTCGACGTGAGCCGCTTGAGGACTACAAAATTCGGCCCCTGGCCCGCGGATACGCGGATCGGGGGCCGGAGTCATTTGACCGAGAAGTCATCACTTACTCGGCTTGTGCGGATGCATGTCCGGCTGTTCAGGGTCGCTTCGGAGCCGGTTCCGGCTGCCTTGGATCCTTCGATCGCTCTGGGTTGATCGGCCCAACACCGACGCGGCCGGTGCTGTGAGCCCGCCTCGTAGCTGGGCGGTGCTTTCGCCCGGTGAAGCCCAGCGACGGGCCTGGGAAGCGAGAGCGCCACGAGCCGGCCGCGGATTGAGCTCGAGCTGACGCGGTTGTGCCTGGTGTTCGCCGAGGCAATGCAAGAAGGGTGTGCCGTATCCCGGGCGCGGCTCAGCCTCTGGCGGCAAGCCACGTGTGTGCGCGCTCGGTTGCAGGAAGGTGGTTCTCGGGAACGGCGTTCAGGCGTTGGGCGATGACCCCGGCATCGACGAGCCCTGCGTCGAGTAGGGCTGCTACGAAGTTCTGGTCCTTCTCTCGGAAGGCGCACAGCTTCGCGACGCACAGGTCCTCTTTGTCGAGGCACCATCCGGTGAACTGGGGCGCCCGGGAGGGCGGGGCGGTGTTTGCGTTCTGGACCTTGACCAATCGGTCACGCCACCCCTCAGGGAGGACGGCCGTCTGGAGGTCGACTCCGTCGATGCTGAAGCCGTGCTGCTCCTCAAACGGTGACCACTCGCCGGCAATGCCCTCGATCAGGTCCGCGAGTCGAGCAGTCTCTTCGTTGGTGTCGGCGAGGGGAAGGATGTCGACCTCAGTGGACATCGTGGCTTCCAGTGGGAGTTCCTCCTCCCGGTAGGAGCCCAAGATGGCCTGGGACCCGACCACGATCACGGCAGGGTGCTGAATGATCTGGCACGCCGTCCTGATCGCATGCTCAAGCTGATCTCGCCTCATCAGCCCGCCAGTTCCAGGACCTTGGACCGCTCGTCCTGCGGCAGTAGTCCGCCCATGGGCGAGACCTCACGCATCTGCACTGAGTCGGTGTCGAGCCCGGTCATGACCCGTCGGAGGCGGAGGGGGTCCTCGTCCTCGATCAATTGCTGCCACCGGTCCAGGTTTCGCAGGTGGGGCTGGCCCTGCGTGCTGCCCCTCAGCCGTTGAAGATTGCGCAATATGGTCGGGCGCCATTCGTCCAGTGTTTCGGACGTCAGGTGCGTCGAGAGCTGGCGATGGAGCTGCCAGGAGCGTTTGGGTGAGCGGCCGAGTTCGTGCTGCACAGGACGTCTGACCACCTCGAGGCGGTAGCCCATGCATGACAACAGTCGGTCCAGCATGTCGTCGCTCATCTCGACCCGTCCCGAGAGGTACTGACTGATGCTGGGTTGGCGCACGCCACTGATCCGGGACAACTCGGACTGAGTCATGCCGGTCTTCAGCATCACCTCGCGGAGGGTCTCGCGACGGTTGGACATGTCCCGAGTATAGCAAGAACTGCTATAACGCGCGCGCGTCCGGGCTCACCCCGTGTCGACGGTACAGCCCTCCTACCAGCCCGCGCGAGCAGATGAAGGGCGCTCCGGAGATACTCGGGGTCTGATGCTGGGAGGCTCTGTGACCGATCTCGACTCGCTGCGCATCCCGCACGCTGCCCGTGCGACCGCTCGCCAGGTGCTGGCGTTGACCGACGAGTTCTGCCGGGCCCACCTGGACCCCGAGTACGCAGAGCTGTCCGGGAGGCTGATCGGGAAGCTCGCGCGGAAGCGGCCGTCGCCGCTCGGACGGGGGGACCTGCGCATCTGGGCCGCTGGCGTCGTCTACGCGCTCGCGCAGGTCAACTTCCTGTTCGACAAGGCCCAGACCCCACACCTCACCGCGGACCGGCTCAGTGAGCTGTGCGACGTGAAGAAGACCACGATGGCCAACAAGGGCAGGCTGATCCGCGACCTTGTCGGGCTCGACCACTTCGATCCCGAGTTCATGCGACGCGATCTCGTCGCGGGCAGTCCGCTGGTCTGGATGCTTCGACTCGACGACCTCATCGTCGACGCCCGGCAACTGCCGAGCGAGCTCCAGGTGGAGGCGCATCGGCGCGGCCTGATCCCTTATGTGCCGGCGCTCCAGGACGGGGATGGCTGACGAAGCCGTGACCCTGCAGCGGTTCCTCTTCGCGCTGACGGACCGGTTGGCTGCGCTGCCGACGGAGCAGCTCCGAGCCGTGCTCCTCGCGCATGCCACGACCCTTCCGCCGCGCGACCGAGCCGGTTTCCTCGACCTGTTCGCCGCGCCGGTACCTGCAGGGTCCGCTCACCTCGAGAACGTCGATGCGGTCGACGACGAGCTGCTCGCCGACATCGAGGACTTCGTCAGCAAGGTTGCGTCGGGCGCGTACTACCAGGGCTACGGCTGGGACGATGCGCTGCACGATCAGCGGTCCTTCGGGGACGAGTCCTGGGTGTTCGAGATGGACGGGTTGTTCGAAGGCGCGCAGCAAGCCTTCCTCAGCGGCCAGTTCGGACTGGCCCGGGCCGCCTACCGACAGCTGTTCGACGCCTTCGACCTCGACCAGGAGGTCGGCACCTTCTGCGGGCCCGAGTCGGCGGTCGAGATGGTCGCGACTGACGTGCCTGAGGTTGAGGCCCGTTACCTGCGCACGGTGTACGAGACGACACCCGCGGCCGAGCGAGCCGATGAGCTGGCGCAGGAGTGGTTCAATCTCCCGAGCTACCGGAACCTGCCGACACTGCGCGCCGTGCGGGAGGTCCTGCCGGACGAGCTCGCAGACGTGGAGGACTTCGTCCCGCAGTGGATCACCGCCCTGAAGGGGCTTCGCACGGATCCCAAGGTCAGACGTCTCCTCTCGGAAGCGGTCGAGTCCTTCCGCGGCGTCGACGGTCTCGGCGAGTCAGCGCGAGAGGCCGGGCCCGGCCAGGCTGAGCGCCACGCCGACTGGATCGCTGCCCTGCTGCGCACAGGTCGCAACGCCGACGCCGCGGCAGCGGCACGGGAGGCGCTCGGGGTCCTGCCGTCTGGCGGGGAGGTGCGTGCGGGGATCGCCGATCAGCTGGCTGACCTCATGGACGACGACACCGCTGCTGTGCTGAGGGCTCGGCGGGAGGCCTGGCGGGCTGCCCCCACGCAGGATCGGCTCGTCGGCCTTCACCATGCGGCCAGCGTGGCGGACGCGCCAGAGCAGGTGCTCGGCGCTGAGCTGGACCAGCTCACGACCGATCCGATGCCGCCTCGGCTGCTGGCAGCGGCGCTGCTGCTGGCCGGGCGGGCCGACGACGCGGTCGACTTGCTCACCGAGTCGTCGACCGGGAACCCGAGGACCGCCGCGGTCAGGGTGCTGCTCCCGTACCTGCTGGCCGCCGCCTGTGCAGGCCCGACCCACGACGGATGGGCTGGGACTCGCGCGGCCCGGTTGCTGAGCGGCGTCGATGATCCTCAGGCGTGGAACTGGACGACGACGCCGGCTGATGTTCCGGCTACCTCGTGCCCGTCGCTGTCGGCACTGCTGGCAGACCGGATCGTCCACGTTCCTGAACCGCCGGAGCGGAGAATGGTGTTGCTGGAGGCTGCGCGTCGTGCGATCGAGAACGAGGTTGATGCAGCAGTCGTCGGCCAGCACCGAGCGCGTTACGCGGAGATGGCTCATCTCGTCGCCTGCGGTGCCGAGGCCCTTCGGCTCGAGGAGGATGACCGTTCAGCCCGTACGTACATCCGGATGGTGCGCGACCGGTATCCACGCCACGCAGCTTTCAGGCGGGAGCTGGGCAGGGCCTTGTCCGACGAGTTCTCCGAAGTTCGATAGCACCTTTCATTGTGTCTGGGTCATCCTGCCTCCGGTAGTCGTCGCTGGTGCCGCCCGCCGGAGCAGATGACCATCGCGCTCGTGGCGTTCGGGTTGGGCTCGCCAGCCGGTCATCGGTTGACCGGAGTCACTGTCGACCTGGTCGCGTTCTGGGCGCTGGTCGTCTATGCGATCGTCGCGCTCTTCCGGGGAAACGCCACGCGCAGCCCGCATTGACCCAGTACCCCGATGACCGGCGAGCACGCGCGACCGACGTACGACCCCAGACCTGTTGAGGAGTTGCCAGATGTCTCCGATCACCCGTCGCAACCTGATTCGCGGCGCTGCCGGACTCGGTGGCGCCGTTGCCCTGGGTGGCCTCGCCGGCTGCGGAACGAGCGGCTCCCCGATCGGCCCGCACGCCAGCGCGATCGCCAAGGCCGAGGCGGCTCGCCGCCGCGGTGCTGGATCAATGGTTTCCGCACGCCTCGCGGCTCGTCGGACGACCGTCGACCTGGGCGGGCTGACGGTCGCAACCTGGGCCTTCGGGGACACGGTGCCGGGGCCCGTTCTGCGCGCGAACGCCGGCGACATCCTCCGGGTCGACGTGAAGAACGACCTTGCGGTCGACACCAGCGTCCATTGGCACGGAATCGCGCTCCGCAACGACATGGACGGCGTGCCGGGCATCACCCAGGACCCGATCGGTGCCGGTGAGTCCTTCCGGTACGACTTCTCGGTCCCGGACCCGGGACGTACTTCTATCACCCTCACTCGGGCGTGCAGCTCGATCGTGGCCTCTACGGCGTACTGATCGTCGACGACCCGAGCGAGCCCGGCGACTACGACGCCGAATGGAGCGTGGTCCTCGATGACTGGGTCGACGGCACCGGGCGTACCCCGACGACGTGCTCAAGCAGCTCCAGGCCGCCAAGGCGGGTTCCTCCGGGGACATGGGCGACATGTCAGGCATGGGTGGGTCGTCCATGGGTGGCATGGGTGGCATGGGTGAGATGCAGTCGCCGATCCTCGGCGGGGCAGGCGACATCAGCTACCCGCACTATCTGGTGAACGGACGCACGTCCCAGGCGCCGGTGACGTTGACCGAGAAGCCCGGCCAACGCGTCCGGATCAGGCTGGTCAACGCCGGCTCCGACACGGCCTTCAGGGTGGCGCTCGGCGGGCACCGGCTCACGGTCACCCACAGCGACGGCTTCCCGGTGCAGCCCGTCGAGACCGACGCCTTGATGATCGGGATGGGCGAGCGATTCGACGTGACGATCACCCTGGGCGACGGGGTGTTCCCGCTCGTGGCCTCCGCCGAGGGTAAGCAGGGACAGGGCCTGGCGCTGGTGCGCACGGGCACCGGAGGCGCGCCGGTCTCGACGGTCCGACCCGGTGAGCTGTCGGGTCGGGTCCTGCTCGGGTCCGACCTGGATCCGGCGGAGAGCAGCCGGCTTCCGGAGCGCGGCGTGGACCGCCGACACAGCCTGGTCCTGTCGGGGTCGATGGGGCCGTACAGGTGGACGCTCAACGGCAAGACATTCCCCGACTCCGAGCCCCTGGCCGTGCGGGAGGGGGAGCGGGTACGGCTCCGGTTCTCCAACCATTCGATGATGTTCCATCCCATGCACGTACATGGGCACACCTTCGCTGTCGTCGACGGTGGCGCACGCAAGGACACGGTCATCGTCCGCCCGATGCAGTCGCTGGACGTGGACCTCGACGCGGACAACCCCGGGCAGCGGGCGGCGCACTGCCACAACATCTACCACGCCGAGTCCGGAATGATGACGACTCTCTCCTACAGGTCAGGTGGATGAGCTATGAGCCAGAACCACGCCGCCGTGACGAGCGACCACGGGAACGCGCCGAGTGTTGCAGGTCCACGCCGAACCCTGCGGGAGCGCCTGGTGGCGGCACGCAGCGCCGTCTCTGCTGCCTTCGGGTCTGTGTTGGCAGTGGTGCCCCACGTGCTGCACCACATCGGAATCCTCGCCGGTGCGGCATTCCTCACCGGGCTTGGCGGAAGCCTCCTCCTTGGAGCGCTTGGTCTGGTGTTCGCTCCATGGCCACTAGAGCGGTCCCGGACGATGAATCGGCTGGACCGTCACCCGTCGAGGCGGCTCCGCACATCGGCCAGCAGATCCTGCGGTGCGAGCCACATCGAGGGGTACTCGCCGTACCAGCGTTGGGTTCCGTTGGCGTCGATGAGAACGAAGCTGTGCCCGGGCAGCCCGGCGTGCATGCCTTTGCCGAGGGTGTCGTAGGCCTTGGAGACGGTCCCGTCGTCGAGCAGGAATGGTGTGGTGACCCCATTCGCTGCCATGTCTCGGGTGATCTGGTCGCGCGTATTCATCACGATCGGCAGCACGGTGACGTCGAGGGCTGCGAACTGTGCCTTGTACCTCTCGATCTCGCCCATTTGGACCAGGCAGGACTGGCAACCGGCGCCCTCGGAGAAGTAGAGGATCACGTTGTGTCCGCGGTACTCGGAGAGTCGGACTGTGTCGCCAGCCGTGTTGACCAGGCTGAAATCCGCGGCAGCGCGGGTGACGCTCGACGATGTGGGTCGGGAGTTCAACATCATGGCCGTCACTACGCCGCCGATGACCACCAGCGCGATGGTCCACACCAGGAACTGGAGTCGGCGGCGACTGCGACTCTTCATCGCTGCCTCGACGCGCGCTCGGCGCTTGTTGCGGGACCGTTCGGCGGCCTTGGTCGACATGGCAGTCCTCCTCAGTGGACGTGTCCGCTGCTGTGTTGGCTGTATGCGCCGTGGCACCCGGGTTCGGCGTCATGTGGCGCGCGATGCCGGTCGCGCAAGGTCGCGATCACGAAGACGGCCGCGAGGGCAAGGACGCCGAGGCCCAGGATCGGTTCCGGCACCGGGTCGACGATCGCCTGGATGCGTTCGAAGAAGCGCGAGAGCGCGCGGCCGGAGCTCACCTGGAATCCGGGTCCGCCGGTCATCTCACCGGTGTTGGCGAGGTAGAGCACGAAGCCGCCCATGACGGCGAAACCGGCGGCCACCACGACGTTGACGGTGTTCGTGACCAGGACCCTGCGACCCACGTGGATTCGGATGGGCTTGGCGCGGAGGAACCGCCGTTCGCCGAGCCGGAAGCGGTCCCACAGCAGCGCCATGATGAACAAGGGGAAGACCATTCCGAAGGTGTAGGCCAGTCCCAGGGTGACTCCGCCGATCGCTGAGCCGGACAAGGCGGAGAGGGTCATGACGCCCGCGAGAACGGGTGCGCAGCAGCTGCTGGCGATGCCGGAGAACACCCCGAGGGCGAAGAAGCTCGCCGAGTCTCCCCGGGCAGTGTCGGGAGCTCGGAGGAAGCTGGGCATGCTGATCATCCGGCCGGACAGGCTCAGTGCGGCCAGGCCGAGCATGAGCGCGCCTCCGACGTAGTACAGCGGTGCGTGGTAGTTCGCGATGGTCGAGGCGACGAGGCTCATGCCCAACGTAATCGGCACGAGGACAAGTGCGAGACCGGCGGCGAACACGAAGGTGAGCGGGAGTAGACGCCAGCGGCGGTTCTTGACCGCGACAGCCATGTAGGAGGGGGCGAGGAAGATGATGCAGCAGGGGGCGAAGAGGGCCACCCCGCCGGCGAAGAACGCGGCGAGCACCGAGCCCGTGGTCAACAGGTCGCCCATGGCTCAGCCCGCCGATGCTGACTGGGCGGCGCCGTACCGGTCGGCCAGGAGATGCCTCAGCTTGCGACGCGGTAGCCGACCATGGCTGAAGAACTGCCCGTCGAGCAGGACCAGCGGGCTCAACGCCGCGCCGTGGCGCTGCATCAGGCCCTGTCCCTCGGTGCTCCGTACGTCGATCGTGCGCACGCTCAGGGGATAGTCCCGGGCGAGCTCGGTGAGGGCACGCTGAGCGTCAGCGCAGAAGTGGCACGCCTCGCTCTCGACGACGGTGACGAACGCCGGAGAGGAGCTGGAAGGTTCGTTGCGCGGCACGGAGTCCCCCTGGAAACGCTGACGGCTGTCTGCACTCTCAGAGTTGGGCGTCGAGACGATGAACCGGGCGAGATCTGGTCAAGATTCCCTGAAGATTGAGCCGCCGGTGACCAGCCGGACGGTCGTAGGAGCAGCCTGGGTCCAGGAGAACCACCACGACTGCGGCCTTGCGCGCCAACGCTCCCGCGACCCGCAGACTGCCCGGATCCACATTCTCGGGATCACCCCGATCCTGCAAGCGTGGGCCGCAGCCGGACACGAGTCGCTGGCCGAGATCACCCCCGACGACGTGCGCGCCGCACTTCCGGAAAGCGGATCCAGGCGTAACTTCGCCGAGTACGGACTCCGGTCCCTGTTCACCGTGCTGAAAGCCCGCAAACTGATCTTCATCAACCCCACTCGCGGTATGAAGATCACGCCCGTCAACAACACCGTGCCCCTGCCGCTGGACACCCAAGCGATCCGCCAGGCATTGAACTCCCCTGATCCGGCCATCGCGTCGGCTGTCGCCCTGGTCGCCTTCCACGCCCTGACCGGGAGGCAGCTCACCGAGCTGGCCCTGACCGACATCGTCGACGGACGGCTCGCCCTAGACGCAATACCGTTCAGTTAAGGTTACAAGGGTGTAGTTTGGTGGCATGCCTCGTTC
>DAIQRJ010000066.1:0-4098 GCA_036786375.1 Actinopolymorphaceae bacterium
CCACGTAGGAACGAAGGTCCTCGACGTCTTCTTAGGTAAGGCAAACCAAAGTCTTGACACGCGACTCAGGGGGAGAGGAACGTCTATTCGGGCACAAACCTGGCGAAACCGCGGCCGAGCAGGGTCGGGCCAGAGCCTGAAGATCTGATGCCACCGCAATGCATTCGGGCGCTGACGTAGTACAGCAGCAGATATCCATCGACTCAGGAGGCCGGCGTGGCAGGTACGTGGACGGATCTGAACAACCAACCAGGCGTCAACATCGACACGATGCTGCTGCTCACCGACGGGCGGGTCTTCGCGCACGAGTTCCAGTCGAAGAACTGGCACACGCTGACCCCGCCGGACTCTGGCGACTATCGGGACGGGCGCTGGGACCAGGTCGCCGGCCTGCCGGACAACTCCAACATTCCGGCGGCATCCGGGGGGCCGACGAATGCGCCCACCTTCTTCGCGTCGGCAGTGTTCGCCGACGGACGGGTGTTCGTCGCCGGGGGTGAGTACAACGGCAGCTCGAGCACCGCCAACGACAGCCTGACCGCACAGATCTACGACCCGCGCATCAATACGTGGGCGGCGATCTCGACGCCCACTGGCTGGACCGGCATCGGCGACGCGGCGAGCTGCGTCCTCGCCGACGGACGGCTGATGCTCGGGCAGTTCAACGGGAGCCAGGTCGCGATCTACGACCCGGACCTCGACCTCTGGACGTTCACCTCGGCCAAGGGCGACTCCTGCTCGGAGGAGACGTTCACGCTGATGCCCGACGGGAGCGTCGTCACCGTCCAGTGCTCGAACGGCAAGAACACCGAGAAGTACCTGCCCGCCACCGACAAGTGGGTCAGCGCCGGTGCGACGCCGAACACACTGCCGCAGGCGTGCTCCGGCCAGGTGGCCGAGATTGGGCCGGCGATCCTGCTGCCGAGCGGCAAGCTGTTCGCCGTCGGTGCCACGGGCAACACGGCGATCTTCGACCCGTCCCAGCCGACCGCGTCGGCTTGGACGGCCGGGCCGGCGTTGAAGGACAGCTCGAACAACACCAGCTTCCCCATGGACGCGCCCGGCGTGCTGCTGCCCAACGGCAAGGTGCTGCTCGTCGGCAGCCCCGCCCCGGCCTGCAGCTATCCGGGGCCGAGCACCTTCCACGAGTACGACCCGGCCACCAATACCGCGACCGTCGTGTCCGCGCCGACCGACGCGAGCGGCGCCGCTTTCACGACCCGCTTCCTGCTGCTGCCGACCGGCGAGGTGCTCTACTCGGCTGACAGCGGCACCCTGTCGGTCTACAAGCCGAGCGGCTCACCGAAAGCTGCGTGGACGCCAACGATCTCCGACGCCGCCCAGGACATGGTCACCGGGCACACCTACGTCATCTCCGGCACGCAGCTCAACGGACTGTCGCAGGCGTGCAGCTACGGCGACGACGCCCAGATGGCCACCAACTACCCGCTGGTTCGCCTGACCAACACCGCGACCGGCAAGGTGCGCTACCTCCCGACGTCGCACCACTCGACCATGGGCGTCGCGACCGGTTCGACGATCGTCACGACCAACGTCACGGTGCCTATGGACACGCCCGTGGGGCAGTATTCGATGGTCGTCGTCGCGAACGGGATCGCATCCTCGCCGGTGACCGTCGACGTCGCCAAGCGCGGCGCGTTCCTGATCGTCGACCGCAGCACGTTCGGGCAGGGCGAGATCCAGGCGATGATCGACAACGCCGGCTCGCCCGCGACAATCGACCCGGCCGTCTACGTTGTCGTCGAGGGCTACAAGCCGAGCGAGCTCGGGTTGACCAGCGGCAACCTCGCGAACCCGCCGGGCACGCCATCCATCCCCACCCCGGTGGGCGGCGTGACGTTCGAGTTCAGCGGGCCAGTCGTGCCGGAGGTGCCGGCGCTACCCGACAGCCCGCAGCGGTTCACCTACCCGATGCGGGCGAAGTTCGCCGGCACCTCGATGTTCACCTTCAGCGGCACGACCAAGATCGTCCCGATCCACGCGACCCTGACGGCGAACGGGACGACCGTCGACGCGACCGGAGCGATCGAGCTGATCAAGAACCCGAACCCGTTCATCCTGCACGGCGACATCGGGCACGGCTACCCGTGGTACCTCAGCGTCGACATGAGGGTCTTCCAGCTCAAGGCCGGCCAGACGCGCTTCGCCTCCCCGGTCGCGTCCGGTGGCGACCCCCACGACGCCGCGCTGAACTTCATCACGCAGGCCATCACGAACCTCAACGCCAGCCCGGCTTCGGCCGGTGGTGAGTTCGACGCGCTGCCGCAGGCCGAGGACCAGTCCGAGCTGGCGCTGTCACCGGTCGACTCCTCCGGCACGCGGGTCTACAACTTCGCGGTCGCCCGGGTCCGCTACCGCGACACGATCCCGGCCAACAACGTCCGGCTCTTCTTCCGTATGTGGCCGGCCCAGCAGACCAACGCCGCCTTCGACACGTTGCACGAGTACCGGACGCTGACGAACACGCACGGCCAGCGCATCCCGGGGCTCGGTGTCCGCGGCGATGAGATCGTGACGATCCCGTTCTTCGCCACCCGCCGGGTCGTCACCAGCAGCGCCAGCATGAAGACGCAGGCCGACGACCCGAACCGGCGCCTGACGGTGAACCCGGACCCGCTGCACGGGGAGGTGTCGATGTTCTTCGGCTGCTGGCTTGACATCAACCAGCCGCAGGACCTGCTCTTCCCGACCCGTATGGTCGGCGGCGTGCCGGCGAACCTGCCCGACGGGCCGTTCACGAACATGGGCACGCTGTTCCCCATCCAGCAGCTGGTGCGCGCCGAGCACCAGTGCCTGATCGCCGAGATCGCGTTCGACCTGGACCCGATTCCAGCCGGCGCCGACCCGTCGATCTCGGACAAGCTCGCGCAACGCAACCTGACATTCGTCAACGTCCCCAACCCCGGCGTTCTCGACTCGCGCCGCGCGCCGCAGACGTTCGAGGTCCGGCCGACCCCGGCGGGCCGGCCGGTCGGCTTCCCGCACGACGAGCTGATGATCGAATGGGAAGGCGTCCCGGCAGGGTCGACCGCGAACTTCTATCTGCCTGCCACAACCGCCGACGAGATCCTGCGCATCGCCGCGCAGACCTACACCTCGCACCGGCTGACCGCCGTGGACGCGAACACGATCTCCTGCCCGGCCGAGGGCGTGACCTACCTGCCGATCCCGGCCGGCGTCACAGACGAGAACCTGGCCGGGTTGCTCACCCTCGACCTGCCGCCGGGCATCCGCAAGGGTGAGCGGTACCAGGTGAACGTGAAGCAGGTGACGACCGTCCCGACCTTCACCCGCGACGGCGTCGGGACGACGACCCACCTCGGCCTGATGGAAGCGTCCGCGAGCGAGAACGGCAAGGCCGCGTTCGGGACGAGCTGGCGACGGGTGCTCGGCACGTTCACCATGACCGTCGACGTGAGCACGAAGCACGCGCTGCTGCCCACGGAGGAGCGGCGGCTGTCCCTGCTCCGCTGGATCGAGCTGGCCGTCCCGGTCGAGAGCCGGTGGTACCCGGTGTTCCGCCGCTACGTCGACCAGATCGCCCACCGGGTGCGGTTCATGGGCGGCGACCCCGGGCAGATCGGGCCCACCTCGGACGGGAACTGGCAGGGCGACAAGCGCCACCACGGAGACGGGGACGGTCAAGGTAAACCCGGCGAGCGCCGCATCGGGTTCGAAGGCAAGGTCGACTCGGTGATCTACGACCGGTTCGGCGACTTCGAGGGGTTTGTGCTCGATACCGAGGACGGCGAGCGCCGCTTCGCCAGCACCGAGCGCCCGATCGAGCGGGTTGTCTTGCGTGCCTTCGCGCATCGCGTGCCGATCGCGGTGATCGTCGAGCTTGACGAAGTGCACCGCCCGGAGACGATCATCCTGCTCAGCGGGTACAGCGACGAAGACTGACCGATTGCGAACCGGCTATGTGGCCGTAGACACGTTCCTGCATGGCGGTGTCACTCAAGGACCGGAACTGGACGACTCTGCTGTCGCGGTAGGTGAGCACGTCGGCCTGCTCGGCCGGACTCGCCCTTGACGCTGATGTTGCTGGGCACGACGACGATGTCGTCGTCGGCGAGG
>DAIQRJ010000055.1:0-19828 GCA_036786375.1 Actinopolymorphaceae bacterium
AACGCAGCCGCATAAATCACCAATCAGAGCTGTCCGGAAAACGCGGGGCCGATCAGATCGACGCTCACCGCCAACCCGGCGCCCTCACCCGTGTGATCGCCGCGGTCGTCGACTCCGACGGACGGCTCCCGGCGAGCGCTTGACCCCAGACGGGGTCGACCAAACGCGCGTCAGACGACGTCGAGCAGGTAGCGCTGCGCCTGCGACAGCTTGTCGTAGACGGCCTTGCGCACGTACGCCCGCTGGTCGAGCTGCTGCGGTTCGTCCCGCAGCACGAACGACATCGTCATCCCGCGACGCCTCGCGGTCGTCGAGTTGAGCGTCCCGCCGTGCCAGAGGTGGGCGTTGAAGATGACCACCGACCCGGCCGGCGCGGTCAGGTGGATCTGGCGCGGGTGCGTCTCGAGGGTGTCGGCCATCTCGTCTGCCGGAACCCGCCCCGACCGGTGCGAGCCAGGCACGGCACGGGTGGCCCCGTTCTCCGCGGTGAAGTCGTCGAGGCACCACATCGAGTTCATGATGTGGAAGTCCCCCGGCTCCACCGGTCCCGGCCAGTCCGGATGCAGACCCTGATGACCCTTCCCCGGCAGCGATGCCCGGTAGTTCAGCGAGTTGACGCGGAACTCTTCGCCCAACACCAGCCGAGCGGCCGCGAGGACGGCCGGGTCGGAGTAACACCGCGTGAACACCTCGCCCTTGTTGAGCAGATCGGCGAGTCCCGCGACCCCGCCTCCCTGCGGTGTCTCGTGACCGGCGGTCACACCCTCGGACTCGAGGAGTTCGTCGGTGCGGGCCCGGAACGCCTCGAGTAGCTCGGCGCCCATGTGATCGCGCAGGACGAGGTATCCGTTCTCCTCGAGGAAGGCGCGCTGGTCCTCGCTCAGCGTCGAGTCGGTCACGCCGAGTGCCGCCAGGGCCTCGGCAGTGCTGGTGATCGAGGTACTGGTCGACGGGCTGGTCGAGGTGCTCGACATCGTGGAAGTCCTCCGGGTGGGGCGGGTTGAGCGGGTGGAGTTGAGAACTCCACTTCACCGCGTCGAGGCCGGGTCGGGCAATGCAGCGGTCGCCCGCGACGATGCACAGACCGACTGTCGCGTACCGCCGGCTGGGCAGAAGTCGGCATGCGGCGCGGCGCTGAACGTGCGGAGCGAGCGCTCGACCGACTTCTGCCCAGCTCGCGGTCCGGTCCCGGCCTCGCCCGGCCTCCCCGGGCGTCGACCGACCGGCTCGCAGCCCCGTAGCGTGGCCGGATGGAGTTGCACCGACCGCCGGAGCTGGTCGTGATCAGTACGGGAGCCTGGTCCGCCCGGCATCGGCAGCACGCGCCGGCCCACCGGCACGCCGCGTGGAAGATCACCTACTACCGCACCGGCCGGATCACCTCGGTGGTCGACGGCGAGCGCCACGACATCGTCCCCGGCACGGTCCTCGTCCTCCGGCCGAACCAGGCGCACGAGGAGATCGCCCACACCGCCTACTCGAACTACTACACGCTGGTCGAGGCGGCACCCGACCAGCCCTGGCCGGCCCGTTGCGACGGCGACGACGCGCACGACGTCGGCCGGATCTCCGCCGCCCTGCTCCGCGAGACCTCGTCGCCGGACGCGAGCAGCCCGTCGATGACGGCGGCGCTGATGACCGAGCTCGACGTGACCCTGCGACGGCACGACCCGGCGGTCGCCCCGACCGCGGCCGAGCGAACCCTCCGGGCGGCCGAACGCGTCGTCGAGGAGGCATACGCGCGTCCGCTGAGTGTCGGCGCGCTGGCGGCATCAGTCGGCGTCTCGGCCTCGACGCTGCGCGCACATTTCGCCACCGCCGCAGGGCTCGCCCCGCTCGAGTTCGTGCGCCGGGTGCGGCTCCGGCACGCGCTCGGGCTGCTGCGCACGAGCGACCTGTCCCTCGCATCGGTCGCCGCGCGCTGCGGGTTCGACTCCGCCAGCCACTTGTCCCGCCACGTCAAGGCCGTCACCGGAACCCCGCCCGGCAGGTTGCGTCCCGGCGGTCAGCCGGCCCAGCGGTAGGTCAGATAGGCCGACGTCCAGATCCCCAGCAGCGGCAGCGAGATCGCCAGATACCCGTAGAGCACCCAGCGTCGCCGGGCCGCCCAGGCGCCGAGCATCATCCACATCGGCCACCACAGAAGCGACGTCCGCGGCACCGAGAAGAACCAGTACGACGTCGCCAGGCTGACCACCTGCAGGCCGACCCAGGTCGCCTCACCCCAGCGCCGGTGCAGGAGTAGGGCGGCGGTCGCCACCAGCCCGATCGCCACCGCGACGATCTCGGCGGCGAACATCCAGGCGTACTCGTCGATCGTCGACTGCGGCGTTCCCGCACCGAAGCCGAGGACTCCGCTGGCTGCCTGCCAGGTGTGTTCCAACGACGTCCACGGTGGCGTGAACTGGCGGTACCAGCCCTGGGCCTGCGCGTGGTACCAGCGGAGCCAGTCTCCGGTGTGGGCATGGAGGTACGCCATGTAGGCAGCGAGCGGCACCAGCGGGAGGACGAAGAAGGGCAGCCGGAGTAACGCTCCCCGGGTCCCGGTACGCCAGTTGCGGGTGGTGAGGAACTGGATGCCCAGCGCCACGATCAGGAACAGCGCCGACACCCGGAAAACGCAGGCGCCGGCCGTTAGCAGGCACGCGGCCAGCCACCGTTCGCGCCGGGCGGCGAGCCACGCCGGGATCGCGAACGCCAGGAACGGCGCCTCCGTGTAGGGAGCGCTGAGGAAGAAGGCGACTGGCGCGGCCAGCCACACGATGACGGTGGTCTGCGCAGCCGCGCGGCCGTATTCGAGCTCCGCCAGCCGGGCGAGGGCCACGACCGCGACGGCAGTCGACACCGTCGAGACGAACAGCCCCGTGACGACGGTCGTCACCCCGATGTCGAGGCCGGCCCGCATCAACAACGGCAGCCCGGGGAAGAACGCCTCCACCGGTGCCCTCCACGGGGCGAAGTAGCCGTGCCGGGCGATCTGGTCGAAGTGCGCGAAGTCCCAGGTCTCCCAACGCTCCAGCCGTCCGTTGGTGCCGGTGTCGGCGGCGAACAGGTGCGGTCCGGAGAAGGCGATGACGATCATCGACAGTTTGCTCAGCAGCCAGATCCCGAGGGCCTGCCGTTCGACGGTTCCCAGGTACCACCACGGGTACTGGCGGACGGACTGCCCGGACGGTCCCACCACAGCGGCGTCAGCCATCGAGCATCCGGTGCGCCGCACCCGCACCGACGTCCACCGGCTCGACCGTCTCACCGCTCGGCCGGAACAGCCGTCGCCAGTTCGCATCAGGCGCACCGTCGAACTCACCGCCGGTCGGATCGTCGACGCCATCACGGGCACGCACGGGGTCGCGGCTGGTGACGAACATGTCCCACACCACCATCCCCGCGAACCACAGCGTCGCGAGCACCCGCGCGATGATCGCCCACCAGTACAGCCGGCCGATCGGGTGATTGGCGTACAACCCGGCCAGGTACATCCACACCATCAGCCAGTAGAAGACCTCGAACGCCTGCCAGATGAGGATGTCGCGCACCTTCGGCCGGGCCAGGATCGCCAGCGGCAGCAACCACAGGACGTACTGCGGCGAGTAGACCTTGTTGACGAGCAGGAACGCCGCGACGACCAGGAACGCCAACTGCGCGAGCCGGGGCCGCTGCGGTGCCACCAGGGCGAGCACCCCGATCACCGCACAGCCGAGCCCGAAGAGCAGCAGCGACGTGTGGTTGACGTCTTTCAGACCGTGCCCGGCCTGGAAGAAGACGAGCCAGATCGAGCCGAAGTCGGCCGCCCGCTCGTTGTTGGAGTCGAAGAAGTACCGCCATTGCTCCGGCGCACCGATCATCACCGGCAGGTTCACCGCCAACCAGGCCAGGAGACCCGCGACCACCAGCTTGAGCCAGCCGCTGAACCGGCCGGTGCGGATCGCGAGTACGAGGAACGGCCCGGCCAGCACGATCGGATAGAACTTCGTCGCCGCGCCGAGACCTAGCAGAACACCTGCCAGCCAGGGATTCCGTCGCGCCCACGCCACCATCGACAGGCCGGTGAGGGCGACGGCGACGAGGTCCCAGTTGATCGTCCCGGACAGCACCAGCGCCGGGGCGCCGGCGAACAGCAGGGCATCCCACCGGCGTGCACCCGAGAGCACCATCACCGACCACGCGACGAGCAGCGCCATCAGGAAGAGCAGCACGACGTTGACGTCGAAGTACGTGAGCGAATGGGCGACCAGGCTGCCGTGGTCGAGATGCCGGGAGATCCAGGCGGTGACGTACATGACCGCGCCGGTGAGCACCGGGTACTCGAGCACCGAGTAGCTGCCGGTGTCGAAGTACGGGATCTTGCCCTGCGCCAGCCCACGCTCCCGATACAGGATGGCGATGTCGGAGTAGCAGGTGTGGTTGAACATGAATTCGCTGTTGTCGCGGTTCCAGCCGGTGTCGTAGCAGGCGGACTTCTGCCACAGCCCGATCAAGGTGGCCAGCGTCGTCACCAGCACGATCGCGATCAACGGCGCCCGGGGGTTCGACGTGAGCCGGGCGTGCAACCCGGCCGCGCCGCCGAGCCACCCCGTGAGTGCCCGTGCGATCCGGTCGTGGTGCGACGGTGGCGCCGTGACGACGCGGCGGTCGGAGGGCATCACGCCGCTATGGTGCCAGCCGTCAGCCGGTATCGGCGGGTGCGCCGGTTCTGGTCGCGCGCGGCGTCGTGGTCGGCCGGGGCGGGATCGTCACCGGCGGGGTGACCGTCGGCAGGACCGTGCCGGTCGGTTCCGGAGTCGTCGGTGCAGGCGTCGTCGGCGGTGTGGTCGTGGCCGGCGGTGTGGTCGGTGCCGGCGTGGTCGGTGGCGGCGTGGTCGGTGGCGGCGTGGTGGCCGGCGGGGTCGTCGGGTTGGCTGTGGTCGTGGGCGTCGGGGTCGAGGTCGTGGTCGGGACGACGCGACCGCCGATGTTGGCCGGGCCGTCGAACTTCTCCACCGGCTGGCCGGCGAGCGCGAGCTTCATGAACTCCGTCCACATCTTGGTCGGCACGATGCCGCCGAAGAAGGTCGACATCCCGCCGGTCCCGTCCAGCGACAGCCGCTTGCCCTTCGAGTCGACCTTGTAGAAGCCGACCGACGCCGAGAGCTGCGGGGTGTACCCCATGAACCAGGCGGTGAGGTCCTCGTGGGTCCCGGTCTTGCCGGCCACCGGCCGGTCGAGTGCCCGGGCGGCGGTGCCGGTCCCGCGCTGGACGACCTGCTCGAGCGCGTAGGTGACGTCGCGGGTCACGTCGACGTCGATCGTCTGCGTGACGTTCGCATCGACCTTGAGCCGGGTCTTGCCGGCGCGGGTCTTGACGATGTCGATGGTGTGGGCGTCGGCGCGCTTGCCCTGCGCGGCCATCGTCGCGTAGGCGTTGGCCATCGTCAGCGGGGTCTCCGAGGCGACGCCGAGAGTGACGACGGGGACGGCCTGCAGGTTCTTCGGGTCCTTCGGGACACCGGCCGCGATCGCCGCGTCGACGACCTTCGTGGGCCCGATCTTCTGGGTGACGTCGACGAACGCGGTGTTGATCGACTGCTCGGTCGCGTAGAGCATGTTGACCGACGAGCCGTAGTTGCGGTGGAACTCGTTGCGCACCTGCTCGCCGTCGGGCAGGGTGAGGGTGTTCCCGTCCGCGGTCGAGCGCAGGCCGATGTTCTCCTTCAGCATCGCGGCGAGAGTGAACGCCTTGAACGACGAGCCGGGCTGCCAGCTGGCTTGGGTCGCGTCGCTGAACGGCTGCTTGAGGTAGTTCTTGCCGCCGTAGATCGCCCGGACCGCGCCGGTTCCCGGCTCGACCGCGGCCAGCCCGACGTGCAGGCCGGCCGCCTTCTCGGTCGGCATGTTGTCCTTCACGGCCTTCTCGGCCGCCGTCTGCATCTTCGGGTCGAACGTGGTGGTGATGCGCAGGCCGCCGGAGTTCAGCTCCTGCTCGGTGATGCCCCGCCTGACCAGTTCGGCGCGCGCCGCCGCCAGCAGGTAGCCGCGGGTGCCGGAGTACTGCTGTTCCTGGCTCGGCGCGTCGATCGTGGGCAGCTTGACCGTCGGCGCCTTCGTCGCGTCGTACTTCCCCGCCTCGGCCATGCCGATGAGGACGTAGTGGTAGCGGTCGGTGAGCCGGGTGACGTTGGTCTTGCCACCGGCCGGGTCGTAGAGCGACGGGCCCTTGAGCATGCTCGCGAGCACCGCCGACTGCTCGTTGGTCAGATCCTTGGCCGATACCCCGAAGTAGGTCTGTGACGCCGCCTCGATGCCATACGTGCCGCGTCCGAAGTAGACGGTGTTCAGGTAGTTGGTGAGGATCTCCTGCTTGTCGAGCTGACGCTGGACCTTGAGCGTGATGAACAGCTCACGGACCTTGCGCGAGAGCGTCTGCTCGTCGGTCAGGTAGTAGTTCTTCACGTATTGCTGGGTGATCGTCGACGCGCCCTGGGTCGGCTGCCCGCGGACGTCGCGCCACAGCGCCCGGACGATCCCGCTCGGTGAGATGCCGCGGTCGGTCCAGAAGTCGCGGTTCTCGGCGGCGATCACCGCTTCCTGCGCCTTCGGCGAGATCTGGTCGAGCGCCACCGAGGTGCGGTTGCGGGCGGCGAACGTGCCCAACGGGATCTTGCCGTCGGCGTAGTAGACGATCGTCGCGTTGGCTGTCACGAGCCGGTTCGGGTCCGGGATCGGCGTCACGACGTAGCCGATGACGAGGGCCGCGGCACCCGCGACGATGAGCAGCGCGACGGTGAACACCATCGCCCGGACGAGGCGTCGCAGACCCGTCCGCCGCCCTTTCGGGGCCTTGGGTGGCGAGGGCGGCTTGGTGTCGGACACGTGTTGTGAACTCCCGGTGAGCACACAGAATGCCCGTGGACGGCTGTGATCTGTACGGCAATGCCTGCCCAGGGTACGGCCGACACGACTCTTGTCCGGTCATGACAGCCGGCCCGCCCCCTCGCTAGCGTCCCTCGGACGGGTCCGATCCGAGGCCTGATGATCCCCTCCAACGGAGAACACATGAGTCTCAAGGTCGCCATCGTCGGCGTCGGCAACTGCGCCGCGTCACTGATCCAGGGCGTGCGCTTCTATCGCGACGCCGAGGCCGGGACGAAGGTCCCCGGCCTGATGCACGTCCAGTTCGGTGACTACCACGTGCGCGACATCGAGTTCGTCGCCGCGTTCGACGTCGACGCGAAGAAGGTCGGTCTCGACCTCGCGGACGCGATCGGTGAGAGCCAGAACAACACCATCAAGATCTGCGACGTGCCGACCTCGGGCGTGACCGTGTCCCGTGGGCACACGCTCGACGGGCTCGGGAAGTACTACCGCGAGACGATCGACGAATCGTCCGCCGCGCCCGTCGACGTCGTCTCCGTGCTGCGTGAGAGCGGCGCCGAGGTGCTGGTGGTTTACCTGCCGGTGGGCTCCGAAGCGGCCGACCGTTACTACGCCCAGTGCGCGATCGACGCGGGTGTCGCGTTCGTCAACGCGCTGCCGGTGTTCATCGCGTCGGACCCGGTGTGGGCGGAGAAGTTCCGCGTGGCCGGGCTGCCGATCGTCGGCGACGACATCAAGTCCCAGGTCGGCGCGACCATCACGCACCGGGTGCTGGCGAAGTTGTTCGAGGACCGCGGGGTCGAACTCCAGCGGACGATGCAGCTCAACGTCGGCGGGAACATGGACTTCAAGAACATGCTCGAGCGGGACCGGCTCGAGTCGAAGAAGATCAGCAAGACGCAGTCGGTGACGTCGCAGATCGACCGGGACCTGGGCGCGGACAACGTGCACATCGGCCCGAGCGATTACGTGCCGTGGCTCGACGACCGGAAGTGGGCCTACGTCCGGCTCGAGGGCAAGGCGTTCGGGAACGTGCCGCTGAGCCTGGAGTACAAGCTCGAGGTGTGGGACTCGCCGAACTCCGCGGGGATCATCATCGACGCGGTGCGGGCGGCGAAGATCGCCCTCGACCGCGGTCAGGGCGGACCGCTGCTCTCGGCGGCGAGCTACTTCATGAAGTCCCCGCCGGTGCAGTACGACGACTCGAAGGCCCGTGAAGAGGTCGAGCGCTTCATCCGGGGCGAGATCTAGGACCAGCCAGAGCCGCCAGCCCTGGAGCGCCTGGAGCCCGCAAAGTGGGCGCGTCGCCACCCAACACGCCGCATCGGGCCGACGCGCGCGTCCACTTTGAGGCTGGGGCTGAGTGCAAGGACGCTCGGACGACGGGCCGGGCGGCTGCTGCTGGGCCCGAATCCGAGTGACGGTTGACCCTTCTGACGACGGACGACCCCGCCGGAGCACCGACAGCCCCGTGCACGGGGCTGTCGGTGCTCGGACGCGGCTGTGTCGGTGCCTGGTTCACCACCATCGACCCCTACCGGGGCCCTTCGACCCCGTCCACGGGGTCAAAGGCCACGAGACGGGGTCAAAGGCTGCGACCTGGCGGTTCAGGCCGTCGGCAGGCAGTCCCGGATCGCCTCGACCTCGGCAGCCGTGAGCTTCGTCAGGTCGTCGCCCGACAGCACCGAGCCACCGATCTCACGGATGTAGGCGGCGTGGAACTCGAGCTGCTCCGCCGTCAGCTTCGACCCCGTCACCACCAGGCAGTCCGGATCCGCGGTCCACAACCGGTTGCTCTGCCACGACCGGCGCCGCCCGGCCCTCGCAACCAAGTCGACCGCCTCGGGCGTGCGGGAGATGTCGTCGGTCGTCCGCATCGCGTCGACCAACCCCAACGACGCCCAGTTCGGCGCGTTGCAGCCCAGGATGATCGACTCGTCGCCGACCGCGTCCCGGATCGCCACCATCGCGAGCCGGTAGCTCTCGACGCGGGTGGCCGCCGGGGCCAAGCCGGTGCCCACCCGGCAGCGCACCCCACACGTTCGCGTCGAGCTTGAAGTACCGGCAGCCCCAGTCGTTCCGCATCGTCGAGAACACCGACCGCAGGTGATCGCGCGCCTCCGGATTCGAGCCGTCGAGCATGAACCACGGGCCGCGCCGCCAGCCGCCGTAGGAGATCCGGTCGGACGCCAGCGGCAGCCCGGACTCGTCGGAGACGAACCACTCGGGATGCTCACGCAGCACCGTCGACCCGGCTTCTGCGATGAACGGCGCCACCCAGATCGCCGGCTCGTGGCCCAGCTGTGTGATCGTCCGGCACAACCCGGCCGGGTCGGGCACCAGCGGGCCGGGTTCGAGCCAGTCGCCCATCCGGGCCTGGTAACCGTCGTCGATCTGCACGTAGGTGAGCCCGAGCCCGTGCTCGTCGGCCGCGTGCAGGTTCGCGACGATGTCGGCCTCGGTGACGTCGGGCCCGAAGCAGTACCAGGAACACCAGCCGGTCAGCCGTTCGGCCGGAACGCGCGGCGGGTGGACTCGGCTCAGCTCGGTGGCGAGGTCGGCGAACAGGGCGTCGGGGTCCGGGCCGGTGAACACGACGACGTCCTCGAGTTCCCAAGTCGCGCCCGGCGCCAGTTCGAGGCCTTCGGTGTCGAGCGCCAACTCGTACGCGGTGTCGGAGAACCGGAGCTGGCCGGCGAACCGCCGGCTGGACGCGAACGCGACCAGCGTGTGCGGCCCACCGGCCGGGCTGACCAGCGCCAGGTCGTACACCGTCCGGAAGCCCGCTCGCTGCGGCAGCCGGTAGTGGGTCGCGTCCCCATAGCCGCCGAGGAGTGTGAGCGCGGCGATCGTGCCCTCGTACTGCGAGAGCATGGTGAAGCCTTCGCCGTAGAGGGGTGTGTCGGTCGGCAACCCGTGCCCGCCGGACGCGACCACGACCTCCTCGACGCGAACCGAGACGTCACCGGTGTTCGTGAGGGTGCTGCGGAACCGACTGCCGTCCCAGGTCCGGGTCACGACCAGCTCAGCACCCGGACGATCGGTGGCCGGGGTCGGACGCGCGAATGCTGCAGATGCCTCGAGGGCGTGCTGATCCAGTGCCACAACCCAAAATCCTATGCGATTCTGCAGGTGTGACCCTCGAGCTCCGCTACGACACCCCCGCCCAGGACTGGGAGCGCGAGTCGCTCCCGATCGGCAACGGCTTCGAAGGCGCCGGCGTGTTCGGCGGCATCTCCGACGAGCGTCTCGTGCTGTCGGAGAAGACCCTGTGGACGGGTGGCCCGGGCGGGGAGGAGCCCTATCGGCACGGCCTGTGGGAGAGCTCGCCGCTCCCGGCGCTGGCGCAGGTCCGTCGTGAACTGGCCGGGACCGAGGGCCTCGAACCCGCGCACGTCGCCTCGATCCTCGGGGCGCCGAGTACGGGCTACGGCGCCTCGCAAGTGTTCGCCGAGGTCCGTATCGGCACCGGCCACGACGAGTCGGATGTGACCGGCTACGCGCGCGGTCTCGACCTCGCAACCGCGACGGCCTGGACCCGCTACACGCTCGGCGCCACGACGTTCGGTCGCGACGTCATCGCGTCCAGCCCGGACCGCGTGATCGTCGCCCGGCTCACCGCCGACGGCCCAGCGGGTGTCGACGCGTTCGTCCGCGTCCTCACCTCCGACGGCCGCAGCCGCGAGGTCACGGCCACCGCCGACGGCCTCGTGGTCGCCGGCGCGCTGCACGACAACGGCATGCGCTACCAGCTGACGTTGCGGGTCGTCACCGACGGCAGCGTGAGCGTC
The DNA here is from genome assembly GCA_036786375.1 of Actinopolymorphaceae bacterium. Classification (GTDB taxonomy): domain Bacteria; phylum Actinomycetota; class Actinomycetes; order Propionibacteriales; family DAIQRJ01; genus DAIQRJ01. Next base: position 10,644 of record DAIQRJ010000055.1, read on the forward strand.
GAGGGCGAGCATCTGCGTGTGACTGGTGCCGACGAGGTCGTCGTCGTCATCGCGCTGGCCACCGACTACGCCTTGCGCTTTCCCGGCTTCCGCGGCGAGCTCCCCGACGTCACCGCTCGCGCCGACGCGGCCGCCGCGATCGGCTACGCCGAGCTCAAGGCCCGGCACGTCGCGGACCACGCCGCCCTGTTCGACCGGTTCGCCCTGGAGCTGACGAGTCCGAGCGACGCCCCGGAGCCGACGACGCCCGAGCTGCTCGCCGGTTACCCGAACCACAGTGCCGCCGACCGGCTGGCCCTCGACGAGCTCGTCGTCGCCTACGGCCGGTACCTGCTGATCGCGTCGTCCCGGCCGGGCGCGCTGCCGGCCCACCTGCAGGGCCTGTGGAACTCGAGCACCACCCCGCCCTGGTCGTGCGATTTCCACGTCAACATCAACGAGCAGATGAACTACTGGCCCGCGCTTCGAACCGGGCTGGCCGAGGTCGCCGAGCCCTACTACGCGTTCACGGCCTTCCTCGCCGAGACGACCGGCGCTCTGCTGGCCGAGCAGCTCGACGTCCGCGGTTGGTCGGTCCTCCTCGCGACCACCCCCTTCGCCTACGCCGGCGTGATCGAGTACGCCACCTCGTTCTGGTTCCCGGAGGCGAACGCCTGGCTCGCCCACGACATCGCCGAGGCCGTCCGCAGCACCGGCTCGGAGTCGTTGCTCGTCGACATCGCCCGGCCGGTCATCCACGGGGTCGCCGCGTTCTGGCTCGACCTGCTCGTCGAGGATCCGCGTGACCAGACGCTGGTCGTGAGCCCGAGTTACTCGCCCGAGCACGGGGCGTTCACCGTCGGTGCGGCGATGTCGGGCCAGCTCGTCCACGCCGTGTTCGTCGACGCGCTGGAACTGCTCGACCCTGATGACGAGGTCCGGACCGAGGTAGCCAAGGCCGTCGGCCGGCTCGACATCGGGCTCCGGGTCGGCTCCTGGGGTCAGCTGCAGGAGTGGAAGACCGACCTGGACGATCCCGACGATCACCACCGGCACGTGTCGCAACTGTTCGCGCTGTTCCCGGGCGATTCCATCGACGCCGCCGACTCGGCCGCCGACCGGGCCGCGCTCCGGGGCGCCGCGGCGACGACCCTCGACGCCCGTGGCAACGACGGACCCGGCTGGTGTCAGGCGTGGCGATCGGCGCTGCGGGCGCGGCTGCACGACGGCGACGCAGCGTACGGAGCGTTCGGCTGGCTCGTCGGCGACAACCTGCTGCCGAACCTGTGGGGCAACCACCCGCCGTTCCAGATCGACGCGAACTTCGGCGCCACCGCCGCAGCCGTGGAGATGCTGGTGCAGTCGCACGAGGACTGGACCGGCCGGGACGGGCAGAGCACGATCCGGCTGCTCCCGGCGCTGCCGTCGGCGTGGCCGGCCGGCAACGTCCGCGGGGTCGTCACGCGTGCAGGGGCGACGGTCGACATGGCCTGGCGCGACGGTGCGCCGACGTCGGTGCGCATCGAAGCCGGCCACCCGCACGCGGTGCGGATCCTCGGACCGGGCCTCGGTGAGATCACCGCCGACGTCGCGCCCGGCCGCCCGTTCAGCTGGACTGCAAGAGCCCGCTCAGGCTCAGACCGAGGACGAGGGTGATCACCAGCGCGATGACGGACACGATGATCGAGAAGAGCAACGCGCCGAAGGCGCCGAAGAAGCCGATCTTCATGGCCGTGCCGGCGCTGATCGTCACCGTCTGGCGCTGTGGGTAGGTCACGGACTGCTGGGCCGGCGGGGTCTGGTAGCTCATCGCCACACAGTAGGTCGGTGAGCGTGGACGCCCGACCGGGCCGTGCCCGCACGCCCCGTAGGCTTTCGGGAGCCGATCCAGGGAGCACGTCATGACGTTCGTGGCCGATCTGCGGACGCTGCTGCGCCTGCAGGGCTTCCGTCGGCTGTTCTCGGTCCGGCTCACGTCGCAGTCCGCGGACGGCATCTTCCAGGTGGCGCTCGCGTCGTCGGTCCTGTTCTCCCCCGAACGGGCTCCCGACGCCACCGCCATCGCGCTCGGCTTCGCCGCTCTGCTGCTCCCGTTCTCGGTGCTCGGCCCGTTCGTCGGGGTCTTCCTCGATCGGTGGCCGAGGCGCTCGACCCTGATCCTGAGCAACCTGGTCCGCGTCGGTCTGCTGGTCGTCGTCGCGGTCTTCATCGGTGCCGACGCCCTGGACGGACCCGCCGGGGTCGCCTTCTTCCTCGTGGTGCTGGCCTGCTTCTCGGTGAACCGCTTCCTGCTGGCCGGGCTGTCCGCCGCGCTCCCGCGGGTCGTCCCCGACGACGAACTCGTGATGGCCAACGCGGTCTCGCCGACCTGCGGGACGCTCGCCTACATCGTCGGCGCCGGCATCGGCGCCCTGGTGCACGCGCTCGCCGGGGACGTCGCCGTCGTCGCCGTGGCGGCGGTGGCATACCTGCTGGCCTCCGGCGCGGCCACGAGGCTGCCGTTCCTCGGCCCGGACGCCGCCGAGGTCGCCGCGCACACCGTGCTGGCGGGGCTCCGCGTCGTCACCCGTGGGCTGGTCGCCGGCTTCCGGCACATCCCCCGGCCCGCCGGCCTCGCCCTCGGTGCGATCGGCGCCAGCCGGTTCTTCTACGGCCTCACCACCGTCGCGAGCGTGCTGCTCTACCGCAACTACTTCGGTGACCGCGACTCCGGCGGCAGCCTCGCCGGCCTCGGGCTGATCGTCGGCGCCTCCGGCATCGGCTATGGCATCGCCGCCGTGATCACGCCGATGGCCACCCGCCGGATGCGGCCGCAGACCTGGCAGGTCGTGCTGCTCACCGCCGCCGGCGTCCTCGAGGTCGTGCCCACCGCCCTCTACACGCAACCCGCCCTGCTCGTCGCCGCGGCCGGCCTCGGCATCGCGTCCCAGGGCGTGAAGATCTGCACCGACACGATCGTCCAGACGCAGGTCGCCGACCAGTTCCGCGGGCGGGTCTTCTCCTTCTACGACGTGTTGTTCAACGTCGTGTTCGTCAGCGCGGCAGTCGTTGCGGCACTCGTGCTCCCCGACACCGGCAAGTCCTATCCGGTGCTGGTCTTCTGCGCCTGCGGCTACCTGCTGACGGCACTGACCTACCGGCGTCTGGATGCCGGGACGCTCAGCCCGGCAGCGGCGGGAACATCTCGTCGGGAAGGACCTGGCCCACTGTCAGACCCAACGGGTCGGTGACGACGTGGCGCTTGCCGTCGTAGGTCGTCTGCACATCGGTGTAGATCACGACGTGGGCGAAGCGGAAGTCGTCGGTCGCGTTCGGACTCGCCGAGTGTGCGACATATCCGTTGTGGAACGTGCAATCCCCGGCTCGCAGTGGCACCGTGACCCGCTGCTCGTAGGCGAGGTCGGGCGCAGCTTTGAACATGTCGGTCGAGTCCTCGAGGTCGATCGGGCGGATGTCGTGCCGCTCGTGCGAGCCGGGGATGAACGTCATGCAGCCGCGCTCGACCGGGACGTCGACGAGCGCGATCCAGGCCGACAGGCAGTGCCGCGACGTTGCATGCGGCCAGTAGGGCGCGTCCTGGTGGAACTCCGTCGGCACCCCGTTGCGGGGTTTCTTGATCAGCAGGTGGTCGTGCCAGAGCCGCAGGTCGACGCCGGCGAGGCGGGATGCGATCGCCGCCAGCCCAGGATGCAGGGTGAGGTTGCGCAGGACCTCGTCGCGTCTCCACAGCTGCAGGATCTGCTTGAACACGTCCGAACTCGTGAGCGATCCCATCCGCTCGTAGGCCCGCGCCGCGGCATCGCGGTAGATCGCGACCTCGTACGGCGTCAGGACCGACGGGATGCGCACGAACCCGTTGCTGCGATAGCTCTCGACGGTGGCGTCGTCGATGTCGTCCGCGGTGGTGGCCGCCTGGTAGGTGGATGGGGTGACGGTCATCGTGAACCTGCTGTCCGGTCGGTGGATTCGGCTGTGTGGGTGGAGGATTCGGGTTCGAGCAGGAGGACGGCATCCTCGCCGGGGAACGGATGCTCGACGCGCACCCGGCCACCCGCGATCGGTGCCCCGTCCTGCCAACCGCCGGTGCGTGGATCGAACCAGCGTGGCCGCCACGACCCGGTCGGCCACCGCCGCAGGTCGAGTTCGACCGCACGACCCTTAGGCAGGTAAGCGAGAACTCCGGGTTCATTTCGGTGGGTCATGGCGCTGTGGTGGGCGTCGAGCACACCGATCGCGTGATGGAGCAGGCCCTGATCCGGTGCCCAGCCCTCGATCGACACAGCTGAAGTGAACGCGGCGAGGTGCCGGATCTGTTCTGCACCGCGCAATGTCAGTGCCTGCGTCCACGAGCGGGCCGGGGAGTTGATCGGTTCGGTCAAGCCCGGTTGGTACATCTGCCACACCGGGTGCGCGCCGTAAACGTGCCCGCAGGCTCCGGCGAAGACCGCGTGGTATGCCGACCGGCGGACGTCGCGATCGTCGAATCGCCAGTCCAGGATGGGTTTCCAGGTCGGCGACATGACCGGATGGTCCTCGTAGTTCGGCTCGGCGTCGAGGGTGGGCCGTGCCAGGTCGCGCGCGAGGTCGTGTTCGACGAACTCGTAGTTCGGCATCGTCAAGCCCGCATGGCCGGACTGGATCATGTCGAAGTCGATCCACCCGGTGTCGGCGAGGAAGTCCGACGAGCTCGCGCGCCCGGGTGGGTGGAAGGTCAGCAACTGCCGATCACCGACGACCGAGCGGATTCCGGCGGCCATCGCATCCACCGTCTCGCGCTGCGACGGACTCTCGATCGGCCTGTCACCGCCCAGCACCCAGATGATGTCGTCATGCTGATAACGGCCGGCGATCCACGCTCCGAAGGTATGCGCGGACCCTGCATCGACGAACGGGAGGTGTCCGTCCCGCTGGTCGTGCCAGTGCGTCCCCCACGTCGGCAGCATGCCGATCGTCAGGCCCAGGCCGTTGGCCCGCGTCACGACAGCATCGACGTGCCGCCAGAACGGCTCGTTCGGCAGGCCCGGATCGTCGTCGGTGAAGGGCAGGTCGCCGTTGGCGTTCGGGACCGTCCGCGCGTCGAACTCCGACACCGCGACGGCCAGCACGGTGTTGAAGCCCTGGCCGGCGCGGACGCTCAGGTAGTGCTCGACCTGGTCGAGGTCGAGCCGGCGGAACAGCTCCCAGGCGGTGTCGCCGAGCAGGAACCAGGGCGTGCCGTCGCGTTCGAGGATCTGGCGATCTCGATCGATCGACCAGGTGCTGGTCATCGGCTGGGCTCCCGTGGTGGAGGTCCGCGGCGCTCGGGGTGCCGCTGGACCGGACTCAGGATCGCAGCCGATGACCTCAGCCGTGAGGGTTCCGGCGGACGGACGTGCGCCCTGACCCCAATCGGTCAGCCGGCCTGCTCGGTCCACCAGGCCAGCAGCGCCTCGCGCGCCGCGTCCGGTCCGAGCGGCCCGTTCTCGATCCGGGACTCCAGGAGGAAGCGGTAGGCCCGGCCGACGGCGGGGCCGGGCGGGATGCCGAGCACGGCCATGATCTCGTCGCCACTGAGGTCGGGTCGCAACGAGTCCAGCTGCTCCTGCTCGCGCAACGCCGCGATGCGATCCTCGAGCTGGTCGTAGGTGCGGCTCAGCGCGGCTGCCTTGCGCCTGTTGCGGGTCGTGCAGTCGGCCCGGGTGAGCACGTGCAGGTGCGGCAGCAGCGGCCCGGCGTCGCGGACGTAGCGGCGGACGGCCGCGTCGGTCCACTCGCCCGAGCCGTAGCCGTGGAAGCGCAGGTGCAGCTCGACCAGCGTGCTCACGTCGTCGACGACCTCGTTGGAGTACCTCAGCGCGGTCAGCCGCTTGCGGGCCATCTTGGCGCCGACGACCTCGTGGTGATGGAAGCTCACCCGGCCGCCGTCCTCGAACCTGCGGGTACGCGGTTTGCCGATGTCGTGCAGCAGCGCCGCGAGCCGGTTGGTGAGGTCGGGACCGTTGCCCAGCCGCGGTTCGAGCTCGATCGCCTGCTCGAGCACGGTCAGCGAATGCTCGTAGACGTCCTTGTGCCGGTGGTGCTCGTCGGCCTCGAGTTGCAGCGTCGGCAGCTCCGGCAGCATCTGCGCGGCCAAGCCGGTCTCGACGAGCACCTCCAGACCACGGCGCGGCGACGGCGAGAGCAGCAGCTTCGACAGTTCCGCCTGCACCCGCTCCACCGACACGATGGACAGCCGATCGGCCAGCTCGGTCATGGCGGCACGGGCGGCCGGATCGACAGTGAACTGCAACTGCGCGGCGAACCGGGCCGCACGCATCATCCGCAGCGGGTCATCGCCGAACGACTCGGCCGGGCTCGCGGGCGTCCGCAGCACTCCGGCGGCGAGGTCGGCCAGCCCGTCGAACGGGTCGACGAACTCGGGTTGGTCACCACCACCGGCGAACCTGATCGCCATCGCGTTGACGGTGAAGTCCCGGCGGCGCAGGTCGTCGACGAGGTCGGTGCCGTAGGACACAGCGGGTTTGCGGCTGGTCCGGTCGTAGGCCTCAGCCCGGTAGGTGGTGACCTCGAACGTCTCGTCGCCCCTGCGCGCCCCGATGGTCCCGAACGCCTTGCCGATGTCCCAGGTGGCGTCCGCCCAGCCGGCCAGCAGCCGTTCGGTGTCGTCGGGGTGGGCGTCGGTGGTCAGATCGAGGTCGTAGCTGCCGCGGTCCAGCGCCATGTCGCGCACCACGCCACCGACAAGGGAGATCTCGTGCCCGGCGGCGGCGAACAACCGGCCGAGCGACGGGACGGCCGGCCCGAGGGCGACGAGCCCCTTGGCGATGCGCAACCGAAACTCCCGAGCGTCCGACACAGCGGGCAAGGCTACGGTGCCGGGGCGGGTGACGCCGCGCGCAACCGCTGCGCAACCACCGGCGCTCTGCGCGGGCGGCACTACCATGCACCGGACGTAGTCCAGCTCCGAAGCTCCCCGGCATGACGGCACCCCGTGCCCCGGAAAGGATGGTCCGTGCGGTTCACCCGATCCGCCGGCACCCGGATCCGGCTCGTTCTGGCCCTCCTGCTGGCCGCCGCCGCCGCGCTGGCCGGCGTCACCACGCACGCACCCGCCGCCCACGCCCAGCCCGCCACGGTCACCGTGACGCTGAGCTCGATCAGCCCGGTCCTGCGCAAGGGCGGCACCTTCGAGGCGACCGGCACAGTCGTCAACACCGGCGATGTCCCCATCCAGACCGTCAACGCCGCCCTGTGGGTGAGCCTGAGCCCGCTCGAGACACGTACCGGCCTGGCCGAGGCCGCCGCCAAGGCGCCCGGTGACCGGCTCGGCGTCCGCATCACCGAACCCGAGGACCTCCTCGACGAGATGGCGGCCTCGCTCGCTCCGGGTGAGTCGGCGACCTTCTCCCTGAAGGTCCCCGTCGACCGGCTCGGCCTCGGCGGTGCGGGTGTCTACCCGGTCGGCGTCGACATCCGCGCCAACGCTCCGAACGAGCTGCGCGACACCGCCGGCCGGGTGCGCACGTTCGCGCCCTACATGCCCGATCCCAAAGCCACCGGCCGCGTCGACGTCGCCTACGTCGTGCCGTTCACGAGCTCACCCACGGCCGTTGCCGACGGCAGCCTGCTGAACAGCTCGCTCGCCGACGACGTCGCTCCAAACGGCCGGCTGGGGCGGCTCCTGTCGCTCGCCTCGAACGGGACCGTCACGCCGGCGATCGACCCGAACCTGCTCGCCGAGGCGACGACCCTCGCCGGCGACCACACCGTGCGCCAGCCGGTGGCGGCCAAGGTGCCCGGGAACGCCGACGCGGCCGCCTTCGTGACCGGCATGAAGAGCCTGGTCGCCGGGCGCCGCGCGCTCGTGCTCCCGTTCGCCGACACCGACGTCGTCTCCCTCGACCACCTCGGCCTGACCGAACCGCTGACCGGCCTGGCGGCGCTCGGCACCACCTCGGCGACGGCGTCCGGGCTCACCGGAGCGGTCACCGCCATGCCCGCGGACGGCTACGCGGACGCGGCGGCCCTCGACACGGTCGCCGCCGCGGGGATCCGCCGGATCGTGCTGTCCGCGGACAGCCTCCCCGACCTCGCCGCCGGCCACCCGGCCGTGAGCATCCCCACCAACGAGGGCACTCTCGCCGCCGTCGTCACCGATCCCGGCCTGCTGCCGACGGCCAACGCCCCGGCCGGCGTCGACGCGCCGATACTCGATCTCCAGCGTTTCCTCGCCGAGACCTCTCTGCTCGCCCTCGCCACCCCCAAGGGCTCGACCTATCGTGTCGTCGCGGCGCTGCCGCGCGACCTCGACGTGGCGGCGACGACGAGTGAGCTGCTGCACCCCCCGGCGGCGGCGAGCTGGGTGACGACGAAGTCGCTGGACGAAGTGACCGCCGGGAACGCGCCCCGCTACACCGGCACCCTGCGCTACCCGAAGGCCAGCCGGGACCAGGAGCTGAGCCTGGGCATCGTCGAGGCGGTCCGGCAGTTGCTCGATCGCTCGGCCACGCTGGTCGACATCGCCGGCGACCGGGAGAACGCGAGCGCAATCTGGCGACGCGCCGCGCTCCGGGGTACCTCGATCGCGTGGCGGACGGACCCGTCCACCGGCCTGGCGCTGGTAAACGCCGACGCCGGCCTGCTCGACAGCCAGCTCGGCGGGGTGAAGCTGTCGGTGCCGCTGCTGGTGACGCTGACCGGGTCGTCCGGCTCGTTCCCGGTGACGGTCAACAACCAGCTGAACATCCCGGTGACCGTCTACATCCGGATCACGTCGCCCGACACCGGCATCGTCGATCCCGGCGCCGTCCAGAAGGTCGAGGTCGACGCCAAGCGTCGCGTCACGTCGCGGTTCACCGCCAACTCCGGCCGCGGCGGCGTCGTCCGCCTCACCGCCCACCTGGTCACCCCGGACGGTCAGCCGCTCGGCGGCGGGACCGCCTTCACCATCCGGGTGACGCAGTACGGGATCGTCGGCTGGGTGATCCTCGGCGTCGGTGTCGCGCTGCTGATGGCGACAGCGGTCTACCGCCAGATCCGCGCCCACCGCAGGACGAAGGCCGCGGCCGCCACGTCCGGCCCAGGCGGCCCCTGATGACCGAGCCGGCCGATCCCGCCGATCGCACCGATCCCGGCGTGGTGGACGGGGCGGCACAGCGGCAGACGGGCGTCCTGCGGAACTCCGCGGTGATGGCCGTCGCGACCGTGGGCTCCCGGCTGTCGGGGTT
>DAIQRJ010000056.1:0-19752 GCA_036786375.1 Actinopolymorphaceae bacterium
GATACTCGAGTCAATCGGGCGACTTCTTACACGGATCTCCGGTGCGGCACACTAGAGCAACCCACCGACAATCCACTGAGCCAGAATTCTCAACCAGGTATGACGAATCTCGGCCGCTGGTAGTGACGCCGTGGCGTCCATCAGAATGGTCGCTCCGCTAGTCGACACGCCGAGGAAGCCGTGTCGCAGCGACCACTCGACGACCCCAATGGGGCGGCGCGACCACTCGACTCACCGGTCCTGCCGGCAGGCCCTCCTGCCGGACTTCGAGCACGTCGACCTTCACCGCGCCGAACTGGGTCGGCAGCAGGACTCCTACGGGCTCCACAGGTTCAGCCCGATTGGCCGCGCGGAGAACCTCGAGCTGCGGCGCCTCGCCGAGGAGCCGGTCGACGACGTCGAGGTCGACGGTGGCGCGATAGGGCTTGGAGAGTCGTGCCAGGACGGCGAGCCCGCCGACGATCACCGGAGGCTGGCCGATGAGCGTGCTCACCGCGTTGACGCCTTGGACAACCGCGGCCATGGCGTCGCCAAGGAAGGTCACGCGGCTACCAGACACGTGTCCACCGTTCGTCGGGCGCCCAGGCGTCGAGGACCTCGCGACCGCGACCGCGGCCGAGGCCCTGGGCCAGGTCGAGTGCGATGAACAGTGGATGCACCAGCGGCCACTCAGTGGGGTTCGTGTCGAGGTCGACCCGGTGCCGGCAAACCGCCGGGACAGGTGCGACCCGGATCGCGCAACTCGGTGCCTGGGAAGGGCGGGATCCCCACAGCTGGTGCCAGCCGCTTCGGCTGGTCCCTCAGTACCCGCAGCGGCTACTGACACACGTCCACGCCCACACTCCCCGCTGACCTGGTTCTCGCTTCGCGCCCCACTACATGTGCTCGCTCTGCCCAGCTGCGGGGTTCTCATTGCTGGCTGCCTCGAGTCGCTGGCGACGGCCTTCGGACGGCTAGGTTTAGGCGATGAGCTCAGGGATGGATCGGCTGCACGCTGCCGCGGTGGGCTTCCGGCAAGCCGTCGCCGAACAACATCTCGGTCTCGAAGGTCTACACATCTCGCTCAACGGCCGCGGGGAGCTGACGCATCGTTGGGTCGCCGATGACCGGCGAGACGTCTTCTCGGTCTCGAAGACGTTCACCTCGATCGCCGTCGGGATCGCTCAGGCTGAGGGCCGGCTCCATCTGGATGACCCGGTGCTGAACCACCTACCTCAATTCCTTACCGACGCCGCCGACGGCGTCGAGGCGATGACCATCCGGCACCTGCTGAGCATGACCGCGGGCAACGGCTACCGCTGGCTCGATCCTGACGCCGACCACCCCGACGACCCGGCCCGAGACTTCCTCGCCACCCCACTCATCGCCAAGCCCGGAACGACCTACCACTACAGGGGAGCCAACTCATACATGCTCGGGCGGATCATCCACGCCTGCTCCGGGCTCGACCTCCGCGACTACCTGATGCCCCGGCTCTTCGAGCCCCTGGCGATCCACAATCCTCAATGGCACCGCTGCCCCCTCGGATATCCGCTCGGCGCGATTGGCTTGTTCCTCCGGACACAAGAAATCGCCTGGGTCGGAGAGACCCTTCTGAACAACGGCTCTTTCCACGGCCGGGAGCTCATTCCGACAGACTTCGTCGCTGCAATGACCGAACACCCCATCGACACCGGCCGCGAGCAGCCGGACAACCAGAGATACGGTCTGCACGCCTGGTTGTGCAGCAGGGACGACGCGTGGCGCATGGACGGGATCTACGGGCAGTTCAGCATCATGTTTCCCCACCACGACGCGTGCATCACCGTCACCGCCCACTACGAAGGCCCCACCACCGACATCCTGGACGCCATCTGGTCAGAACTCGTGCCCCATCTGGGGTCCGGTTGAGCACATCAGGCGACCCGAAGCGGAGTAACAACGGGATTCCCCTCCTTCCACCGTCGGCACGCCGCGACGCCGAGGACCTGTGGCGGGCGACGCGTCGGCGGTTTCCCCGCCAAGCACCGTGGGTGTTGTGGTCGTTGGCCGCCGTCGTATTTCTCGCCCTGGTGATGTCGCTGGTGGCCGATGCGCGTGAACGGGCCGATGTGCGCGACGCGGCCAGGGCCCAGTACCGAATCTTGACGGGCGAAGGCGGGTACGACATAAGCAGCCAAGCAACGTGGGGCGACTGCGCAGCGGCCGAGATGACCGATGGGCGGACCGCCGTTCTCGTGAAGACAAGCGGCGCATGGCTCGTTGTCCGACATCTCAACCGTCTCGCCAAATCACTCTAACTCATACTATTTCGATATCGACTTAGAGGCATTTGCGGAAGTAACTATCTTGCTGGTACCACTGTTGCCGGACCACACCCGGCCATTCGAGCGGGCCGGCTGACCGCCCGCCGGAGCGTAAACAGGTGCGCGCACCGCCTGTCGAACGCCTGGTCGTGCACGCCCGAGCGCTGTTACCGGACAATCACACGCGGGTACCAAACACGTTGAGCAACGATTAGGTTACCCGCGTCGAGCGGTGAGCCTGTCTGGTCGGTGACGACATCAGAACAGACGCGCCTGTCTATCGTCTCGGGGGAATGCGATGCCACACGGTGTGAAGATCACGGCCAGGGCCCGGGACCGTGTACTGCGTTGGCTTTGGGCGGTCGTCGACGCCGGCATCTGGATGGTCGCCGTCTGCGGCGCGACCTGGCTGCGATTCGACTTCGCGCTGACCTCGGTGTTCACCCCCGGCACTCTCCGTTTCGCCCTCATCGGAGCAGTCGGCTATGTCGCGGTCGGCGCGGTCATCGGCCCGTACGCCATCGGGCACCGGCGCGGCTCCTTCGAGGAGACACTCGACATCGCCCGGACAGTCGCGGTCAGCATGCTCGGGATCTGCGCGTGGGTTCTGCTGGCCCGCCCGCCGATCCCCCGGAGCGTCCCGGTGATGGCAGGCGTCCTGGCACTCACCGGCATGTTCGCCGTCCGCTTCGTGATCCGCACGTGGCGCACCCACCAGACGATCTCCAACGGCGCCCAGCGACGGGTGATCGTCTTCGGCGCCGGCGATGCCGGCCGGCTGCTGTTGATGCGTATGGTGCGCGACGACGACAGCGGGTTCACCCCGGTCGCCGTCCTCGACGACGACCGGGCCAAGGGCCGTTTGCGCGTGGAGGGCCTGCGGGTGCGCGGCACGCGCACCGCGATGGCCGATGTCGCGCAGCGCTTCGGGGCGAGCACCCTCGTCATCGCGCTCCCGATGGCCGAGGCGACCCTCATCCGTGAGTTGACCGAACTCGCCGAGATCGCCGGACTGGACGTGCTCACACTGCCGCCGCTCTCGGATCTCCTCGGCGGTCATCCGAGCCCGGACGACCTGCGTGAGGTCAACCTGAACGATCTCCTCGGACGTCGCCCGATCACCATGGACACGACAGTTGTGGCCGAGCAGATCTGCGGACGCAGGGTGCTGGTCACCGGTGCGGGTGGATCGATCGGTTCCGAGCTCTGCCGCCAGATCGCGAGATTCGGGCCCGCGAAGCTCTATCTGCTCGACCGCGACGAGTCCGGGATCCAGGCCACCCAGCTCAGCCTTACCGGTCAGGGTCTGCTCGAGGGCGACGAGGTGGTCCTGGCCGACATCCGCGACGCCGAATCGATGACCGCCATCCTCGCCTCGACGAAGCCGGACATCGTGTTCCATGCCGCCGCGCTCAAGCATCTGCCGTTGCTCGAGCACTACCCGTTCGAGGCCTGGAAGACGAACGTCGTCGGCACACTCAACGTGCTGCAGGCTGCCGCCGCGGCCGGTGTCGGGACCTTCGTGAACATCTCGACGGACAAGGCCGCGAACCCGATCTGCGTGCTCGGCTACAGCAAGCGCGTCGCCGAGCGGGTGACGGCCGACTTCTCCCGGACGCAGCCAGGCCGTTACGTCAGCGTCCGATTCGGCAACGTGCTCGGATCCCGCGGGTCGGTCGTCCACGCCTTCACCGCGCAGGTCGACCGCGGCGGACCGCTGACCGTCACACACCCCGACGTCGAACGGTTCTTCATGCTGATTCCCGAGGCCTGCCAATTGGTTCTCGAAGCTGCCGTGACCGGTGCCGACGGCGAAGTCATGGTGCTCGACATGGGCGAGCCGGTTCGTATTGTCGATGTCGCGCGTACACTCATCCGGCGATCGAGCAGGGATGACATCGATATCGTCTTCACGGGTCTGCGGCCGGGGGAAAAACTCAGCGAGGATCTCTTCTCCGACGACGAGTATCCGCGCGCGACCGCGCACCGTTTGATCTCGAGCGTGCACGTGCCGGCTGTCGGCTGCGTCGAGGTCAGGGCCGCCCGACCGCGCGACCACGCCTCCGCGCTTCTCTGGATGCGCAACGAATCGCTGTCCTTGTTGGACAAACCGGCGCTGGTTGCCGGAGCCAAGCTGCCCACGATGGCGTCGCGGGGCCGGCCCGTTCGCGAGCCTTCGATCCCGCAGTGCATCGAACCCGCTGGCCGTCCGCGAACGGCCACCTCGGCCGGAGATCCTCCGCTTGATGACCTGCAGAGACAGTGGTTCAATTAACCTGAACGCGTTTACGTTCTCGGCTCAAGGGCGAACCGGCTCGGCGACCTGCAATTCCAAGAAGGCAAGAGCAAGAAACTGATCTCAATCAGCCTGGCGCCAACAATTCAGCTCGAAACGACTACCTAGTCGAGACATCGGGACGAGTCAGATGTTTCTGCGCAGCACGAGCAACGGGGGAACTGTGAGAACCGACCAGGAGCGCCGCCAGCACACGTCGGCGTCGCACTATCTGGGTCTGGCCGCAGCGAACTCGACGTTGCATCACACCGTCGCGCTGGCCGCCGAACGCCTCGGCTTCGCCGCTGGCGTCGTCAACATCCTCGACGCCGACATGCAGCACACCGTGGCAGCCGTCGGAGCACCCCTCGACACCGTCGCGCGGACGGGCACGATGTGCGACGCAGTCGTGCGCAGCGGCCGGCCGACCGCGATGGGGCACATCAAGCACCGCTTCGCGTTCGCGCCGAGCGTCCGGGCATATGTCGGCGTTCCGATCACAGGCCGCGAGGGTGTCGTGGTCGGAACGCTGTGCCTGCTCGACACCCGACCGCACCGGGTGACGCCGGAACAGATGACCGGCCTCGTGTCCATGGCGGCCGTCATCGAGGACCAGCTGGAGATGCTCAGGCGCCGCGGGCGCAGTCCCGTGTCCAGCGGCACCGCGGCGTCCACGCTGGCCAACGCCGTCGACCGACGCGAGATCGTGCCGTTCTACCAGCCTCTGGTCGACCTCGGCACCGGTCGCGTCGCCGGCTTCGAAGCGCTGGCGCGATGGGAACATCCGGATCGGGGACTGCTCGCCCCGGTGGATTTCATCCCGTTCGCCGAAGACACCGACATCATCCTCGAACTCGACCGGTTGATCATCGGCCAGGCGTTCGAGGACGTGGTGCCGTGGCTCGACACCTACCCGGATCTCGGTGTCTCGGTGAACCTCTCGAGCAGGCACTTCGAGCAGACCGACGGTGCGGAGCACATCCGGGTGCTGGCCGACACAGCCGCCATCAACCCGTCGTCTGTCAATCTCGAGGTGACCGAAACCGTCATCCTGGCAGCCGATCCGGGCGATCGAAGCCAGGTGATAGAACTGCGGGACGCCGGCTTCCGCATCGTGCTCGACGACTTCGGCACCGGCTTCTCCTCCTTCGAGCATGTCCTGCGGCTGCCGATCGACGGGCTCAAGCTCGATCGTGCCGTCACACAGCAGCTCGGTACCCGCGCCGGCGACGCCGTGACGCGGGCCCTCGTCGGGCTGGCGCGTGATCTCGAACTGGCACTGGTGATCGAGGGTGTCGAGACGCGGGTGGAAGCCGACATCGCCCAACGGCTGGGCTGCGGACAGGCGCAGGGCTATCTGTGGTCGGTGCCGGTGCCGGCCGGCAACGTACCCGGCATCCTCGGCGTGGACCAATGGCACCCGGAGTTGAGCGCGGTGGTCCCGAGTCCGGCACAACGGAGCGGCCGCACGACCATCGTCTGAGCCGACCCTGGGGTCGGTTCCGTTCCCCGCCCCGGCAGGTCGTAGACGACTCGCGAGCGAGATCCCAAGCTCACCTCGACATACCGGTTGCACCTCACGGTCTGGAGAGGCCTCGTGGATACCCCCAGGCTTTCCCATCGTCTCGGAGCCGAAGCGCTCGGCACGTTCTGGCTCGTCTTCGGCGGCTGCGGCAGCGCGATCCTCGCCGCGAAAGTCCCGTCCACGTCCGCCGCCGGTACGTTCAACATGGGCATCGCGTTCGTCGGCGTGGCGCTCGCCTTCGGCCTCACCGTCCTCACGATGGCCTACGCCGTCGGCCACATCTCGGGCGGCCACTTCAACCCCGCGGTCACTGTGGGGCTCGCCATGGCGAAACGTTTTGCCTGGAAAGACGTGATTCCCTACGTGATCACCCAGGTCGTCGCGGCCACCGCAGCCGGTGCCGTGCTCTTCCTCATCGCCAATGGGAAGGACGGTTTCTCGGCGCACAGGAGCGGCTTCGCCGCCAACGGATACGGCGCGCACTCCCCCGACGGCTACGGCCTGCTCTCCGCACTCGTCATCGAGGTCGTTCTGACGGCGTTCTTCCTGTACGTGATCCTCGGCGCCACCGACGGCCGCGCCCCGGTCGGATTCGCACCGATAGCGATCGGTCTGGCGCTGACGTTGATCCACCTCATCTCGATCCCCGTCACCAACACGTCGGTCAACCCGGCGCGTTCCACCGGCGTCGCATTCTTCGCCGGCGGGTGGGCGGTCGGCCAGCTCTGGCTGTTCTGGCTCGCTCCCCTTGTCGGCGCGATCATCGCGGGCGCGACCTACGCCAAGATCACCGGTGAACGGAATCCGGCCGAACTGGCCGGCGAGATGCGCGAGACCCCCGACGCCGCCTGACCCGGCGACAACGCGAAACGGCCCTCCACCGGTTTCGGTGAGGGAGCCGTTTCCCGGTCTGGTGCAGAGGTTGGGGCGAACTCGGGTCAGGCAGCGCCGTCGCCCTCGACGGTGGCACCGGCTTGCCCGGTCGCGCGCCCGAACATCCGCTCGACCTCGTCGGCGAAATAACGTCGATGGTGCCCGGGTTCGTCGAACGACGCGAGCTTGCCCGACGCGCCCCAGCGAAAGACGGTCACGTCGCGCACCCCGAACATGTCGGCCACCTGACGGGTGGTCAGAAGTCGGCGTTCCCGGGGCTTGTCGGCCATGTAGTCGTCTCCCTGATAGCGCGCCCGATGTTGACCGTCCGTCGGTGCAGGCACGGCGCTGCGCTCGGGGATCACCGCAACGCTAGGCGCTTGAGAGGATGTTCTCAAGCTGGGTCAGACGTCTGACCCCCACTCGGCCGCGGCACGAGCGGCCGTCCGAGAACAACCACGACCAACTCCGAGAGTTCCGGTCCGAAGTCGTCCGGTGATGGCGAGTCTCGCTCGGCCTCCTGGTCCCGTTCCCAGGCCGCGAGCGTGCTGACCACCAGACTCGCGCCGATCGAGACGCGTCGCGTACGGTTCGGCGCCGCCGGCCACGAGCCGGCGCTGATGGCGGAACACCTCGAGGACCGTGTCGCCCGCGACCGGTCACTCTACTAATATGCGCGGTCACGCAATCGCGAGGCGCGCGGCCGATCCGGTACAGCGCTCGATCAGGAGCCGCTGGCCCCGGCCCGGGACGACAGCGCGATCAGCTCGTCGTCCACCTGCCCCGAGCGCGACCGGTTACGCGCGATGACCTGTCCGGCCGAGTCGTGGACCTGCTGGTCGTTCGTACGGGAGTCGCGTTCGAGAACGGCCAGCGCCTGCTCGACCGTCAGGTTGTAACGCTCCATCAGGATGCCTTCCGCGCGCCCCATGACCGTGCGGATGTCGAGCGCCAGCCCCATCTCGTCGAGGTCGTTACGATCCGCACCCGCGTCGCGCTCGGTGGCGGCGTTGCCCAAGCCGCCATGGCCGTCGAGTTCAGCCGCATAGACGTCGGCCTCGTCGGGTGCCACATCGGCCGACGCTGCGACATCGATGCTCACTGGCGCGGGGACCTCGGCCAGCTTCGGGGGAAGGCCCACGGCACCCCGGGGCTGCCCCGGGTCCATCTCGGCGAGGATGTTTCGGATGACCTGCGAGTCGAACCGCCGATGGCCGCCGGCCGTCCGGTACGACGGGAGCCGACCGGTCCGGCACCAGTAGTGGATGGTCTCGCGGCTGACGTGGAAGAGCTTCGCCACCTCGGAGGTGACGAGCAGATCACTCAACGGCTCGGCCCGCGACGCCTGGGTCGCGGTGCCCAGCGGCCCGCGGGAGCCCCTCGGACGAGGGTCGACCGCGCCCGGTGTCGCTGCGGTCAGGCTCGTGACGATGCTGTCGACGGTCGCCGTCAAGTGCTCGCGATTCTGATCGGGGAGAAGGTCCCGCACGACCTCGGCCAGCTGTGCGTCCGCACGATCCGAGACCGCCGTGCCCTCGTCCGTCAGCCGGATCACGATGCGCCGCTTGTCGACGGGGTCACGCGTGCGGTCGATGAGCCCGGCCGAGCTGAGCCTGTCCACCACCGGCGTCGTGCTGCCCGGCGCGAAGCCGAGCCATGCGGACAGCTCGCCTGTCGTGGTCGCGCCCTGCCGCAATCGGATGACCGCGGCGAGGTCGGTGACGAGGATGCCGAGCCCATCGGCGACGGACAGCCTGAAGGAACCTGCGGCCACGAGGAGGCCGGCGAGCTGCACATTCAACTGCTCCATACCTGCGAGCTTACGCACTCCACTACACAGGTCGGCGCCATTTGCGCCGTAAAGGCCGTTTTCGAGGCCTTGACACGCGCTGATGGGACAAACCGCTGTCGGTATCACCAACCCCCCGACAGCACGTCCTGTGAGTCGCCGCAGCGGCAGCCACGGGTGATTCCGGGAGGCATCGTGCCACCACCGCGCCGATGACAGCGAGGAACACATTCAGTGCGGTCGCATGGCGAGACGATGACACTGCGCGCTTCGTCCACTTCGATCCACGCCGAGCCGGCCGCGCGGAGTTCGGCGACCTCATGGGTGGAGGATGCCGCCTCCCGATGGCTCAAGCTGCGTCGTCGCAAGCAGGCCGGCCTGCCGGAACTGCGGGAGGCGCTCGGCCCGGGCCGTCGACTCACCGACCGCAGGGTCGGATGCCTGGCATTCGACCCTGCACAGTTCGCGATCGGTGACGTCCGGGTACCCGCCGGGTTCGACCACAGCGATCGACCCTGGACCGTCGAGGCCGATCTGGCCGACCCGACCGACGTGGACTTCCACCTCGTCGGCGTCTCTGTCGAGGCGGCCGGGACCTCGTTCGTCGTCGAGGCACTCGCCGAGGCCGGCGAGCGCACCGTGCGCGTCGAGTCCGGCGACGGGCATGGACTGCCGATCGGACCCGCGACCTTCGTCGTCGCCGCCTACCGGGCCGACGGGAGCCGGGCCACCTCCTGGCGAAGCGTGTTCGTGCTGCCCGGCAATCCACTCTCCCTCTCGCTGGGACCCAATGGATCCCGCGTCATCGGCACGTGGAGCGCCCGGGGTGACTTCATCGAGGGGTCGGACCGCTCCGAGGCCGACATCGCGATTCTCGAGGTGATGGCCGCCGAGCTGGACCCGTTCGCGGCGGCGAGTGCGATCGGCGCCGGGAAGAAGAAGATCAACTGGAGCCCGTTGATGATGACCGTGTTGGCGAGAGCCTGCGCGACATCAGGATTGTTGAACAGATCGACGAAGTTCTGCAACCCGACCCACTCGCTGCTGAGGAACCGCAGACAGGGCGAGTAGTCCTGGAACGCGACGACGTTCCCGAGCAACGGCAGACAGCGGAAGACGACGAAATAGACGAACCCCGGAAGGATGAAGAGATACATCCACCGTTCCTGCCGGACCCGCATCCATACCGACGACGAACGCCGCCGAACCGTTTTCGCGGGGTGATCAGGCCGCGGGGCCGCGCGGCCGGCTGTGTCTGATTCCGTCGTCACACCTGCTCGTTCGGTCGCCACCGCACCAGCTGCCGATGTCCACGATCAGGTCATCTCCAGGGGTCGACACCGAGCAGCTTGCGGCCGAGGTCGGTCAGATGGGCGGGCTCACTGCGCTGTTCCTCGATCCGGCGCGGGTCACCGGGGAACGGCGTGCCGGCTGGGTGGGTCTTCTCCCGCCATGCCTTGACCCGCTGTTCCCGCTGCTCGTCGGTCATCGAACCGACGGGATTCATGCTGATGTACTGGGCGAGACGGGGCTTCCCGGAGACGTTGTGGCCGTTTCCGTGCAGGAGCAACGACGTCCAGACAAGGAGATCCCCGGCCGCGAGCCGTGGCCGCGTGACGGTGTACGCGCTGTAGTCCGGGTTCGTCGAGGCGATCTGCTCAGGTGTCTGGGTGGCGAGGAATTCCTTGAGGTGCTGGTAGGTCTCTGGGACACATTGGAAGCCACCCATGTCGGGCTCGGTGTCGGCGAGTGCCAGCACGCCCTGCACGTGGAAGGGGATGTCGGGGAACCGCGTCATATCGGTGTCCCAGTGGATCATTCCCTTGTGCTCGTACTCGGGATGCTTCGGCGTCGCCGGCGGCTTGAGACCGACCCGGTCGATCGACACCTGGAGTTCGTCGGTGCTGTGGATCGCCCGGAAGATGTCGTAGAGGTGTGGGTTCTGACGGTTGTTCCACATCGACTGGTACTGATACATCTCGACCATGCCGACAGGGCGGATGACGTCCGGTCGGTACCAGGATTAAGGATCGTCCGGGCTCGCGCCGGTGTGCTTCCAGATATCGGCGATGGTGGCGTCGAGGTCTGCCTTCGGTATCGCGTCGTGAACGATGACGTAGCCATTGTTCGTGATCTGGTCGTGCCATTGTTCGGGACGCTGCAGGTCAGCGTCGGTTGCTTGGTCAGATGACGACATCAGACATCCTTCCAGCCGACAGGGCGGCATCATCTATTCGGCGGGAAGGCCATCCAAAAATTGAGGTAGCGACGCCGGACGACGGTGGTCGGCGCTCCTTCACGGCTCTCGGTGATCGGGTCGTGACAACGAATCCTGCTGTTCCATGAAGCTCCCACCGCGAGCGGGTGTCAATCGGTCGAGCTCGATGCGTCCTAGCCCGGCCAGCGTTTCACGACGATGCCATTTCGTGACCTTTGCGAACGACTTTCCGCTTGCCTGGAAGGGTTGTCTCGACCCACGGTGAGAGCAAGCGGTTGGTCAGCGGCCGTTCCGCTTGCGCCGCGCGACGACCAGCGGTGAACCGCCGACATCACAGAGGACGCGTGCCCCCAGCGGCTCGAGGAGCCGGAAGGTCACCGCCTTCGCGCTCTCACGGCCACTTCCTCCGTCATCGGCGTCCGGGTCGTGGTCGAGCGCAGGAGCGAACACCACCGCGGTATCGGTCTCGAGGACATCGACGGCACTGGAGGCCGGACCGCCGTTTCTGGTGAGCCACGGCGGATCGAAATCGACTCGCACCGTGAGCCCGTCGCCGAGCAGCTTCGCGTAACCGCCGAGCGGGTGGACGGACGTGACGGGCTCGGTCGCCGGATAGGCGAGTGCCTGCGACTCGGCGTCCATGACGTAGCAGGTGCCGTCGATCTCGGTGATCGAGAGCAGCCAGGCGGGTAGCTGGCGGCCGCCACGATCCGTACCGAACCCCATCGAGCTCGGCAAGGCCGACACCACCCGGATACGCGCGTGCGGACGGTCGCCACGCAGGAGCCCGGCCTTCCGGATCGCCTCGACGGCCGCAGCCGGAACCGAGCCGTCGACCGAGAGAAGGCCTTCCTCGACGGCGACCTTCGCATCGTCGGTGGTGAATGTCCCGACGCCGATCGGCAGGCTCGTGAGCACGAGCGGCCGTGGATGCGCGACTACCGGGAAGTCGCGCCAGCGCGAGGCCGCGAACTCCAGACCGCGACCCGGTGGGCGCGACGGTGCCTGCGAGGTCATATCCGCCAGCCTAGATGAATGATTCCCGGGGGTCAGTGGTCGTAGGCGGTCAGGGCGCGTAGGACGGGTGCTCCAATTCGGTCGTTGTGCCTGGCTGCGCAGCTGGGCGACGGGACGTCGCGCTTCGGCGGGCCCCCACCGCAGCGACGAGGTGAGCCCCGTGTCAGACGGGGCCGCGGGACGGCCATGGGTCGACGAAAGCGCCACCCAAGAGGGCCGTTGCTCAGGACGACGGAACCGGTGCGGGGCAGCGGCTTCGCGACGCGTGCTGGGCCAGGCGGGGCCAGGAGCACCGCACCACTGGGTCGCGCGTGACGGCCTCCTCGCCATTTGGCGGGAGCTCGACATCCGGAGCCACTCCGCGCCGGGTTGCAGGACCGCCACCCGAAACTGGCCGCGCTGGTGCTGGCCCGAGCGTTCCATCAGCCTGGCGCCGGCACGTCAGGAGCCCTGCGGCCGTCCGATCGTTTGCCCGACCCCTCGAAGGGCCTGCGCCTTCTCGGTGGCGTCGCTGCGCGGGCTGGCTTGCGCGCGTGTCAGTCTTGCCCGCACGACCAAGATGCTTGCCCAAATCGTTGGCGAGTCTTGCCCACGGCTTCGACGGTCTTGCCCGAAGTCTTGCCCACAAGATCGACTGCCTCGTGTGAATCTGTCGAGGGTCTTGCCCATCGCCGCCATGGGGCTTTGTCCCTGCCCCCGAGAGTCTTGCCCGAGGCCCTGACGCGCTGCCCACCACGCTGGAACGTCTTGCCCTGAGCCCGGGACCCTGCCTGTCGCTGCGACTCCCTTGCCCGTAGCCGGCGCCTGAAGAACCTTCATGATCACTTGTCACAGCAGGCGACTCCACCGCACCTACATCTGGTAGCGGCTGCCCGCCGCTCCGGCCCCCGGCGACCTTGGCCACCGAGCCGGTCCGCACCCTGACGGAGATGACTATGGACAAGGTCTTGCTCACCCCGATCGAGGCGGCCATTGCCTTGGGCATCGGCCGATCCAAGGTGTACGAGCTGCTGCAGAGCGGCCAGCTGCAATCGGTCCACATCGGCCGCTGCCGGCGCGTACCCGCCGACGCCATCCACAGATTTGCCCTGGCGCTCCGTCAGACGACCGCAGCCCAGTGACAGTGGGGGGACCTGCCTGCGCAAGGCCGTGAGCGAACCCCGAGACCGAGGCGGACATCAGTGACCAGATCGGCGTACGGCGAGAGCTCCATCCACCAGGACGCCGCCGGGCGGTGGCACGGCTACGTCTCGATGGGCCTGAAACGCGAGGGGCAGCGAGACCGGCGTCACGTCTCGGCGATGAAGCGGACTGACGTTGTCCGCAACGTGCGGGCGCTCGAGCAGCAGCGCGACAGCGGTGTTGTGCAGGCAGCCGGCCGCGCCCCAACGGTCGCCGAGTGGCTCGGGTACTGGCTCGACACGATCGCCATCCGCAAGGTGCGGGCCTCGACGCTGCAGGGCTACCGCGGCAAGGTCACCGTGCGGATCGTGCCGGCAGTCGGCCATCATCGGATCGACCGGCTCCAGCCGGAGCACCTGGACGCTTGGTACCTCGAGCTGGCGGACGAGGGCCTCGCACCGGCGACGATCCTCCAGCTGCACCGGATCCTGTCGCGCGCGCTCAAGGTCGCGATGCAGCGCGGCAAGATCGCCCGCAACGTTTGCTCCCTCATCGACGCTCCGTCGCTACGCCGGGAGGAGGTCGTGCCTTTCAGCACGGCGGAGGCTCGGGCGCTCCTGGCCGCTGCCCGGGGGCTGCGCAACGAGGCCAGATGGTCCGTCGCACTCGCGCTGGGCCTCCGTCAGGGTGAGGCTCTCGCGCTCCGTTGGGAGGACGTCGACCTCGAGACTGGCACGCTGACCGTACGGCGCTCGATGCAGCGCTTGGTCGGCAAGGGCCTGGTGTTCGACGAGCCGAAGAGCCGCGCCGGCCGGCGCACGATCATGCCGCCGAACGGGCTGCGTGACGCCCTGCACGCCCACCGGGCAGGGCAGCTTGAGGAACGGCTTGACGCCGGGTCCGTCTGGCAGGAGCACGGGCTCCTCTTCGCTCAGGTCAACGGACGACCCATCGACCCGGGCTCGGACTGGAAGTCCTGGAAGGCACTACTTGCGCGGGCCGGGCTCCGCGACGCGCGGCTGCACGACGCCCGACACACGGCGGCGACCCTGCTGCTGCAGCAGGGGGTACCGGCTCGCGTGGCCATGCAGATCCTCGGCCACTCGCAGATCAGCCTGACCCTCGGCACGTACTCGCACGTGGTGCCCGAGCTGGCGCAGGAGGCGGCAGATCGGATCGACCGCGCGCTATGGGCACCTTGACGATCATGACTCTCGTCGGGGATCGAAGTGCTCAGCACCTCGATCCCGGGCGCAAGGATCGTGTACCAGTCAGCGCCCCGTCACCGGAAGCATCACCGGGACAGTCTTGCGGGAAGATCCTCCTTTCGTCGCGCAGGCTCTGGCACCGGGCCGGGGTTCGCCGAAGGCGGTTCCGCTTGCGGGACGGCCAGCGCGCTGGAGCCGCCGCATCGCCGCGCGCACCGGATCGGCGGACGGCGCGAGCACAGGGGCGATGGCGCCGACGATCGCTGAGGCCTACGAGTTCGACCGATCGCTGGACGTCGGACAGATCTGCCGGACGCGCGTCGATGGCTGGTTCAGCACCGACCCCTCGCCCCAGCATGGACGGTCGACCGGCGCGGACCGGCCCGCACGCGGGGGGATGCAGGCGACGTCAGGACAACCTTGCTCACACCATTTCGGGCACGTGCAGGTGCGCGAGCGCAAGCTCGAACTCGTGGATGTCCGTCACCGTGGCGCCAACGTCCTCGGCCGTGCGCGTGCGCAGCGCCTCGGCTGCCGTGCGGGAGGCCACCATCGCGTCGCGGCTGGTGAACGTCGCGGAGGAGACCGCGCGACCCGTGGCGCGGTCGACCATCAGACTCGCGCTGCAGAAGCCATCCATCTCCTCCAGGGCGGGCAGCGTCGCCATCCGGTAGGTCTCGATGGCGTGGGTGAGCCCCGCGGCGTCCATGCTGAGCCAGGTGCAGCGCACGCAGGAGCCCTCGACCGACATGGCATGGCGGTGCAGCACCGCGATCTCCCATCGGTCCACCGACGGCTGTCCGCCGAAGATCTCCGCGCCCCGCTCGCGCATCGGCTGCATCATCTGCTCGCTGCTGGTCATCGCGTCCTCGGTCGACCAGGCCGTGGTGGCGATGCAGCGCCCCGACTCGCGGTCGCAGATCATCGAGAGTCCGATGCAGCCCTCCACGGCCATCGCGGCCGACATCACTTCGTCGCGGACGTAGGCGATGCCCTCGTCGATCGATCCTGGTCGTGCCTGGAATGTGGTGGATCGTGCGTACATGGCAAACCACTCTCCCAATTGTGGCGCTCCGGCGGCGCCGCCGGGGCGATTTCACTCTCCTCCGCGACTCCCCGCCTGGCAATGGGTCGCGGAGCCGAAGCCCGGACCCGGGCAGGTCGCCATCGGGGTCGGGGGCGCCGGCGCGTGCCACTCCGACCTGCACCTCATGCACGACTTCGAGGCGGGCGCGCTGCCCTGGGGGCCGCCGTTCACACCCGGCGAGGGTGTCGAGGGCCTCGAGTCAGCGACGCCGTCGGGGTCTACGGCCGTGGGGCCGCCGCTCGGGTTGCCAGCTCGGCATCGACACGTACTGCGTTGTACGTTAGGGCGATCACACCGGCGCCGACCCAGGCGAGTCTGCGGTGATCGCGGACTCCCTGTCACACCCTCCCGTTCAGCCATCCTCTTGCCGGACGGTTGGACGCCTGTCAGGTAGGACGGTCGCTGAAGGTCCGCGCCGTCTTGACAAGCGCCGTGTTGTTCGGTGCGAGCGTTCCGTCGGGCATGTTGAGCAGGTCTTCGAGGCCGATACGCGCCTGCAGTCGAAGTTCGGCCCGGGAGCGTGCTGGTCGACGAATCGCGGGCACCGCCATGGACGGTCCCTCCCCAGACCGGAATGACCCGGATCAGGTTGTGGCGGTCGGCGGCCGTTCCAGCCGTCCTCTCAGCCCGGTCGTCCAGACTCCCGCGGTGGCTGTTCACTCTATGGCGTGACGCTGGGTCGGCTCAGTTGGGAGCCCAGGCGGCGTACGCCGCCCAGAAGGGATCCGCGCCCGGGTGGGCCAGCGGTTCGGATCTGCCATCCACCACGAGGGACCGCCCGGAGGACCCAGGGGCCACCTCGCCTATCTCGGCGGCGTCGACCCCGCCCTCGTGCAGGGCCGCAAGGACGCGCTGCGCGTGGGCTGGTCGCGCCGTGAGCAGAAGCGTGCCCTCCGAGATCGCGGCGTACGGATCCATGCCGGCTGCGTCACAGACGGCGCGAACCTCCGGGCGCACGGGAATGGCCCCGCGCTCGATCACCATGCCGACGCCCGATGCTTCGGCGATCTCCAGCAGCCCCCCGAGGACCCCACCCTCGGTGGCGTCATGCATCGCGGTGACACCGTCGTCACGGACGCCGCAGGCCGCGGCGATGCGGGCCTCCGGCACGACCGTCATGGCGCCCAAGAGCTCACGTGCGGCGGCGGCGGCCGGCGCGCCGACGGCAGCGGTGAGCCGGTCACCATACGCGGCGGCGAACAGGGCGGTGGCTTCGATCGCGGCGCCCTTGGTCACCAGCACACGATCGCCCGGTCGCGCCATGCTGGGGGTGATGTAGCCGTCCTCCGGTCCCAGCGCGATGCAGGTCGCGCCTCCCACCATCGGCCAGGCACAGCCGGCGTAGCGAGCGGTGTGTCCGGTCACAATGGTGATGCCGAGGTCGGCGCAGGCGGCGGAGTAGGCGTCCCACAGGCTGTCCAGGTCCTCATCGCTCAGGTCTGGCGGCAGGTTCAGGTCGACGGTCATCGCTGGCAGCGGCAGGCCGCTGGTCGCCGCGTCGGAGGCGAGGATGTGCACGGCGAACCAGGCTGCGCGTTCCCAGCCGAGTTCGGGCATCACAAAGACGGGGTCGGTCGTCACCGCCATCACCACGCCGGGGGCGACCCGCAGCACCCCGACGTCAACCCCGGGGGCGGGCCCGGCGAGCACCTCGGGGTCCGGGGCGCCCAACCGGCTGAGCACCGTCGAGCGCAGCTCCTCGGCGCTGAGCTTGCCGAACCGTTCCTGCGTCATCGCTGCTCCAGTGCTGTTCGTGCCGGGCGCCCGGCGTCGTCTGGCGGACCGAGAGACCTGGTTCGGCCACGGGCGGTGGCCACCGCGCGTACGAGCCCCCTGGTCGCGGCTACCGGGTCCGGTGCGGCGGCCACCGCGGACACGACGGCGACGCCCGCGGCGCCGGCAGCAATGACCTCTCCGGCGTTCGCCGCGGTGATGCCGCCGATGCCCACGACCGGCACCGGGCTTGCGGCGGTGATGGCGCGCAGTGCGTCGACTCCGCCGGGCAGCGCGTCCGGCTTGGTCGTGGTGGCCCACACGGTCGCGCCGAGGTAGTCGGCGCCGGCACGCAAGGCAGGGTCGACGTCCTCGAGCCCGCGCACACTGATGCCGAGTACTTGCCCGGGCAGCAGACGACCAGCGGCCCAGGCGACGTCATCCCTCTGGCCCAGATGAACGCCGTGGGCCCGCGCGGCGACCGCGACATCGACGCGGTCGTTGACGATGAACAGCACGCCGGCGCCCCTGCACTGCGCGGCCACCTCGACCGCGACGGGCAGCAGCTCGTCGTCGGTCAGCTCGGGTGCGCGTAGCTGCACGGCGGTGGCGCCACCGGCGACTGCGGCTCTCACGATGTCGAGGTGGGTGCGCGTCGTCGGTGCGGGGGTGGACCACGTCACGACGTACACAGCCAGGCGCAGCGGCAGCTCCGGTCCGGTCGCTGTCACGGACGCGGCCGGTGTTTCTGCTGGAGCGGCCAGAAATGGCCGACGGGGCCCGGGCCGGCGCCGAGCGGGAAGGAGTCCACGACCGCGGCGGTGACGAACGCCTTGCCGGCGCGGACGGCATCCTCCACGCCCAGGCGGCGAGCGAGGGCCGCGGTGGTTGCGGCTGCGAGGGTGTCGCCGGTGCCATGGGTGTGCGGGGATGGATGCCGCTCGGCGATGAGCTCGATCTCGCGTTCTCCGTCGAAGAGCACATCCACGGCGCGTTCCGGGTCATCATCGGTGTGCCCGCCCTTGACCAGGACCCAGTCTGGTCCCAGCGCATGCAAGTCTCGAGCAGCCTGCGACATGCCTTCCCTCCCCCGGACGTCGAGCCCGGTCAGCAGGCGGGCCTCGGGCAGGGTTCGGCGTCACCAGCGTCGCGAGCGGCACCAGAAGGTCGCGCAGCGCCTCCAGCGCGTCCTCCCGCAGCAGTGCGTCGCCGTGCTGGGACGCGCAAGACCGGGTCGATGACGAGCGGCCCGACGTCCAGCCGTGTGACCACCTCGGCGACCGCCTCGATGACCGCGGCACTGGCGAGCATTCCGGTCTTGGTCGCCTGCACGCCAATGTCGGTTACGACCGCCTCGACCTGCTCGGTCACTGCCTGTGCGGGCAGCTCGTAGAACCCGCTGACGCCCAGGGAGTTCTGCACCGTCACCGCGGTCAGGACACTGGTGCCGTGCACACCGCAGCACAGGAACGTCTTCAGGTCCGCCTGGACCCCCGCCCCTCCCCCGGAGTCCGAGCCGGTGATCGTCAGCGCCCGCGGCGGTGTGGTCCTCATCGGCACGACCTCACGGGACCAGAACGGCGCGGCCGACGACGCGGCCGGCCCGCAGGTCATCCACGACTCGAGCTGCGTCCTCCAGCGGAGCGGTCGTGATCATCGTCCGCAGCGACCCTGCGGCACCCAGCTCCAGTGCCTGCACCAGCTCGGCGCGCCGGTTGCCGACCGAGGTCAGGATGCGTTGCTCGGATACCACCAGAGCAAGGGGATCGATCTCGATGCGGTCGAAGCTGTAACCGATGTACACCAAGGCTCCGCCCTTGCCGAGGCACGCCAGAGCGGCCGTGGACGTCTCACGTGTCCCGACGAGCTCGAAGACCGCATCGGCACCAGCGCCGTCAGTCGCCTCGAGCACCCGGGTCGCGACGTCCTCCGTGGACGCATCGACGATCACGTCGGCACCCAGCTCGCGCGCCGCGTCCAGCCGGGCAGAACTGCGTGCCACGGCAATCACGCGCGCACCGGCCAGTCGCAGCAACTGCACGAGGGCCAGCCCCACGCCACCCGTGCCGTATACCACCGCGGTGTTGCCCTCGCTGACCCCTGCGACGCTGATGGCGTGCAACGCGGTCGTGGCACTGCAGCACAACGTCGCGGCAGTCATCAGATCGAGTGCGTCCGGGACCCGAACTGCCGCTGAGGCCGGGACGAGGACCTGCTCGGCGAAGCCGCCGTCGGTGGTGAAGGCGAGGAAGCCGAGCGGGGCGTCGCAGAGGTGGTCGTCCCCATTGCGGCACCACCGGCACCGGCCGCAGGCGTGGAAGTAATGGATCGCCAC
The DNA here is from genome assembly GCA_036786375.1 of Actinopolymorphaceae bacterium. Lineage (GTDB taxonomy): Bacteria > Actinomycetota > Actinomycetes > Propionibacteriales > DAIQRJ01 > DAIQRJ01. The sequence goes on from DAIQRJ010000056.1 coordinate 19,448, forward strand.
CGGGTCGCCCACTGCCACGTCGATGACATCGTCGCCGACTTCCGCGACGATGCCGGCGACCTCATGGCCCAGCGTGATCGGCGTGCGTGCCGGAGTCAGTAAGCCATCAAGGAAATGCAGCTCCGTCCCGCACACCCCTGCCGCCGCGGAGTCGTTGATCTGGGGCTTCAACAACAGGTCGAGTCAAGGCTCTCCGACCTCCGAGTGTCGGACGAGCTCTGTCAGAGCCCACTAAGGTCGAAGTGGCATCCGCTGCGGAATCTGTCAAGTCAAGTGAGACAGTTTGGGTCAGTTGATTTGGGGTT
>DAIQRJ010000002.1:0-131401 GCA_036786375.1 Actinopolymorphaceae bacterium
CCCGTGGCATGCATCCAAAATACCACGAATGTAGTTCTAAGTTATGAGTATTGGGTCTAGGCCAAGGTCTAGGCCGGCATTGACTCCCGTGCCGCCACAAGCCTCCGAAGGCTCTCGGCGGCTCCCAGGAGCTCCATCGACTCGAACAGCGGCGGCGAGATCCGGCTGCCGGTCACTGCAACCCGGACCGGTCCGAATGCCACACGTGGCTTGAGTCCCAAACCGTCGATCAGGTTGCCTCGCAAGGTGTCCTGGATCTTCTCCGCGACCCAGTCCGTGGCCGGCAGCACCGAGAGCGAGTCGTACGCCGCGGTGAGAACCCGCTGCCCGTCAGGCGTCGCGACGAACTTCGCGGCGTCGGCCGGGTCGAGCGCGAACGATGCGGGGTCGACGAACAGGAAGCCCAGGAGGGCCGGAGCCTCGCCCAGCAACGCCATCCGGGTCTGCGCGAGCGGTGCCGCCGCCGCCAGCAACGCGAGCACGTCGGCGCTCGGTTCGGCATCGATCAGCCCCGCCGCATGTAGGTAGGGCACCAGCCGGGCCGCGAAGTCGTCCGGCTCGAGCATCCTGATGTGGTCGCCGTTGATCGCCGTCGCCTTCACCAGATCGAAGCGTGCCGGGCTCTGGTTGACGTCGTGCACGTCGAACGCCTCGACCGCCTCGGACGTGCTGAAGACATCCCGGTCGGCGCCGATCGACCAGCCGAGCAGCATCAGGTAGTTGCCCAGGCCCTCGGGCAGGAAGCCCATGTCGCGCAGGTTGAACAGGTTCGCCTGCGGGTCGCGCTTCGACAGCTTCTTGTTGCCCTCGCCCATCACGAACGGGAGATGGCCGAACTCGGGAACGCGTTCGGAGTAGCCCAGCTCGACCAGCGCTGCGTGTAACGGGATCTGCCGTGGCGTGGACGACAGGAGGTCCTCGCCGCGGAGCACGAGATCGATCCGCATCGTCGCGTCGTCGACCGGATTCGTCAACGTGTACAGCGGATCACCGCCGGCACGGGCCACCACGAAGTCGGGTGTGCTGCCGGCCCTGAAGACAACCTCGCCGCGGACCGCGTCGACGAAGCCGACGTCGGCGTCGGGCATCCGGAACCGGTAGACCGGCACGCGGCCCTCGGCACGGTACGCGGCGATCCGCTCGTCGCCGAGGTCACGGTCGTAGTTGTCGTAACCCAGCTTGGGATCCCGGCCCGCGCCACGATGCCGTGCCTCGACCTCGTCGACGGTCGAGAACGCCTCGTACACGTACCCGGTCTCGATCAACCCGGCGAGGACGTCGCGATAGAGCTGCGTCCGCTCGCTCTGCCGATACGGGCCGTAGTCGCCGCCGACCTCCACGCCTTCATCCCAGTCGATGCCCATCCAGCGCATGGCCTCGAGGAGCTGTTGGTAGCTCTCCTCGCTGTCGCGCGCGGCGTCGGTGTCCTCGATCCGGAAGACCAGCGTGCCGTGCGTGTGCCGCGCCTGCATCCAGTTGCTCATCGCGGTGCGCATCAGCCCGACGTGCGGGGCACCGGTCGGGGACGGGCAGAACCGGAGGCGGGGGCCGGGACGGTCGGATGGGGGCGCGGGTGTGGGGATGGTCATGATGGGTCGGAGTCTATCGAGGCGACAGGATCGCACCCGGGGTGTCGCGGACCGCCTACTCGGGGTCGACGACCCGGTTGGTGAGCGTCCCGATCCCCTCGACCTCCACGCTGACGCGGTCGCCGACCTGCATCGGGCCGACACCTTCGGGTGTCCCGGTCAGGATCACGTCGGCCGGCAGCAACGTCATGATCGAGGAGATGAACGCGATCAGGTCGGCCACCTTGTGGATCATCGCCGAGGTGCGGCAGTCCTGGACGACCTTGTCGTTGAGCAAGGTACGGACGGCGAGATCGGCTGGGTCGAGGTCGGTCTCGATCCACGGCCCGAGCGGGCAGAAGGTGTCGAATCCCTTGCCCCGCGTCATCTGGACGTCCTTGCGCTGCAGGTCGCGTGCGGTGACGTCGTTCGCGACCGTATAGCCGAAGATGACCTCGCTCGCACGCGCCGCGGGCACGTCCTTCGCGATCCGGCCGATGACGACGGCGAGCTCACCTTCGTAGTGCACGTTCGAACTCGACGGCGGGTAGACGATCGCCTCCCCCGGGCCGATCACCGATGTGTTGGGCTTGATGAAGATCATCGGCTCGTCCGGGACCGCGTTGCGCAGCTCGGCAGCGTGCGCGGCGTAGTTGCGTCCGACCGCGACCACCTTGCTGCGCGGCAGGACCGGGGCGAGCAGCCGGACGTCCTCGAGCGGCAGCTTCTCGCCGGTGAGCTGCGGCCCGTGGAACATCGGGTCGCCGGCCAGCGGCGCGATGATGTCGAGCTCGCCGTCCCTCCCGATCACACCGAACCGGGGCTCGGCACCGAGGGAGTACCTGGCGATCCGCACGACTAGGCCTCCACGCCGGCCGAGGCTGTGACCTCGGTCAGGCCGGCGGCCCCAGGGATGACGGTGCCGCCGGTGGCGGGAAGGTCGTCCCGGTTGCTGTGATGGCGGACGAGGCCGTAGGTGATCGAGTCGACCAGCGCCTCCCACGACGCCTCGACGATGTTCTCGCCGACGCCGACGGTCTCCCACGACTCCTCGCCGTCGGTCGACTCGATGAGCACTCTGATAGTCGCGTCGGTGCCCTTGCTGGAGTCGAGGATGCGAACCCGGTAGTCGATCAGCTCGAACCGCTCGACGACCGGGTAGGCCTCCGTGATGGCCGAGCGCAGGGCCGCGTCCATCGCGTTGACCGGCCCGTTGCCCTCGCCGGTGACGACGTAGCGGCGGCCGCGTGCGTGCAGCTTGACGGTCGCTTCGCTCACGGCGTCGGCGCCCGGACGGGACTCGGTGTGGACGCGCCAGGACTCGACGTCGAAGAACCGCGGCCGGGCACCGGATGCCTCCTCGATCAGCAGGAGTTCGAAGCTCGCGTCGGCGGCCTCGAACGTGTACCCCTCCATCTCGGCGGCCTTCACGCGGTCGGTGATGCGCGTCAGCAGGTCCCGGTCACCCGCGAAGTCGTAGCCCAGCTCGGCGCTCTTCATCTCGATCGACGCCCGGCCGGCCATGTCGGAGACGAGCATGCGCATGTCGTTGCCGACGAGCTGCGGCTTCGTGTGCTGGTAGAGATCCGGGTCGATCTTGATGGCGCTGGCGTGCAGGCCGGCCTTGTGCGCGAACGCCGAGGCGCCGACGTAGGGCTGCCGGCTGTACGGCGGGACGTTGGTGATCTCGGAGACGGCGTGGGAGATGCGGGTCGCCTCGGCCAGGCCACCGTGCGCGAATCCCTCGTGCTGCTTCTTCAGCTCGAGGTTCGCGACGATCGTGACGAGGTCGGCGTTGCCGGTGCGCTCGCCGTAGCCGTTCAGCGTGCCCTGGACGTGCATCGCGCCGGCGTCGACGGCCGCGAGCGTGTTGGCGACGGCGCAGCCGGTGTCGTTGTGGCAGTGGATGCCGACGATCGGGCCGTCGCCGCCCATCCGGGTCACGACGTCGCCGACCACGTCGGCGAGCTGGCTCGGGAGCATCCCGCCGTTCGTGTCGCACAAGGCGACCACCTCCGCTCCGGCGGCGGCCGCGGCCGCCAGCACCTCGAGCGCGTAGGCACGGTTGGCGAGGTAGCCGTCGAAGAAGTGCTCGGCGTCGAGGAAGACGCGACGTCCAAAGCTGTGCAGGAATGTGATCGTGTCGCTCACCATCGCGAGGTTCTCCTCGAGCGTGGTGCGCAATGCCTTGCGGACGTGCGCGTCGTGCGCCTTGCCGACCAGCGTGACGACCTGCGCGCCGGAGTCCAGGAGTGCGCGTACCTGCGGGTCGTCAGCTGCTCGGAGGCCCGCCCGGCGGGTGGCGCCGAACGCCGCAAGGGTGGCGTTGCGCAGGGTCAGATCGGTGCGGGCGCGGGCGAAGAACTCGGTGTCGCGCGGGTTCGCGCCCGGCCAGCCGCCCTCGATGAAGCCGACGCCGAGTTCGTCCAGGTGAGCAGCGATCGCCAGCTTGTCGTTGACCGAGAGGTTGAGACCCTCCTGCTGGGCACCGTCGCGCAACGTCGTGTCATAGACATGAAAGGCCGACCCGACACGGCTGGACGGGACCTGCGGTGCAGCTGACTGGTCAGTACTCATCAGTGGCTCTCCGGACTGCTCGGCGTATCAAAGCTCTGATCATGAAAAAACCTCCCGCCCGAAAGGGACGAGAGGTGCAGCGCGCTCGCGGTGCCGGCAGCGACGATCCGGCGGTGCGGGCGCGCTAGGAAATGATCGCGGCGGAAGTGAACATCGGTCTCACTGTGCCAGACCGTCCCCAGGAAGGCCAGACCGACGCTCAGATGTCGAGGGAGGCGGCCCTCGCCGGCCGGGTGATCGTGATCGACGCTGCGACCACGCAGGCCATCCCCGCCAGCTGGAGAGCGCCGAGCCGCTGGCCGAGCACGATCAGCCCGGCGGCCGCGGCCACGGCCGGCTCGAGGCTCATCAGCACCCCGAACACCGAGGGCGCGAGACGCCGTAACGCGATCAGTTCCAGCGAATACGGCAACACCGACGACAGGATCGCGATCGCGAGTCCGAGCAGGAGGTGCCGGGGTTGTAGGAGCGCGGCGCCGGCGTGCGCGATGCCGAGCGGGACGACGATCGCCGACGCCACCACCATGGCGAGCGCCAGCCCGTCCAGCTTCGGCAGCCGCTGCCCGGTCTCACCCGAGAGCAGCACGTAGGACGCCCACATCGTCCCGGCCAGCAAGGCGAAACCCACTCCGGCCCAGTTGATGTGTCCGAGTTCGCGACCGTTCACCGCGACCACGCCGAGGGCGGCCACACAGACGGCGGCGATGTCGCGCCGGCGACGTGAGAGCGCGGCGGCGAGCCCGAGCGGACCGACGAACTCGATGGTCACCGCGACCCCCATCGGCAGCCGCGCCAGCGCCTCGTAGAACGACAGGTTCATCACGCCGAGGACGACGCCGAAGCCGATGACGGCCGCGACGTCGCGACGTGTCAGCCGGCGCACGTTCGGCCGGACCATCGCCAGCAGGATCAGCATGCCGAGCCCGAGCCGCAGGGTCACGGTTCCCGACGGGCCGAGCGCGGGGATGACGGTGGCGGCCAGCGCGCCGCCGAACTGCACCGACACGACCCCGCCGGCGACCAGCGACCACGCCGGTACAGCCCGCCCTGGCGACTGCTCGCCGGGGCGGGACGCGACATCGGCCATCAAGCGGGCGGGACCACCTGGCGGGTCCACCCGTAGACGTCCTCCACGGCACCGGTCTGGATACCGACCAGCCGCTCGCGGATCTTCGCGGTGACCGGACCGATACCGCCGTCCCCGACGACGACTGGGCCGTCGTGGGTCACGAAGCGGCCGATCGGGGTCATCACGGCGGCGGTCCCGCAGGCGAAGACCTCGGTGACCTCACCACTGGCGAGACCCACGGCGATCTCGTCGTAGGCGATCTGGGACTCGCTCACCTCGTGGCCGAAGTCGCGAGCGACCTGCAGGATCGCGTCGCGGGTGACGCCTTCGAGGATCGTGCCGGTCAGCGCCGGCGTCGACACCGAACCGTCGCGGCGGACGATGAAGATGTTCATGCCACCGAGCTCTTCGAGGTAGCGGTTGTGCACCACGTCGAGGAACGCGACCTGGTCGCAGCCGTGCGCCGCGGCCTGCTCCTGCGCGATCAGGCTGGAGGCGTAGTTGCCGCCGCACTTGGCCGCGCCGGTGCCACCGGGAGCGGCCCGGGAGTAGTCGGTGCTGATCCAGATCGACACCGGTTTCAGCGCGCCCGCGAAGTACGAGCCGGCCGGTGACGCGATCACCGAGAATGTGACATGCCGGGCCGAACGGACCCCGAGAAAGACCTCCGAGGCGAACATGAACGGACGCAGGTAGAGGCTCGTGTCGGGGCGTCCCGGCACCCAGTCACGATCGACCGTGATCAGCGCGTCGATGGCGGCCTGGAACGTCTCCTCGGGCAGCGCCGGCAGGGCGAGACGCGCGGCAGACCGGTTGAACCGGCGGGCGTTCGCGTCGGCACGGAACGTCCAGATCGATCCGTCGGCACGCCGGTACGCCTTCAGGCCTTCGAAGATCTCCTGCGCGTAGTGCAGGACGGCCGACGCCGGGTCGATGAGGAACGGGCCGTACTCGGTGACGACCGCGTCGTGCCAGCCGAGCTCAGGAGTCCATACCGCTTTGACCATGTGGTCGGTGAAGAACTGGCCGAACCCGGGGTTCGCGAGGATCTCCTCGCGACGCTGCGCCGGTGTGGACGCGGTGGTGGAGCGCACGTCGAAGACGACGCCCGTGTGCTGGTCTCCAGGATGCTGGGTGGTGGCGGTCATAGCGCGTGACGATACCCGCGGGGCTTGCGCAGTATCAGGGGTATCTCGCCAGCTGACCGACACGTCAGCGCCGGTTCCCGACGTTGCCCGGCTCAGTCCCCGGTCATCCCGTCGATGCGTTCGCGGAGCAGGTCGGCGTGCCCGCAGTGGCGTGCGTACTCCTCGATCATGTGGACGAGGATCCAGCGAAGGTTCACCGGCCCGAACGGCTGACCCTCGCGGCGCCCGATGACGACGGCGAGCGCGTCGAGGTCGGCGGCCGCGACGACGGCGCGCGAGTGCTCGACCTCGGCCTGCCAGAGGGCCAGCGCGGCGGCCACCGTGTCCGTCGGGCTTGCGCAGCCGGATCTGCCGGTAGTAGTCGAGGAACTCGGTGAGCGTGGCGCGCTCGTCACCTGCCGGCTGCGGGTCGATCGGAGCGGTCGGGGTGGCCATCGCGGAGGAGCATCGGCGCCGGCTAGGCCACCGCGGCGGCCAGGGCGTCGCCGATCTCGGTGGTGCTGCGGGCCGGCAGCCCGACCCGCGCGGCGAGGTCGGCGCCGACGACCTGCTCGATCCGGGCCGCGGCCTCGGGCTGGCCGAGGTGCTCGAGCATCAACGCGATCGAGAGGACGGCCGCGGTCGGGTCGGCCCTGCCGGTGCCGGCGATGTCGGGTGCCGAGCCGTGGACGGGCTCGAACATCGACGGAGCCGTTCGGGCTGGGTTGATGTTGCCGCTGGCCGCCACCCCGATGCCACCGGTCACGGCGGCGGCGAGGTCGGTGAGGATGTCGCCGAAGAGGTTGTCGGTGACGATGACGTCGAAACTCTCGGGCGCCACGGTCATCTTGATGGTCGCGGCGTCGACGTGGAGGTAGTTGGTGGTGACGTCGGGGAAGTCGGGTGCGACCTCGCCGAAGACGCGTGCCCACAGGCCGCCGGCGTTGACCAGGACGTTGGTCTTGTGGACCAGCGTGAGGATCTTGCGATCCCTTGCCTGCGCACGCACGAACGCGTCACGGACGACGCGCTCGACGCCGAATGCGGTGTTCAGGCTGACCTCGGTGGCCACCTCGTGCGGGGTGCCGGTGCGCATCGAGCCGCCGTTGCCGACGTACGGGCCTTCGGTGCCCTCGCGGACGACGACGAAGTCGATGGTGCCGGTGTCGCGCAGCGGGCCGGTCGTGCCCGGCCAGAGCTTCGACGGGCGCAGGTTCACGCACTGGTCGAGCGCGAACCGAAGCTTCAGCAGCAGCCCGCGCTCGAGGATGCCCGGGGGCAGGTTCGGGTCGTTCGGGACGCCGCCCACCGCGCCGAGCAGGATGGCGTCGGCGACGCGCAGTTCGTCGAGCACGGAGTCCGGTAGCACCTCCCCGGTGGCCAGGTACCGGTTGGCGCCGAGGTCGTAGTCGGTGGTGGTGACGCTGAAGCCGGCCCGGTCGGCGCTCGCGCGCAGGACCTTGACCGCCTGTCCGGTCACTTCGGGGCCGATGAAGTCGCCGCCGATGACCGCAATGTCGTAGGACGTGGGCATGTTCTGGACCCTAATCGGCGGTCCGGATGACGGAACGAACGATCCCGCTAGACGAGACAGTGGCGGAGTGGGCGCGCGCGCACGGTCAGCACGCTCGAGTGGACGCTCCCGCACCACGGATCCGGCGTATCGGGTGGCGGCGCGCCCACTCCGACGGGGCTGTTGAGCCCGCCGGGCCGACTCCGATCGCACGCGTGTTCAGCTGGTGGGCAGAGGCGGGAGCAGGATCCGGCGCGATCGATACAGTGACCCGCGTGAGCGCACACCCGGAGCAGCCCCGAATCGTCGCGCAGGCGCTCCTGCTCTCACGCAGCCGGGGATTCATCGCGTCCTGCCGGGTCGAGACCGGCCGGCTGCTCGCGACCCTCGCCGCGAGCCGCACCGGGACGCTCGCCGAGATCGGCACCGGCTGCGGCGTGGGTGCGGCCTGGATCTACTCCTCGATGCGGCCCGAGGCCAAGCTCGTCACCGCCGAGGTTGACCCGGAGCTCGCCGCCGTCGTGGCCAAGCTGTTCGCCGACGACGACCGCGTCACCGTCCTCGCAGCCGACTGGCGTGAGCTGACGAAGGCAGCCCCCTTCTCGCTTCTGTTCGTCGACTCGCGTGAGCCGAAGAAGGCCGGCCCCGACGGCGTCGTCGACTTCCTGGAGCCGGGCGGCATCGCGATCCTCGACGACTTCACTCCCACGACGACGTGGCCGCCGATGTACAACGGGTCGGTCGACGTGCTTCGGCAGACCTGGCTGACCGACCCCCGGTTCGCGACGAGCGATGTCATGGTCACCGACGACGCTTGCGTGCTCGTCGCCACGAAGCTCTGAGCGCGTGCTGCACTACCTGGCGATCTTCGCTGCCGGAATGGCGGCCGGGACCATCAACACGATCGTCGGCTCCGGCAGCCTGATCACCTTCCCGGTGCTGCTCGCCCTCGGGTACCCGCCGGTCACCGCGAACATCTCGAACAGCCTCGGGCTCGTCCCGGGTGGCCTGTCCGGCAGCTGGGGCTACCGCCGCGAGCTCTCCACCCAGAAGCGCGCGCTCAAGATCCTGCTCCCGTGTTCGCTCGCCGGCGGGATCAGCGGGGCACTGCTCCTGCTCGTCCTCCCAGCCGCCGCGTTCACCGCGATCGTCCCCGTGCTCGTAGCGCTGGCCGTCCTGCTCGTCGCGTTCCAGCCGCTGATCCAGCGCACGGTCGCCAAGCGCCGCGCGGCGGCAGCCGAGGCGACGGCGAGGGACTCGTCGGTCCCGACGGACGAGAAGGCAGCGGAGGTCGGCGCCGGGCCCTCAATTCAGAAGTACGGCCTCGGCGTCGCCGCGGCCTGCTTCTTCTGCGGCGTCTACGGTGGCTACTTCGGCGCAGCCCAGGGCGTCCTGCTCGTCGGCCTCTTCGGAGTGCTGCTCACCGACCCGTTGCAGACGCAGAACGCGCTCAAGAACATCCTCGTCACCTGCGTCAACCTGATCGCGGCGATCGTGTTCGTCGTCATCGCGATCGACCGGCTCGACTGGATCGTCGTCGCCATCATCGGCGTCGGGTCCCTGCTCGGCGGGTTCCTGGGCGCGCGGATCGGCCGACGGCTCCCAACAATCGCGCTGCGGATCGTCATCATCGCGGTCGGCACGATCGCCTTCGTCAGGCTGACGTCCTGACCGCGGACACCGACCGGCCCACCCGGCCGGACACGAGTGCCGCGCTGTCGGCGGCGAGCTCAGTCCTCGAGGTCGGCGATCGCCACGTGCTCGGCGTCGATCTCCCTGGCCAGCCGCTCGACGACGTCGGCCGGCACGGCGGAGTCCAGCGTCAGGATGGCGAACGCCTGGCCACCGCGGCGGTCCCGGCTCACCTGCATACCGGCGATGTTGACGCCCTGGTCACCGAGCACGCGCCCGAGCGAGGCGACCACTCCGGGACGGTCGACGAAGTTGAGGAACAGCATGTGCGTGGCGAGGTCGATGTCGATGTCGTAGCCGTTGACCTCCACGATGCGTTCGACCTGCCGGACCCCGGCCAGCGTGCCCGAGACTGAGATCATCGTCGCGTCGCCGAGAGTGCCGCGAAGCGTGATCAGGTTGCGGTAGTCGGTGCTCTCGGGCTCGGTGATCAGCCGGACCTCGGTGCCCCGCTCGGCCGCGAGCAGCGGTGCGTTGACGTAGGTGACCTGCACGGTGACGACGTCGGTGAACACACCTTTGAGCGCGGCGAGCCGCAGCACCGACACGTCGCTGTGGGTGATCTCGCCACGGACCTCGACGTCGAGCTGCTGCGCGACGCCGCCGGCCAGCGCGGTGAACACGCGGCCGAGGTGCTCGGTGAGCGGGATGCCGGGACGGAGGTCCTCGGCGATGACTCCCCCGGCGACGTTCACCGCGTCCGGCACGAGTTCACCGGCCAGCGCGAGCCGTACCGACTTCGCCACCGCCACACCGGCCTTCTCCTGCGCCTCGGCGGTGCTCGCACCGAGGTGCGGCGTGACCACGACGTTGTCGAACCCGAACAGGGGTGAGTCGGTGCACGGTTCGGTCGCGAACACGTCCACACCGGCCCCGCCGATCCGGCCGTCGGCGAGTGCCGCCGCCAGGGCGGTCTCGTCGACGATGCCGCCGCGGGCGGCGTTGATCAGGATGAGGCCAGGTTTCACCTTGTGCAGCTCGGCGTCGCCGATCAGGCCGACCGTCTCCGGGGTCTTCGGCAGGTGCACGCTCATCAGGTCGGCCTTGACCAGCAGCTCGTCGAGCGACACGAGCCGTACGCCGGTGGCCGCGGCGCGGCCGGGTTGGACGTAGGGGTCGTGGGCGATGACGTCCATGCCGAACGCAGCGAGCCGCTGCGCGACGAGGACGCCCACCCGGCCGAGACCGACGATGCCGGCCGTCTTGTCGAACAGCTCGACCCCGGTGAAGCCGGACCGCTTCCAGTGCCCGCCCTTCAGCGCGGCGTTCGCGTTCGGTATCCGGCGCGCCACCGCGAGCGCGAGCCCGACGGCGAGCTCGGCGGCACTCGCGATGTTGGAGGTGGGGGCGTTGACGACCATCACGCCGGCCTGGGTCGCAGCCCGGACGTCGACGTTGTCGAGGCCGACGCCGGCCCGTGCGACCACCTGCAGTTTCGGTGCGGCCGCGAGCGCCTCGGCGTCGATCCGGGTGGCGCTGCGGACGAGGATCGCGTCGGCGTCGGCGATGGCGGCGAGCAACTCGCCGCGGTCGGCGCCGTTGCAGCGCCGGACGTCGAAGTCGGGACCCAGGGCATCGAGAGTGGCGGCGGAGAGCTCTTCGGCGATCAGGACGACAGGCTTTGGCACCGGAGCATCGCTTTCTCGAGACACGCAGAACGCACGAACGCGGACGACGTTCGACGCACGACTCTGTGCTGCCGAGAGACAAAGACTCCGTGCGGTTGGAACCGGCCTCCTGCCGGCCAAGGCCCTGCGCTGCCGACAGACAAGCCTTCTGGCGGACAAAGTTAACAGAGCCGAACGCTGCGGAGAGCTCGCCGCGGCTCCGGTACCGGACACCCAGCCGGGCCGCCCACCGGACATCCGCCGTCGGCCGGATTCGCGTCGGCTGCCGCGTGAGCCCGGATGCGACACTGGCCCGGTGACGACCGAACACGCGCCGGCCGCGGACCACGCACTCGAACCCGGCCCGGCGCCCGCGCCGCGCCGTCGGCTGACCGACCTCGTCGGCTCACCCTCGCTCGCCTACACACTGCTTCTCACGGTGGGAGCCGCGCTCGGACTGCTGGCGTCGTTCACCCTCACGGTGGACCGGATCCGGCTGCTCAAGGACGCGAACACCCAACTCGCCTGCAACCTGAACTCGGTCATCAACTGCGGCTCCGTGATGAGTTCGCCGCAGGGTGAGGCGTTCGGCTTCGCCAATCCCATCATCGGGCTGGCGGCGTTCGGAGCCCTGCTGGCGCTGGGGATCGGGCTGCTCGGCGGCGCACAGTACGCGCGGTGGATCTGGGCCGGCCTGACCCTCGGCACGGCGTTCGGCATCTCGTTCGTCGGCTGGCTGAGCTACCAGGCCATCTTCCACATCGGCCGGCTCTGCCCGTGGTGCATGCTCGTCTGGGCCGTGATGATCCCGATCTTCACCGCGACCGCGCTCTACACGCTGTCCGAGGTCCTGCCGGCCCCGGCCGGCGTCCGCCGGGTCTGCAGCTTCCTGCGCCAGTGGCAGGCGCTGTGCATGCTCCTGCTCTACGCCATCATCGCGACCGCGATCGCCACCAACAATTGGGGCCAGTCCTGACCCCACTCGCGATGCGCGAGTATGCCGGACAGCACCCTCACCGTCGACGCTGACCATCGACGGACCTCGTTCCCACAACGAGTGGAAGCCATTGCCCATTTCTTGCTACTTTGCGTCAACACTTTCGCAGCTCCGGCAGCTGTCGCGTACGAGTGGTTACAAAGAGTGACGGTCGGGTGCTGATCCGCCGGTCCGAGGAGTTCAGCAGATGACCTCGACCCACAAGACACCGCCGGCCCACCGCGGCCCGCGGTGAGCCCGCCACCACCTCGGTCGGCACGGGCCAGCCGCAGGCAGCCGCGACCACCACACCGGCCTCCACCGCGGCTCCGAGCCCGACGCCGACCTCCGCGAGCCCGACGCCGACGCCCACGCCGACGGACCCCGCCGTCGCGGCCTGCCGGACGACGGTCGCGGCCGGAGAGGCCGCCGTCGCCGCCGCCAGCACCGGCGCATCGCACTGGTCGATCCACACCCAGGCGCGCACAGATTTCCTCGCGCACAAGATCACGCTGGCCCAGACGAATGCGGAGTTCAAGCGTACGAAACTCCTCGGACCGGCGGATCAGAAGACGTTCGCCGACGCGCTGGCCGCCTACGAGCGTGTCGCGAACGGCTGCAACGGGCAGTCGACCTCGTCCGAACCGGCCGCGGCCACGCGCCACGAAGGCGGCCGCGCTGCACACCACCGTCGTCGCCGGCCAGGCCGTGATGAAGGACTGGGCGTCACACCTGAACAACATGGCCCTGCACGCCGCCGACGAGATGAGCGCAACGCAGGCTCGAGCGGCCTGGCTCGCCGCGTGGAAATCCGCCCCGGCCAACCTAAACGCGTTCAGCGCCGCGGACGCGGCCAACACGAAGACGCCGAGCTGCCCTGCCGGGTAGGCAGGACAGCTCGGCGTCGGCAGTCGTCGTGCGGGTGACCGCGTCGGATCAACGCGCGGCGGAGCCTTCGACGTAGTCGTCGTCGTGGCTCTTGACCCACGACATCAGGTCGCGCAACTCCTTGCCGGTCGCCTCGATGGGGTGCGCGGCACCCTTCGCGCGAAGTGCCATGAACTCCGGTGCACCGGCGTCCTGGTCGTCGATGAAGCGCTTGGCGAACGCCCCGTTCTGGATGTCGTCGAGCACGGCACGCATGTTCTGCTTCACCCTGTCGTCGATGATCCGCGGGCCCGAGACGTAGTCCCCGTACTCGGCGGTGTCGGAGACCGACCAACGCTGTTTGGCGATTCCGCCCTCGTACATGAGGTCGACGATGAGCTTGAGCTCGTGCAGGCACTCGAAGTACGCGACCTCGGGCTGGTAGCCGGCCTCGGTCAGCGTCTCGAAGCCCTTCATCACGAGCTCGGACACACCGCCGCAGAGAACGGCCTGCTCACCGAACAGGTCGGTCTCGGTCTCCTCGGTGAACGTGGTCTTGATGCCGCCGGCGCGGAGGCCGCCGATCGCCTTGGCATAAGCGAGGGCGAGCGGCCAGGCGGTGCCGGTCGCGTCCTGCTCGACGGCGACGAGCACGGGGACGCCGCGGCCCTCGACGTACTCGCGGCGCACGAGGTGACCCGGACCCTTCGGCGCCACCATGTCGACGTCGACACCTGCCGGTGGCTTGATCAGGTCGTAGCGGATGTTGAAGCCGTGGCCGAAGAAGATGGCGTCGCCGTCGACCAGGTTGGGCTCGATCGCCTCGGCGTACAGCTTGCGCTGCGCCGGATCCGGCGCCAGCACCATGATCAGGTCGGCCTCCTCGACCGCCTCCGACGGTGTCAGCACACGAAGACCCTCGTTCTCCGCACGTGCACGGCTCTTGCTGCCCGGGAGCAGGCCGACGCGGACGTCGACACCCGAGTCACGCAGCGACAGGGCGTGCGCGTGCCCCTGGCTGCCGTAACCCAGCACGGCGACGTTGCGCTGCTGGATGATCGAGAGGTCGGCGTCGTCGTCGTAGAACATCTCTGCTGGCACGCGAATACTCCTTGTGGGGTTGGGCGTCTGCGCGTGGGAACGGCAGCCGAATGGAAAGGGGGAGCGAGTACCGGGACAGCGCCTCAGGCGCTGCGTTCGGGCCGTTCGGCGATGCTGCGCAACGCGCGGTCGGTCATCGACCGGCCGCCACGGCCGAGGCCGACTGTGCCGGACTGGACGAGCTCGCGGATACCGAACGGTTCGAGCACGTGCAGCAGCGCGCTGAGCTTGCCGCGTGAGCCGGTCGCCTCGACCGTCACCGCATCGGTGGCGACGTCGACGACGTGCGCGCGGAACATCGTCAGCACGTCCATGACCTGGCCGCGGGTCGTGGCGTCGACGCGCACTTTCACCAGCAGGAGCTCGCGTTCGACCGAGGCATCGGGTTCGAGCTCGACGATCTTGAGGACGTTGATGAGCTTGTGCAGCTGCTTCGTCACCTGCTCGAGCGGCAGTTCGTCGACGTTCACGACGATCGTCATGCGGGACAGGTCGGCATGCTCGGTCGGACCGACGGCGAGGGACTCGATGTTGAAGCCCCGCCGGGAGAACAGGCTGGCCACCCGGGCCAGGACGCCGGGGACGTCCTCGACCAGCACCGACAGCGTGTGGGTGGTCATCGACCCGACTCCTGTTCGTCTTCTTCCTCGCCGCGGTCCCACGAGGGTGCGATGTCGCGGGCGAACTGGATGTCGCTGTTGGACGACCCGGCAGCGACCATCGGCCAGACCATCGCGTCGCGGTGCACGACGAAGTCGATGACGACCGGGACGTCGTCGATGCCCATCGCCTTCTCGATCGTCGCGTCGAGGTCGGCCTCGGACTCGCACCGGAGCCCCACGCACCCGTATGCGTCGGCCAGCTTGGCGAAATCGGGGATACGGCGCCCGGCACCGGAGTGCAGGTCGGTGTTGCTGTAGCGGCCGTCGTAGAACAGCGTCTGCCACTGCCGCACCATGCCGAGGCTCGAGTTGTTGATCACCGCGACCTTGATCGGGATGTTGTTCAGCGCGCAGGTGGCGAGTTCCTGGTTGGTCATCTGGAAGCAGCCGTCACCGTCGATCGACCAGACCGTGCGATCCGGTGCGCCGACCTTCGCGCCCATCGCCGCGGGCACCGAGAAGCCCATCGTGCCCAGCCCGCCGGAGGTCATCCAGGAGCCCGGCCGCTCGTACTTGATGAACTGCGACGCCCACATCTGGTGCTGGCCGACTCCGGGGACGTAGATGCCCTCGGGTCCGGTGATCTCGCCGATCCGGCTGATCACCTTCTGGGGTGCCAGTCCGCCGTCGTCGGGTTCGTCGTAGCCGAGCGGGTAGCGGTCCTTGAGGTCCTGCATCCGGTCGCGCCAGGCGGCGTAGTCGCCGTGGTGGCCACCGGCGAACTCGGCCTCGATCGCGCTGATCAGCTCGATGATGACCTCGCGGGCGTCACCGACGATCGGGATGTCGGCGGCACGGTTCTTCGAGATCTCGGCCGGGTCGATGTCGGCGTGGATCACCTTGGCGTGCGGGGCGAACGACGACAGCTTGCCGGTCACGCGGTCGTCGAAGCGGGTGCCGAGGGAGATCAGCAGATCGCTCTGCTGGAGCGCGCCGACGGCCGGCACGGTGCCGTGCATGCCAGGCATGCCCAGGTGCAGCGGGTGGCTGTCGGGGAACGCACCGCGTGCGGTGAGCGTGGTCACGACCGGGATGCCGGTGAGTTCGGCCAGCTGCAGCAGCTCGTCGCTGGCGTGGGCCTTGAGCACACCGCCACCCACGTAGAGGACGGGCCGGGTCGACTCGACGATCGCGCGGCCGGCCTGGGCGACCTGCTTGGGGTGCGGCTTGGTGATCGGCCGGTAGCCGGGGAGGTGCTGGGTCGGCGGCCATTCGAACGTCGTCATCGCCTGCATCGCGTCCTTGGCGATGTCGACGAGGACCGGGCCCGGGCGGCCGGTGCCGGCGATATGGAAGGCCTCGGCGATCACCCGGGGGATCTGCGCGGGGTCCTTGACGAGGTAGTTGTGCTTGGTGATCGGCATCGTGATGCCGCAGATGTCGGCCTCTTGGAAGCCGTCGGTACCGATGAGGTTGGACGCGACCTGGCCGGTGATGGCGACGATCGGCACCGAGTCCATGTAGGCGTCGGCGATCGGGGTGACGAGGTTGGTCGCGCCGGGGCCCGACGTCGCCATGCAGACCCCGACCTTGCCGCTCGCGGTCGCATACCCTTGTGCGGCATGACCAGCGCCCTGCTCATGCCGCACAAGGATGTGCCGGATCTGCTGTGAGTCCATCAGCGGGTCGTAAACCGGCAGGATCGCCCCGCCCGGGATGCCGAACACCGTGTCGACACCGGCCGCCTCCATGGAGGCGATCAGGCTCTCGGCGCCGTTCATCCGGTTGCCGTTGCGCGCGTCGGTGTTGGTGCCTGCACTGCTGCGCGGATCAGTGGTGCTCATGGCTCCGTACCTCTTTCGGTGGCTCTGTCCGCGCCTCGTGCGGCGCGGAGGTCGGTCCGCTTCGTGATGCTCGTGGTGCCGGGCAACAAAAAACCCCCGCAGCCGATCGGGCTGACGAGGGTGGCGCGCTGTCTGGGCCCAGTGGCTCAGACTGTCTCTGGCCAAAAGGCTAGAGAGCGCGCCGCGGAAGTACGAGAATCTGGTTCGTACGCATGAGGTTCACGGTGCTCCTCGCCCACCTCGCCCGTCAACTTACGATGGTGACCCGTCTCACGATGCGACCCCTCCGGCAGCGTCGGTGGACCCGGGTGCCGCCGCCAGTACTGGTTGCGCCCCGATTTCGGACGCGTGTCGCCCCTGCGACCAGCTAGCTGCAGACCGCGCCCCGGGCGGCCGAGCCGACGAGCTTGCGGTACTTCGCCAGCACGCCCCTCGGGTACTTCGGCGCGGGCGGTTCCCAGCCCACGGCCCGGCGCGCGAGTTCGGCCTCGTCCACATCGACGTCGAGCCGCTTGTTCGCCACGTCGAGGGTGATCCGGTCGCCACCGGCGATGAACGCGATCGGGCCGCCGTCGACCGCTTCCGGGGCGACGTGGCCGACACACAGGCCGGTCGTCCCACCGGAGAACCGGCCGTCGGTCATCAGCAGCACGTCCTTGCCCAGACCCGCACCCTTGATCGCGCCGGTGATGGCGAGCATCTCGCGCATCCCCGGGCCACCCTTCGGGCCCTCGTACCGGATGACGACGACGTCTCCGCGGACGATCGTGCCCGCTTCGAGCGCGTCCATCGCCTTGCGCTCACCGTCGAACACCCGCGCGCTGCCGGTGAACACGCTGCCGTCGAAGCCGGCGCTCTTCACCACCGCACCGTCGGGGGCCAGCGAGCCGTGCAGGATCGTCAGCCCGCCGGTCTTGTGGATCGGCTGGTCGAGGTGCCGGATGATCGTCCCGTCGATGTCCGGCGGGTTCATCTCGGCCAGATTCTCCGCCATCGTCTTGCCGGTCACCGTCATGCAGTCGCCGTGCAGAAGGCCCGCATCGAGCAGCGCCCGCATGATCACCGGGATGCCGCCGACCTTGTCGACGTCGTTCATCACGAACCGGCCGAACGGCTTGAGGTCGCCCAGGTGCGGGACCTTGTCACCGATGCGGGTGAAGTCCTCGAGGGTCAGGTCGACCTCGGCCTCGTTGGCGATCGCGAGCAGGTGCAGAACGGCGTTGGTCGAGCCGCCCAGCGCCATCACCACGGTGATCGCGTTCTCGAACGCCTCCTTGGTCATGATCTGGCGGGCGGTGATGCCCTTGCGGAGCATCTCGACGACGGCCTGGCCGGACTTGTGGGCGAACCCGTCCCGGCGACGGTCGACGGCGGGCGGCGCGGCCGAGCCCGGCAGCGACATGCCGAGCGCCTCGCCGACCGCAGCCATCGTGTTGGCGGTGAACATGCCGCCACAGGCGCCCTCGCCCGGGCAGATGGCGCGTTCGACGCGCTCGACCTGCTCACGGCTGATCTTCCCGGCGATGCATGCGCCGACGGCCTCGAACGCGTCGATGACGGTGACATCGGTGCCGTCGACGTTGCCGGGCATGATCGAGCCCGCGTAGAGGAAGACCGAGGCGAGGTCGAGGCGGGCGGCCGCCATCATCATGCCGGGCAGGGATTTGTCGCACCCGGCCAGCAGGACGGAGCCGTCTAGACGCTCGGCCATCATCACCGTCTCGACCGAGTCGGCGATGACCTCGCGCGACACCAGTGAGAAGTGCATGCCCTCATGCCCCATCGAGATGCCGTCGGACACCGAGATCGTGCCGAACTCGAGCGGGTAGCCACCGGCCGCGTGGACGCCGGACTTCACGGCATCGGCGAGCCGGTCCAGCGACAGGTTGCAGGGGGTGATCTCGTTCCAGGACGACGCGACGCCGATCTGCGGTTTGACCCAGTCGTCGTCACCCATGCCGACGGCACGCAGCATGCCGCGCGACGCGGTGGCTTCGAGGCCGTCGGTGACGACCCGGCTGCGGGGTTTGATGTCGATCCCGCCGTCGGAGCCGGCGAGCACCGAGGCGCTGGTCGAGGAGGTCTGGGCAGTGTCCGGCAACGTCGAACTCGTGGGCATGGCCGACACCTTACGCAGGCACGCGATGCCGCGATCGGCGAGTCCGACCTCGCCGCGGCGCCCGCCGATCAGTAGATCGGCTGCGGCAAGGGCCGGGTTCTGCCGACGGTGTCGACGAATTCCGGTGCCGGTGTCGCGTCGACGGTCCGCTCGGGTGTCGGCTCGAGGACGGTGCCGCCCCGCGACGTGACAAGCGCGATGATCACGAGCGCGACCCCGAGTGCCGGGGTGATCGCGGAGACCATGTTCTCGAACAGGCCGTACTGGAGTTCGCGGCCCTGGTCGTAGGGCAGCCACTGCAGCACGAGCCCGGAGAAGACCCAGACCGAGAAGAGGCCGCCGACGATCCTCACCGAGCGCGGCAGCGCGTAGCGGAACAGCGCGAACCCGAGCGGCACGACCCAGACGAAGTGGTGCGTCCACGACAGCGGCGAGGCCATCACGGTTCCCAGGCCGACGAGCCCGAGGGCGAACAGTTCCTCGCCCCGACGCGACCAGCGCGCGGCAGCCCAGACGGCGGCAAGCGCGGTGAGACCGCCGATGACGGTCGCCACGGCGTGCACGGAGTCGCCGTCGCCGAACAGGCGGACCATGCCGCCGAGAACGGACTGGTTGCCCAGGTAGTAGGCGGCGCCGGTACGGGTGTTGCCTGCGATCAGCGTCCGCCAGAAGGCGACCGTCTCGCCCGGAAGCACGATCAGCCCGATCAGTGACGTGGACAGGAAGACGCCCAGCGCCCAGGCGGCGTCGCGCCAGCGGCGCAGCGCAGCGAGATAGAGGATGAACAGGCCCGGCGTGAGCTTGATCCCCGCGGCCAGCCCGGTGAGGGCGCCACGCGGGCCGATGCGCTTGCCCGGCAGAAGGTCGAGCAGGACGAGTGCCATGACCATGACGTTCACCTGGCCGTAGCCGAGCGTCGCGCGCACGGGCTGGCAGAGCAGGACGATGACCACGCCGACGATGCCGACGAGCACTCCGGCAGGAACGCCGAAGCGACGCAGCACGGTGCGGATGAGCAGGACCGAACCGAGCGTCCACACCAGCTGCATGAGCTTGTAGGGGACGTAACTCAGCGGGACGGCGATCAGCGCGGCGAACATCGGGTAGATGAACGCGAGGTTGGACTCCGTGAATCGGAGGTTGATGATGTCGCCGCCCTGGGTCAGGGCATGCCCGGCCTCGACGTAGACCCGGAGGTCCATCGTGTTCGGGCTCCACGGCCACGGACGTCCGCCCGGGATGACGTACGGGAGCACGATGAGGGCAGCGATGAACGGCGCCAGTTCGACCAGCCAGCCGACCTTGCGCCAGGCGCCATGCTGCAGAAACGTCAGATTCACGGAGAGAGACTAACCTCTGCCACCCCGGCTGTGAGGTGGGCTGCGGATCAGCCCAGGCTCACCGCTTTCACGTTGAGCACGGACGGCAGATGCTCGGCGATCACACCGAAGCTCTCGCCGTCGTCGTTGCTCGCATACACACTGCCGTCCTTCGTGCCGAGGTAGACACCGGCCACGTCGTTCTGGTCGGTGCACATCGCGTCGCGGAGCACCACCGAGTACGAGGGTGCCGGCGCGAGCCCGCCGGCGAAGGCGCGCCACGTCCGGCCGGCGTCGTCGGAGCGGTACACGCGCATGGTCGCCGACGGCGGGAACCGCTCGCCGTCGGCGACCAGCGGATAGGTGTAGACGGTCGCGGCGCGGTGTGGATGCCCGACGATGGGGAAGCCGAAGTCGGCCGGGAGACCGTCGGCGATCGACGTCCATACCCGGCCCTCGTCGTCGGAGCGGTACACACCGTGGTGGTTCTGGGCGTAGACCGTCTCGGGCCGGCCGGCGGCGCGGTTGATCTTGTGCACGCACTGGCCGAACTCCGGGTACTGGTCACCCGGGATGAAGTAGGCCTTGATGCCCGTGTTGGACGCCGACCAGGTCTCGCCACCGTCCTCGGTGCGGTAGACGCCACCGGTGGACATCGCGACGAGGAGCCGTCGTGGATCGTCGGGGTGCGGCAGGATCGAGTGGATCGCCTGGCCGCCGAAACCCGCCTCCCACAGCGGTCGATGGGGGTGGTCCCAGAGGCCGCGGACCAGCGTGAAGCTGTCGCCGCCGTCGGTGGACTTGAACAGTGCGGACGGCTGCGTGCCCGCCCAGACGACGCCCGGCTCGGTGGGCGACGCCACGATCTGCCACACGCGCTCGACCGAGGCCGGTTTGTCGCCGTCGGTGGTGCCGGCCGGGAACGCGATCGGCCCGTGCTCGGAGCCGACGGGCTCGTGCCAGGTCGTGCCGAGGTCGTCGGAGTACGACAACGACGGCCCGAAGTGCGAGCTGTCGACACCGGCGTAGATGCGGCCGGGCGGGCCGTCGCCGGCCGCCGGGGTGACGCCGAGACCGTAGACACCCTGCATGGAAAACGTCGGGCCCTCGACGGTCCACTCGCTGCGGCCTTCGGTGCTGGTGGCCGTGAACAGGCCCTTTGAGGTGCCGATGAGCAGCAGCACTTCACCACCGCTCGACGGCATCACCTGTGGTTTGACGTGCGTGCTGGTCGCGGTCATGGAACGTCACTCCTCGCTCGGCGGGACCTGTCCGGTCATGCTGCACGCGAGCACCGACAGTGGCAACCCTCAGCGGGCGATCAGGTGCTCGAGCGGCTCGCCCGCGACGACGTGGGCCACCTGGCTGGCGACGAGGGCGCGGGCCCGCGGCAGGAACGCCGTCGACGCGCCGCCCCGGTGCGGCGAGATCAGGACGCCGGGCGTTGTCCACAGCGGGTGGTCCGGCGGGAGCGGCTCGGGGTCGGTGACGTCCACCGCCGCCCGTACCAGCCCGGACCGGCACGCGTCGACCAGGGCGCCGGTGTCGATGACCTTGCCCCTGGCCATGTTCACGATCAGGGCACCCGGCTTGCACAGGGCGAACTCGACGGCGCCGAGGAGCCCCTGGGTTTGCGGCGTGAGCGGGACGAGCAGCACCACGACGTCGGCCGCCGGCAGCAGCGCTGGCAGCTCGTCGATGCCGTGGACGCCGGCGCGTGCACGGCTGGCCACGTTCACGACCTCGCATTCGAAGCCGGCCAGCCGTCGCGCGAGCGCCTCGCCGATAGATCCCGCGCCGACGATCAGCACCGTGGCGTCGGCGAGCGCGCGGGTCGGCCCCGAGAGCCAGGTCGCGGTCGTCATCGCACGCGCGTCCCCGTCGATCTCGCGCTGGCTCGCCAGGATCAGCGCCACCGCGAGCTCGGCGGTGCTCGCGTCGTGCACTCCCCGCGCGTTCGCCAGTTGCACGCTCCCGGGGAGGTAGGGCAGCACGTGCTCGTAGCCGGCGGTCAGAATCTGGACGGTGACCAGGGACGTCAGGTCCCGGATCAGTTCGTACACCTTCGGGTCGAACGTGTACGGCGGCACGTAGAACCTGACGTCGGCCGGGTCCAGGCCACCGGGAAGCCCGGCGTCGTCGACAGCGAACGTCGCGTAGCGCCAGCCATCGGGCAGCGGGCCGAGATGGGTAGCGGGTTCGTGCCAGGGCACAAGGATCACCGAATCGGTCATGTCAGCTTCCTGGTCGGGTGCGTGCCCACGTCGGTCGAGGCCGCGTCAGTCGAGGCCGAGCAGGTGCGAGCGGACCTCGCCGAGTTCGTCGGCGGAGACCATCTCGGTTCCGCGCTCCCGACCCAACACCCCGAGGAGTCCCCCATCGCCCCGGTAGATCGGGATGAGGTGCACATGGAAGTGGAAGACGTCCTGCCCCGCTGCCGCGCGTGTGGCCTGGACGAGATTGAGCCCGGCCGGTTCCAACCGCACGTCGAGCATCTTCGCGGTGCTCTCGACGAGATCGGCCATCTCCGCAAGGGCGCCGTCGGCCTGCACGAGGTCGACGACGTGCCGTTTCGGGACCACCAGCGTGTGCCCAGGGCTCAGCGGAAAGATGTCGAGGAACGCCAACGCGTGCTCGGTCTCCCCGATCCGAGCACTCGGGGCGTTACCGGTGACGATCTGGCAGAAGATGCAGTCCGCAGCCTGCTTGGACGTCGGCCGGCCCGACTCAGGCGCTCCCATCAGCCCGCGCCCAGCTTCTCGAGCACCAGCTCCCGTACCCGGGCCGCGTCGGCCTGGCCTTTCATGTCCTTCATCACCGCGCCGATGAGCGCGCCGGCGGCGGCGACCTTGCCGTCGCGGACCTTCTCGGCGACCCCGGCGTTCCCCTGGATCGCGCGATCGACGGCGTCGCCCAGCGCACCCTCGTCGGAGACGACCTCGAGACCGCGCGACGTCGCGACGGCAGACGGTTCGCCCTCACCGGCGAGCACACCCTCGAACACCGAGCGCGCCATCTTGTCGGTCAGCCGGCCCGAATCGACCAGCGACTGCACCTCGACCACCTGCGCCGGGGTGATCGGCAGCAACTCGAGCTCGGTGGCCTGCTCCTTCGCGGCCCGGGCGAGCTCACCCATCCACCACTTGCGCGCGGCCTGCGACGTCGTCCCGGCATCGACGGTGGCGACGATCATCTCGAGCGCGCCAGCGCCCAAGACATCACGCATCTCGGGCTCGGTGAAGCCGTATTCCGCACTCAGCCTGGCGATGCGCTCGACCGGTGGCTCGGGCAGCCGCGTGCGCAACTCCTCCACCCACTCGCGGGTCGGGGCCACCGGCACCAGGTCGGGCTCGGGGAAGTACCGGTAATCCTCGGCCGTCTCCTTGCTGCGCCCGGGCGTGGTCACGCCGGTGTCCTCGTGCCAGTGCCGCGTTTCCTGCTTGACGATTCCGCCGTCGCGCAGCACGGCGGCCTGCCTGCCGATCTCGAACCGCAGCGCCCGCTCGATGGACCGCAGCGAGTTCACGTTCTTGGTCTCGGTCCGCGTTCCCAGCGGGTCGCCCGGCGACCTCCGCAGGGAGACGTTCGCGTCGCATCGCAGCGAGCCCTGCTCCATCCGGACGTCGGAAACACCCAACGCACGCAGGAGATCACGCAACATGCCCACATAGGCACGGGCCACCGCGGGGGCCGCCGCACCGGCGCCTTCGATCGGTTTGGTGACGATCTCGATGAGCGGAACGCCGGCCCGGTTGAAGTCCAGCGCGGAGTGGTCCGCACCGTGGATGCGCCCGGTCGCCCCGCCGACGTGCAGCGACTTACCGGTGTCCTCCTCCATGTGGGCGCGCTCGATGGCGATCTCGTAGGAAGTGCCGTCCACCTCGACCGACACCGACCCGTTGAACGCGATCGGCTCGTCGTACTGGCTGATCTGGTAGTTCTTCGGCTGGTCGGGGTAGAAGTAGTTCTTCCGCGCGAACCGGCACCATTCGGCGATGTCGCACCCGAGCGAGAGGCCGATCAGGATCGCGGACTCGATCGCCCGCTCGTTGACGACGGGCATCGATCCCGGCATCCCCAGGCAGGTAGGGCATACCTGGGTGTTCGGCTCGGCGCCGAAGGTGGTCGGGCAGCCGCAGAACATCTTCGACGCGGTGTTCAGCTCGACGTGGACCTCCAACCCCAGAACGGGATCGAACTCCGCAACGGCGTCGTCGTAGTCGACGAGTTCGCCGGCCGCATGCAGACCACTGTGCTGACTCATCGGGCCACCTCCAGTTCGGGTGCCTGGGCGAGCAGGTTGCCACCCCAGCGGGCGGTCAGTTCACGTTCGAGCGCCGCGCCGACCTGGTACAGCCGGTCGTCGGCGAGGACGGGCGCCATCACCTGGAAGCCGACCGGGAGCCCGTCGTCGGACAGTCCGCACGGGAACGACGCGGACGCGTTCCCGGCCAGGTTGCTGGGGATCGTGCAGAGGTCGTTGGCGTACATGGCAAGCGGATCGTCGACCCGCTCCCCCAGTGCGAAGGCGGTCGTCGGGGTGGACGGCGACACCAGCACGTCGACCTTCTCGAACGCGGCGGCGAAGTCCTGGCTCACCAGGGTCCGGACCTTCTGCGCCGAACGGTAGTACGCGTCGTAGTAGCCGGCCGACAGCGCGTAGGTGCCGATGATGATGCGTCGCTTGACCTCGGGGCCGAAGCCGGCCGCACGGGTCGCCGCCATCACCTCCTCCGCGCTGTGGTTGCCGTCGTCGCCGACGCGCAGGCCGAACCGCATCGCGTCGAAACGCGCCAGGTTCGACGACGCCTCGCTCGGCAGGATCAGGTAGTAGGCCGCCAGCGCGTGCTCGAAGTGCGGGCAGGACACCTCGGTGATCTCGGCCCCAAGCGATGTCAGCAAGGTCAGCGCCTCGTCGAAGCGCGCGAGCACACCCGGCTGGTAGCCGTCGCCGCCGAGTTCGCGGACGACGCCGATCTTGAGTCCCTTAACGTCGCCACGCCGAGCCGCGGCCACGACCGGTGGCACCGGCTGGTTCACCGACGTCGAGTCACGCGGATCGTGGCCCGCGATGATCTCGTGCAGGAGCGCGGTGTCGAGGATGGTGCGACCGCACGGACCGGCCTGGTCGAGCGAGCTGGCCAGTGCGACGAGGCCGTACCGCGACGTGCCTCCGTAGGTCGGCTTGACGCCGACCGTTCCGGTGACGGCGGCGGGCTGGCGGATCGAGCCGCCGGTGTCGGTACCGATCGCCAGGGGCGCCTCGAAGGCGGCGAGCGCGGCCGCCGAGCCACCGCCGGAACCGCCGGGGATCCGGTCGAGATCCCACGGGTTGTGCGTCGGTCCGTACGCGGAGTTCTCGGTCGAGCTGCCCATGGCGAACTCGTCCATGTTGGTCTTGCCGAGGATCACCAGGCCGGCCGCGCGCAGCTTGCTCACGATGGTCGCGTCGTAGGGCGGGCGCCAGCCCTCGAGGATCTTCGAACCGCAGGTGGTGGGGACGCCACGCATGGCGAGAACGTCCTTCAGCGCCAGCGGGACGCCGGCCAGCTGGCCGACTGGGGTCCCCGCTGCGCGGGCCGCGTCGACCGCGTCGGCAGCGGCCAGCGCGCCGTCGGTGTCGACGTGCAAGAACGCGTGGACGGCGCCGTCGACGGCGCCGATCCGGTCGAGGTGCGCCTGCGCCACCTCGCGGGCCGAGCTCTCGCCGGTGGCGATCAGCCCCGCGAGCGTCGACGCGTCAGCGCGGGTCAGGTCGGTTGGAGCAGACATCAGGCCTCCTCGTCCAGGATCCGCGGTACCCGGAAGCGCTGGTCCTCGACGTCAGGGGCACCCGAGAGCGCTTCAGCGGCGGTCAGCCCGGGGACGACGACGTCGGGGCGGAAGACGTTCGTCAGCGGCAGCGGGTGCGATGTCGGCGTGACGTCGTCATCGGCGACTTCGCCGACCTTCGCGACCAGACCGATGATCTGGTCGAGCTGCGGTGCGAGGTGGTCGACTTCGGCGTCGGAAAGGTCGATCCGGGCCAATTGGGCGAGGTGACGGAGATCGTCGGGGCTGATGGCGGACACAGCGAGCCATCTTAGGCAACGCCGCCGCGCGCGGCCGCCAGGCATCCGTTGCGGTGATCAGGACGGACAAACATGACTGTGAGCCGCTTGTCCCGCTCCGGATCGCGGACCGAGATACGTCCGTGACATCGGGTGGGCAAGGATGCGGGCATGTACCTCGTCCGTCTTGTCCTGCCCGACCGTCCCGGCAGCCTCGGTGCTGTCGCGACGGCGATGGGCCTGGCGGAGGCTGACATCATCTCCGTCGACGTCGTCGAACGTCGCCCGGAAGGCACCGCGGTGGACGATTTCATCGTCGACCTACCGCCGCACCGCGACGCCGACGCGCTGGTGACGGCGAGCCAGTCCGTGGACGGGGTCAAGGTCGAATGGGTCTCGCGCTATGCCGCCGGAGGCGACGTCATGCGTGACCTCGAGGCGGTCGAGGCGATGACGAGCCGACCGTCGGAGTCGTTGCGGCTGCTGACCCAGCTCGCGCCGGCCGTGTTCATGGCCGATTGGGCGTTGTTGCTCGACCTGTCCGGCTCTCCGACGGTGCTCGAGTCGACGCAGGCCGCGCCCGACCTGCCCGCGCTGCACCATGGTGAGATCTGGCCGTCGCTCGACGTGCCGACCCGCCTCGACGTCCCGATCGGCTGGCAGGAGGCCGGCTGGTCCGACGTCGTCGCGGCCGCGCCGATCGCGCATTCGTCCCTCCAGCTGCTGATCGGACGCTCGGGCGGACCGCCCGTGCTCGAGTCGGAACTGCTCCGCCTCGGGCACCTCGTCTCACTGGCCGTGACGGTCGAGCGGACGCTGACGGACTGACCCGGCCAGGTTCTTCGGGGCAACTGTCTTTGTAGCAAGCGAGTGACACAAACGTCGTTCCACGTCTGGCGTCGTTTGTATTACTCGTCTGACACAAAGGAACCACCATGGCTGTCGCAGCGTTCGTCGTCCGCATCGTCGTCGCCGGCCCGATTTCGTGGGTGCGCTGGGCCGCGGACCGCTGCTGGCATCCGTGGCGTTCGGCCTGTACGTCCTCGGCGGCGTGCTCGGTGGCGACCTCCGGATCCGGCCGGCCCACGATGCGGTGCGCGCCGCGACACTCGAACCCCGGTCGGTTGGCTCGCATGTGCCCACGGGTCTCGGCATCATGCGAGCCGCACGCTGCGCTACTCCCCCGATCCCCCGCGATGATCGCCCTCCTCGTCGCCGCGCTCGCCACCGTCCTCGTGCTGCGGCAGGTGACGCTGCGACCACGCGCGGGCGACCCGGTCGGCGACGACGCACTTCGCCGTCGTTCCGCGGAGGCGGTGACGGCGGCGGAGGGCGGGGGGCGTCGCGATCGGCATTCCGCTGGCCGGCTTCTCAATGACCGCAGTGGTGTGTCTGAGCGATCTCGGTGCCGCACCTGTGTCGTGGCGCGTCGCCGGCTGGCTGCTGCTGATACCCGCGCTTGGCGCGGCGGTCCTCGTCCTTTGGTGCCTCACGACTCTGGTGGTCCCCCGCCGCCGGAGCGCCGCCACGACTGCGCAGGTGCCGACCGACGTACCGGCCGGGCGCTGATGGCGGCCCGGCTGGTGGTGCCGATGGACGACCCGACGCCTCCGTAGGAACAGTTGCGCAGGCAGTTGGCGGCGCTGATCGGCGACGAAGTCTCCACGCCGGTGACCGGCTACCGGCCCTTCGGCAGCTCGCCGGCGACCTCGGGCTCGCCGTCGGAACGGTGGCCCGGAGCTACCGCGAGCTCGAGTCGGCCGGGCTGGTGCAGTCGCGTCGCGGCGGCGGGACACGCGTCGCGTCGACCGCGAAGCCGCCGGTCAGCAGGTCGAGCGACCTCGATTCGGTGGTGCGACGAGAGTTGGTGGCATCGGTCACCCGCGCGCTGGCGATGGGCGCCGCCCGGGACTGGTGTCCTGGCAGTGGATCAGCCGTCAGCGTCGGAGCAGGTCGGCAAGCGACGTGGCGGGGTGTCCCGCAATCTGCTCGACCGCGTCGCTGACACCGTCGAACTCACCGTTCGCGATGGCCGTGTAGGTCGACACCCACGCGTCGACCTGCCAGCCGGGCGCGTCGTACACGGCCCGCGAGCGGTACGCCTCGTCGATCGTCTCCTCGTGGTAGCTCACGTTGCGGCCGGTCTCCTCGGTGATGACCTGCGCGATCTCGGCCAGCGTGAGTGCCTGCGGACCGGTCAGATCGTAGGTCTGTCCCGCGTGCTGGCCCGATGACCGCAGGACCGCTCCGGTGACGTCGGCGATGTCGTCCTGGGCGACGGCGGACACCCGGCCGGCATCCGCCGGGCCGCGCAGCACCCCGTCGGCGCCGGTCATCGCCGGCAGGAAGTCGGCGTAGAGGTTGTCGCGCAGGAACGTGAAGGCGAGGCCGCTGGCTCGGATGTGCCGTTCGGTCGCCCAGTGGTCACGGGCGAGGGTGAACGTGGAGCCGGGCGCGGCACCGTAGAAGGAGATGTAGACCAGGTGACCGGCACCGGCGGCAGCGACGGCGTCGACGAAGGAGGTGTGCTGATCGACCCGGTCGAGGGTCTCCGACGCGGACACCATCAGGACGGTGTCGCCCGGCCCGATCGCCGCCGTGACCGCCGGGACATCGGTGAAGCCGGCCTTGGCGACGGTGACGAGCGGAAGTGCGGGCGCTCGCGCGGGATCACGGACGAGGAGGAGCTGGGCAACACCTGCGCCGGCCAGTCGCCTGGCCACCCGGCCGCCCAGGTTGCCGGTGGACCCGGTCACGACGATGCGGCTCATGCGCCCTCCTCGTCATCGTCGTCGTCGTCCGCGGGGACCTCGGTGCGGCCCAGAAGCTCGACGAAGCCCTCCTCGTCGAGGACGGTCACGCCGAGCTCTTCGGCTTTGGCGAGCTTCGACCCGGCCGAGGCTCCGACGACGACGTACGCCGTCTTCTTCGACACCGAGCTCGCCGACTTGCCGCCGCGGGCAGTGATCTCGTCGGTGGCCTGGTCTCGGGTGAAGCCCCCGAGCGAGCCGGTGACGACGATGCTCATCCCGGCCAGCGTCTGCGGGTGAACCCGCGTCGAGGCATCCGGCTCGTCCTCCATCCGTACCCCGGCGGCCCGCCACTTCGCGACGATCTCGCGATGCCAGTCGACGTCGAACCAGTCCCGCAACGCGGCGCCGATCGTCGGCCCGACGCCGTCGACACCGGCCATCGCCTCCTCGTCGGCGTTCTCGATGGCGTCGAGGCTGCCGAACTCGCGGGCAAGCGCCTCGGCCGCGGTGGGCCCGACGTGCCGGATCGAGAGCGCCACCAGCACCTTGGCCAGCGGGACCGCGCGTGCGGTGGCGAGGTTCTCCACGAGCTTCTTCGCGTTGGCCGACAGCTCACCGTTCTTGGTGCGGAAGTAGTCGCTGGTGGCCAGCTGATCGGACGTGAGCCCGAACAGGTCGCCCTCGTCGGTGATGAGGCCTGCGTTGAGCAGGGCGTCGGCGGTCTGCCAGCCGAGCACCTCGATGTCGAAGGCGTTGCGGTGGGCGAGGTGGAAGAGCCGCTCGCGCAGCTGGGCCGTGCACGACCGCGCGTTCGGGCAGCGGATGTCGACGTCGCCCTCCTTCTGCGCGGCGAGCTCGGTCCCGCATGCCGGGCACGTCGTCGGCATGACGAACGCCCGCTCGGTTCCGTCGCGCAACGCCACCACCGGACCCAGCACCTCGGGGATCACGTCACCGGCCTTGCGGAGCACGACGGTGTCGCCGATGAGCACGCCCTTGCGGACAACCTCGGACGCGTTGTGCAGGGTGGCGCGCCCGACCACCGAGCCGGCGACCCGGACCGGCTCCATCACCGCGAACGGGGTGACCCGGCCGGTGCGGCCGACGTTGACCTCGATGCCCAGCAGCCTGGTGGTGACCTCTTCGGGCGGGAACTTGTAGGCGATGGCCCAGCGCGGCGCCTTCGACGTGCGCCCGAGCGCGTCGTGCAGGGAGATCTCTTCGAGCTTAACCACCACGCCGTCGAACTCGTGCTCGATCGTGTGCCGCTGCTCGGCGTAGCTGTCGATGAACGCGTCGACGCCGGCCAGATCGGCGAACACGCGCGAGCGCGGGGAGACGGGGAGCCCCCAGCGGCCGAGGTCGGCGATGGCCTGGGACTGCAGGGTCGGTGTCCAGCCCTGCCGCGCCCCGATGCCGTGGGTGACGAACGACAGCGCGCGGCTCGCGGTGATGCGCGGATCCTTCTGGCGCAGGGATCCGGATGCGGAGTTGCGTGGGTTGGAGAACGGTGGCTTACCGGCCGCGGCCAGTTCGGCGTTGACGTCGGCGAAGGCGGCCAGCGTGAAGTAGACCTCGCCACGGACCTCCAGGAGATCGGGCACGTCGTCACCGGACAGGTGCGTCGGGATGGTCGAGATCGCCTTCACGTTCGCGGTCACGTCCTCCCCCACCCGTCCGTCACCGCGGGTGGCACCTCGGACGAGCCGGCCCTTCTCGTAGACGAGGTCGAGCGCGAGGCCGTCGAACTTCAGCTCGCACAGGTAGCCGTGCCGGGCGATCTCGTCGGGCCCGACCTGGTTCGCGGCGCGGGTGGCCCACGCCGCGAGCTCGTCGGTGGAGAACACGTTGTCGAGGCTGAGCAGCGGCTGAAGGTGGGTGACGGCGGTGAAGTCGCTTCCGACGAAGCCGCCGACGGTCTGGGTGGGCGAGTCGGGCGTCACGAGCTCGGGGTGATCGGCCTCGAGGGCCGCGAGCCGGTGCATGGCGGCGTCGTAGTCGGCGTCGGAGAGGGTGCTGGCATCGAGCACGTAGTAACGCCAGCGGTGGTCGATGATCTCCTGTGACAGTCGGGCGTGCTCAGCCCGGGCAGAGGCCGGGACGTCGGTGGCACCGGGGGCGAGATCGGCGGCGTGGTCGGTCGAGGTCATGTGGTCATCCTGCCCGGTCGCACCGACAAGCGGACCGCCTGCGAACGGACCCGTGCACCGGCCTGTCGGCGCGCTCCCGGCACCTGCGTGCGAGGGCTCAGCCGTGACCGTCGAGCACCCGGACCGTCAACGTCTGGACGAGTGGCGGGTCCTGCGGGTTCAACCTGATCTCGCATTGCAGACGGCCGCTGACGCCGGCGACGGTCCATTGCAGATGCGCGGCCGATTCGCTGACGACGTCGCCGTGTCCGTCGCGCCAGTCGCCCGGATGCTCGATCGGGGTCGGCGACGGCGCGAGGCCGCCGACCGCAGCGACGGCCCGGGCGATGTGATCCCGCCGACGGTCGAGCGCGTCGTCGGCGACGGCATTGTCGGCGAACAGCCCGAGCGCGGTCCCGTCGTCCCAACGGGCCAGCAACGCATCGACGATCTCCTTGGCCCGCAGGGTTTCCGGCCACGGAGGAGCGGACTGCCGGACGGCGCCGGCACGGTCGAGCAGGAGGTCGAGCGCCGTCGTCACCGCGGTGCCGACGCCGGCGTAGGTGGCGTTCTCGAGGGCCACCACGCCCAGCCCGCTCTCCGGGTGCCAGCGCATGTGCGAGTTGAAGCCCGGGTAACCGCCGGAATGCGAGACGACGTGGCCGTAGTGCGGATCGTGCTGTACGAACAGGCCGAACCCGTATCCCGCGACACCGGTGGCGGTCGATCCCGGCCCCGGCGGGATGACCCGCTGCAGCTGCTGCATCTCCCGCCGGGACGCCGCCGCGAGCAATGGCCGCCCGGTCGGCCCGGTGCGCGCCGGGTCGGGTGCGCACGCATCGACGAAGACGTGCATCCAGCTGGTCAGATCGCTGACGGTGCTGAAGATGCCGCCGATCGAGGAGAACGCGCCGGGACCGGAGAACGGCAGTGCGTGCCAGGCGCCGTCGAGGTGGTGGTAGCCGGTCGCGAGCCCGCCCGGAGCGGCCACCCCGACGTCGAAGCCGGTCGAGCTCAACCCGGCCGGTGAGAACACCTCCGAGGTCACGAAGTTCCGGAAGCCGCGGCCGCTCACGACCTCGATCACCCGTCCCAGCAGGGCATAACCGAGGTTGGAGTACTCGAAGGCCGTCCCCGGCACGGTCACGAACCGAAGCCCGGCATGCAGAACGGCGTCGAACTCGTCGTTCGTCAGCGGTTCCTGACGATCGGCCCACGGGTCGTCGGTCGGCAGCCCGGCCGACATCGACATCAGCATGCGAACACTCGGGACCGGGGAGTTCGACGTCGGCAATCGCAAGCGGGCAACGGGGATCAGGTCGGTGACCGGGGTGTCGAGGTCGAGCACGCCCGCGTCGCGCAACAGCAGCAGGGCGGTGACGGTGAAGCTCTTTGTGCAGGACGCGATCCGGTAGGCGGTGTCGGGACCGGGCATCTCACCGGCGTCGTCGAACGTGCCGAAGCCGGCAGTGTGGACGAGCCGGCCGCCCGCGAGGATCCCGTAGGACACGCTCGGGGCGATCGACGCGGCAGGCCGCGCGGCGAAGATCTCGTCGGCGGCGGCGAGCGTAGTCAGGTCGGGCGATGGCAGTGGGGACGACGTCACCGCTCGGAGCGTAGTGGCTTGCCGGGTGCCGGTCCCGCCGAGCACGATGGTGCCCGTACTGACGTGGACCGATCTGGTGGAGATGGCGAGCTCGCTGCCCGGTGTGGAGGAGTCGACGTCCTACCGGACGCCGGCGCACAAGGTCGCCGGCAAGCTGATCCCGCGGCATCGGACCGACGCCGATTCGAGCGTCATGGTGAGCTGTGAGCTGGACGAGAAGGAGGCGCTGGTCGCCTCCGTGGCAGCGGGCACCGGCCAAGCTGCGCAAGCAACTCGAACGGATCTGACCGGCCGCTGCACCTGCGTGCCGGATCGCCTGCCCAAAGGTGGCTCAGTCGTCGGCGTCGAGGTCGGCGAGCGGCTCGTCGAGCAGGTTCGCCGCCACCTGGCGCGAGAGCGTGAGCGCACGGCGGGCCCATTCCGGTGACGCTGCCGCCAGCCCGCAGGTCGGGGTGACCGAGAGGCTCCGCGACGCCTGCTCCTGGTCGAAGTCGAGCCAGCCCCACCAGGTCAGCAGCCGGCGCGTGAGCGAGATCGCGTCGGGTGGCCGACCGGCCGGATCGCGCGACGCCACGATGCCGGCGAACACGAGCATCCCGTCGTCGATCGCCTCCGACCACGTGTCCGCGTCGACGCCGCCGGCCAGGCCCTTGCCGTCCGGACGGATGAGGGCGGACAGGTCGATCGACACCGCGTCCGCGCCTGCAGAGCGCAGCAGGCCGACGTCGACGGTGCCGGCACACGAGTGGACGATCGGCACGGCGCCGGCCGCGCGGGCGGCGCTCAGGACACCCGTGAGCGACCCCCGCGCCTCCTCGACGCGGACCGCGCGGTGACGGGAGAACCCGCTGGCGGTCGGCACGTTGCCGGCGAGCACCGTGGGCAGCATCGGCTCGTCGATCTGCACCACGAGCTGGGCGTGCGGGAACCGGGCGCGCACCTCGCGGGCATGCACGCTGATGCCCTCGGCAAGGGATTCCGCGAGCTCGCGCCGCGCGCCGTGGTCGGCGAGGACCTTGTCACCCCGCGGTCGTTCGACGCCGGCCGCCAGCGTCAGCGGACCCGTCACGGCCACCTTGACGCAGCGGTCCGCGGTCGAGGCAGCCTCCTCGAACGCGTCCAGGTCGCGCCGCAGCATCGCCCGGGCGCGCGCTTCGTCCAGGCTCTCCGACGACACCAGCCGCCAGCCGGCCGGCTGGAGATCGACGTGCATGTCGACGAGCAGCACGCAGGTGCGCCCGATCATCGCGGCGCCGGCTCCGCGCGCGGGCAGCTCGGGCAGGAACGGCATCTCCGGCGCCTCGCCGGCCACCATCAGCGCGGCTTCGCGCTCGTCGGTGCCGGGCAGCGAGCCGACGCCGGTGCCGAGACCGGCGAGCGGCGAGGGCGGCGTGTCGACGACGGCGGTCGCAGCCGCCGGTTTCCGGGTCGGCTCGCCGAGGCGTCCGCCGATCCGGTCGTCCGCGTGGTCCCTATCGTCGGCACCAGTCGCGTCGGTGCCGGTCACGCCGGTACCGCGCGCAGGGTTCGCGCGATCGTCGTCGACCCGAGCACCCGCGTCCCCCGGTACAGAACCGCGGCCTGGCCCGGTGCAACCGCCTGAACGGCATCGTCGAAGTCGATCAGCACAGAACCGTCGGACTCGACCCGGGCGTGTGCCGGGTAGGCCTCACCGTGGGCGCGGATCTGAACCAGGCAGTCGATCGGCTCGGCCGGCGCGGGTCCGCACCACCGTGCGTGCACCCCGCTGAGCCCGCTGACGGCGAGCTGCTCGCGCGGACCGACCGTGACCGTGCCGGTGACCGGTGAGATGTCGAGGACGAAGCGCGGCTTGCCGTCGGGCGCGGGGTGGCCGACGTGCAGGCCCTTGCGCTGGCCGACGGTGAACGCATGCGTGCCGTCGTGGTGGCCGAGCACCTGACCGTCGGTGTCGACGACGTCGCCGGGCGCGGCGCCGATCCGGTCGCGGAGGAAGCCGGCGGTGTCGCCGTCGGCGATGAAGCAGATGTCGTGGCTGTCGGGCTTGGCGGCGACGGCGAGGCCGCGCCGGTCGGCCTCGGCCCGGACCTCGGACTTGAGCGTGTCGCCCAGCGGGAACAGGGCATGGGCGAGCTGATGGGCGTCCAGGACGCCGAGCACGTAGGACTGGTCCTTGCCCGGATCGACCGCCCGGTGCAGTTCGCGTACGTCCGGGCCGTCCACGATCTGTGCGTAGTGGCCGGTGGCGACGGCATCGAAGCCGAGCGCCACGGCGCGGTCGAGGACAGCGGCGAACTTGATCTTCTCGTTGCAGCGCACACACGGGTTCGGTGTGCGCCCGGCGGCGTACTCGGCGACGAAGTCCTCGACCACCTCCTCGGCGAATT
Organism: Actinopolymorphaceae bacterium; assembly: GCA_036786375.1. Classification (GTDB taxonomy): domain Bacteria; phylum Actinomycetota; class Actinomycetes; order Propionibacteriales; family DAIQRJ01; genus DAIQRJ01. Next base: position 34,886 of record DAIQRJ010000002.1, read on the forward strand.
CCGCAGCCATGTCCCAGACGTAGAAGGGGATTCCGAGGACGTCGGCCGCCCGCCGGGCGTCGCGTGCGTCCTCGGCGGTGCAGCAGCCGCGGGCTCCGGTCCGGAACGACTGCGGGCTGCGCGACAGCGCGAGGTGAACGCCGGTGACGTCGTGACCGGCCTCGACCGCCCGAGCCGCCGCGACGGCGGAGTCGACGCCGCCCGACATCGCCGCCAGGACTCGCATGCTCACACCGCCGTCTTCCGGGCCCGCGCCGCGGCACCGGCCGCACGCGCTCGAGCGAGAACCTCGGGCAGCACGCTCAGCACACGGTCGACGTCGGCGGCCGCGCTGGTGTGACCGAGGCTGAACCGCAGCGACGCGCGCGCGAGCGCATCGTCGTACCCCATCGCAACGAGGACGTGGCTGGGCTCGGGAACACCGGCCGAGCAGGCCGAGCCAGTCGAGCACTCGACGCCGGCCGCGTCCAGAAGGAGGAGGAGTGCGTCGCCCTCACAACCGGGGAAGGCGATGTGGGCGTTGCCGGGAAGCCGGCCGGCGCCGGAGAGGTCACCGCCGACGACCGCGTCCGGCGCGATCGAGAGCACGCCCTCGATCAGCTCGTCACGCAGCGCACCGACCAGCTCGGCGCGCTCCACGCGGCCGCGCACGGCCTCCTCGACGGCGACGGCGAGACCGGCGATCGCGGCCACGTCCAGCGTTCCCGAGCGCACCTCGCGCTCCTGGCCGCCACCGTGCTGGAGCGGAACCAGCGAGGTCTCCCGGCGCAGCAGGAGCGCGCCGGCGCCGACCGGGCCGCCGAGCTTGTGCCCGGAGAAGCTCAGCGCGTCCGGGGCCGACAGGCTGTCGGCGAAGTCGACCGGGACCGCACCGACCGCCTGGACGGCGTCGGTGTGGAAGGGGATGTTGAACTCGTGGGCGAGGGCGGCGAGGGCGGCGACCGGCTGCAGCGTTCCGACCTCGTTGTTCGCCCACATGCAGGTCAGGGCGGCCACCGATCGTGGTCCGCCGGGGCCGTTGACGATGCGGTCGCGGACCTGGGCGGGATCGACACGGCCGAGCCGGTCGACCGGCAGCCAGTCGACGTCGGCGTCCGCGAAGGCCCCCAGCCAGTGGATGGCGTCGAGCACGGCGTGGTGCTCCACCGAGCTGCCCAGCACCCGGACCCGGCGTGCGTCGTCGGCACGCCGCGCCCAGAACAGACCCTTGACGGCGAGGTTGTCCGACTCGGTACCGCCGGCGGTGAACACGACCTCGGACGGCCGGGCACCCAACGCGTCGGCGACCCGCTCACGAGCCTCTTCGACGGTCCGTCGGGCGCGCCTCCCGGCCGCGTGCAGCGAGGACGCGTTGCCGGTCAGGCCGAGCTGCTCGTTCATCGCGGCGACGACGGACGGGAGCATCGGCGTCGTGGCGGCGTGGTCGAGATACGCCGCGGGCGGGTGCTCGGCTGAGCTCAGGGGCGAGGACATGGCCCGACAAGCCTAGGCGGCAGCGCCGATCCCCGCCGACGCGTCCGCCGTCCGCCGTCCGGCGGGCGCGAGGACCGCGGAGCTCAGCTCGCGCGCGCGCGCCGCCTCGGTGGCCTGCGGGACCACGTTGTGCAGATCGCCGACGATCCCCAGATCGGCCATGTCGAAGATCGGTGCCTCGGCGTCGGTGTTGATCGCGACGACCACGCGCGAGGTCTGCATGCCGGCGCGGTGCTGGATCGCGCCCGAGATCCCGCAGGCGATGTAGACCTGCGGGCTGACCGTCTGGCCGGTCTGGCCGACCTGGTAGGCGTGCGGATACCAGCCGGCGTCGACCGCGGCGCGCGAGGCGCCGACGGCGCCGCCGAGGGCATCGGCGAGGCCCTCGATCTCACTGAACTTCTCCGCCGCACCGACGCCGCGACCACCGGAGACGACGATGCTCGCCTCGGTGAGGTCGGGCCGGCCGGTCGCGGCGCGGGCCGTCCGCTGCACGATCCGCCCGTTCGACTCCGGCACCGTCGGCGCGTTCACGCTCTCGGCGGTCGGCGCAGCACCGGCGGCCAGCTCGGGGGTGACCGCGTTCGGCTTCACCGTGACGAGCAGCACCGGCGTGCTCGACCGGGCGGTCACGCTGTAGCCGCCCGCGAAGACCGACTGGGTCGTGACGACGACGCCGTCGACGAGGACGACGTCGACCGCGTCGGTGATCAGGCCGGCGGACAACCGGATGGACGCCCGCGCAGCGACCTCCTTGCCCTCCAACGAGGACGGCAGCAGGACAGTCCGGGCGCCGGTGGTCCCGACGAGCGCCTCGAGAACCCGGGCCTTCGCGGCCACCAGCACGTCGCGCACAGCGGGATCGGCGCAGACGAAGAGGCTGCCGGCACCGAATTCCCCCACCGCATCGGCCAGCGGCGCGCCGCCGTCGGTGAAGCTGAGGACCGCGGTCGCCCCGAGCCGGCGTGCCAGCGTCAGCAGTTCCCGGCTCGGCTTCGACAGCCTTCCGTCGGCGGCCAGCGCCGCGTCGTCGAGAACCACGAGGACGGCGGTCATGCTCACACCAGCCTCTGCTCGACGAGGAAGTCGACGAGCTGGCTGCCGCCGTTGCCCTCGTCCTGGACGCGGCGTCCCGCCGTTCGTGGCGGTCGTGCGGTCGCCGTCAGCACCGTCGTCCACGCCGCGGCCAGCCCGACCTCGCCGGGATCGACACCGATGTCGGCCAGCGACCAGGTGGTCACGACCTTCTTGCGGGCGGCCATGATCGACTTCAGGCTCGGATAGCGCGGCTGGTTGGCCTGATCGGTGACCGAGATCACGGCGGGCAGCGCGGCGGTGATCGTCTGCGTCGAGGTCTCGCCGTCGCGCTTCACGGTGACGGCGGACTCGTCGGCATCGCTCAGCACGACCTCGTGCGCGAGCGTGGCCTGGGGCCAGCCGAGCCGTTCGGCGAGCATCGCGGGCAGCACCGACATCGCGCTGTCGGTGGAGGCCATGCCGCAGACGACGAGGTCCACCGGCGTGTCGGCGCCGATCCGGGTGATCGCGGCGGCCAGGACCCGGGACGTGGCCGGGGCGTCCGAACCGGCGATCGCCTCGTCGCTGACGTGCACACCCGCGTCGACACCCATCTGCAGCGCCTTCTTCAGCGCGCCCGACGCGGTGGGCGGGCCGATCGTGACGGCGGTGACCATGCCGGCCCCGACGTGGGCGACGAGGGTCAGGGCGGTCTCGACCGCGTACTCGTCGAGCTCGCTGCAGCGACCGCTTCCGGCCACGCGATCGACGGTGTGGTCGTCGGGCTCGAACGTCCGCTCGAGCGACGCATCGGGGACGTACTTGACGGCGACGACGACGTTGAGGGATGTGCGGCTCACGGAGTCACCCTAGGGGAGGGCAACGAGAAGCCGGTCCGGCCGGGCAGATGCCCGACCGAACCGGCTGGTTTCGAGAGTTGAAGCTGAATTCAGGCGATGTGAACGTTGTCGGCCTGGACGCCCTTGGGGCCCTGGACGACATCGAACTCCACGCGCTGGTTCTCTTCCAGCGTGCGGTAGCCATCGGTCTGGATGGCGGAGTAGTGGACGAACACGTCGTCACTACCGTCTACGGCGATGAAGCCGTAGCCCTTTTCAGCGTTGAACCACTTGACAGTGCCCTGGGCCATGGTGCTTGGTCCCCTTTTGGTGACGGATGGCAACCCGCACACCTCGCGCGGGCTGAGTCGTCACGAGCGCCTTCAAGCCTGAACCGAAAACACCCGCATTACGTTCCGCGGGCGTGAAGACCAACTTGGACCACACTTCTTGGAACTGCATTACGACTGGGACAGACGCTATCACGCACTCGGGGTCCGGCGCTGCCCCCGCCCGTCGACAGTCTCGCGATCGGTCGTTGTCCGGGTCCGGTGACCCGCGACACGCGCCCCGTGACCCTCTCGTCACATGAGCCCCGCCACACTGTGCGGGTGCCATCACAGACCCTCGGCGTGCAGCTCAGCGCCGCCGGCGCGAGCTTCGCCGTCCGCTCGGCGCACGCGACCTCGGTACACCTGTGCCTGCTCGACGGCTCCGACGACGCCGCGGCCGGGCTGGTGGAGCGCCGGCTCAGGATGCAGCCCCTCGCCGATGACACCTGGGCGATCACCGTGCCCGGCGTCGGGCCGGGTCAGCGCTACGGGTTCCGCGCCGACGGACCTTGGGACCCCTCGGCCGGACACTGGTTCAACCCGGCGAAACTGCTCGTCGACCCCTACGCGCACGGCATCGACGGCGAGCTGGCCGCGGGCCCGGCGACGCGCGCCTACGCCGGCTCGGACTGGGGCCGCTCGGCCGTTCGCAGCGACGTGGACTCGCTCGGCTCCGTGCCGCTGTCGGTCGTGCTCGATCCGGCGGCCGGGAGTGCCGGTCGGCACGCCGCGACGACCCGGCCGAAGGTCGCCTGGCCGGAGACGGTGATCTACGAGATGCACGTGCGGGGCTTCACGAAACTGCATCCCGGCGTCCCGCCCGAACTTCGCGGAACGTATGCCGGACTGGCCAGCCCAGCGGTGATCGAGCATCTCCTCGGGCTCGGCGTGACGAGCGTCGAGCTGTTGCCGATACATCAGTTCTGCAGCGAGCCCGCCGTCACCGCCCGCGGCATGCGCAACTACTGGGGCTACAACACGCTGGCGTTCTCGGCACCCCACAACGGGTACTCAGTGGCCACTGACCCGTCCGCCCGGCTCGCCGAGTTCGGCACGATGGTCTCGACGTTTCACGATGCAGGCTTGGAAGTTCTCCTCGACGTGGTCTACAACCACACATGCGAAGGTGGTCTCGAGGGCCCGACGCTGTCGCTGCGCGGGCTCGACAACCGCATGTACTACCGGCATGAGCCGGGCGACCCGAGCCTCTACTACGACGTCACCGGTACGGGCAACAGCCTGTTCTTCGGTCAGCCTGCGACCGACGAGCTCGTGCTCCATTCGCTGCGATGGTGGCTGCGCGAGACCGGCGTCGACGGCTTCCGGTTCGACCTCGTCTCCACCCTGGCCCGCACCGACGCGCATGATCCGAGCATCGTCGATCCGCACCGCGGGCTGGTGTCCGCGATCTCGGCCGATCCCGAGATAGGCGTCGCGAAGCTGATCGCCGAACCGTGGGACATCGGCCCCAACGGATATCAGGTAGCTGAGTTCCCGGCCGGCTGGACGGAGTGGAACGACCGGTATCGCGATTGCCTGCGCAGTTTCTGGCGCGGCTCGTCCCACGGTGTCAGGGAGCTGACAACACGGATCAGCGGATCGTCGGACTTCTATGCCGATGACGGACGGCACCCCACCGCGTCCATCAACTTCATCACCGCCCACGACGGCTTCACGCTGCGCGACCTCGTGAGCTACGACTCCAAGCACAACAAGAACAACCTCGAGCAGAACAACGACGGAAGCAACGACAACCGCTCGGGCAACCACGGCGTCGAGGGCGAGACCGACGACCCGCACATCGTCGAAGCACGGCTCCGGACGGCACGCGCGCTGGCCGGGAGCCTGCTGCTGTCGACCGGCGTGCCGATGATCACCGCCGGCGACGAGCTGTGGCGCACCCAGCTCGGCAACAACAATCCGTACTGCCAGGACAACGAGATCTCCTGGATGGACTGGGACGTCGATCCAGCCGGCACCGGACTCCGTGCCTGGTTCGCGCAGCTGCTGGCGGTCCGCCGCCACCACGGCGTGCTCCGGCAGTCGCACTTCTTCACCGGGTCCAGCGACGACGAGGGTGTCAAGGACCTCGCCTGGTTCGGCCCCGACGGACACGAGATGACCCACGACGACTGGCACGACGACAACCTGCGGGTCGTCGGCGCAATCCTGGCGAACGGCCCCGACCTGATGTGGTGGTTCAACGGCACCGCGCACGACATGGACGTGGTGCTCCCCCGCGTCAACGACAACGACTCCTACCGGCTGGTCGCCGACAGCGCCAGCGGAGTCGTCGATCTCGGTACGCGACCGACCGAACCGGCCGGGCCGAGGGGCAAGTCCGGCCGAGCGGGCAGGACGGCCGCCACCGCGGTCTCGCTCGCACCGACCTGGGCCGCCGGCGACCGCGCCACCCTCCGCGCCGGCTCGTTCCTGCTGCTGGCGGCCGAACCCGGGGAGGGCTCAGACCTGCTGGGGTGAGACCGCCAGACCCATCTCGGCCGGCCCGGCCAGCCAGCGGTGCGCCGGGACGATACGGACGGTGTAGCCGAACGGGCCGGTACGGTCGGCAGCGACGTCGCCCACGAAGCGGTGGCGACCACCCTCGAAGGACTCCGACAGCGTCAACGACACCGAGCGCTGGTCGTGCAGGTCGTCGTGATCGTCCACCCGCCCGGTCAGGACGGTGACGTCGACGTCGGCGGGCGTGAGATCGCCGAGCCGGACATGGGCGGTCACCCCGAACGACCCGCCCAGCTGGACGTTCTCGTCCGCGAGTTCGGATTCGACGTGCTCGACGGCCACCTCCGACCAGTGCGAGCGCACCTTCTTCTTCCACTGCGCCAACTCGCGGGCACCGTCGAAGGACGCGTTAAGCGCCCGCGAGCTGACCGCGGCCGGCGAGTACAGCTGCTGCACGTACTCGGCGACCATCCGGGTGGCCTGGGCACGGGGCCCGAGCGACGTCCAGGTATGGCGCACCATCTCGAGCCAGCGGGACGGAAGCTCGGAGGTGGTGCGGTCGTAGAAGCGCGGCGCGACCTGGTTCTCGATCAGGTCGTAGAGCGCGTGCGCCTCGATGTCGTCGCGCCGGTCCTGGTCGCCGACGACGGTGGCGGACGGGATCGCCCAACCGTTGTCGCCGTCGAACCACTCGTCCCACCAGCCGTCGCGGATCGACAGGTTGAGACCGCCGTTCAGGGCAGCCTTCATCCCCGACGTGCCACAGGCCTCAAGGGAGCGAAGGGGGTTGTTCAGCCAGACGTCGACACCGGCGACGAGCGGCGCCGCCAGCCGCATGTCGTAGTCGGGCAGGAAGATGATCCGCTTGCGGACCGACCTCTCGTCGGAGAACCGCACGAGCTGCTGGATCAGCTCCTTGCCGCCCTCGTCGGCCGGGTGCGACTTGCCGGCGACGACGATCTGCACCGGCCGGTCGGGGTGGTTCAGCAGCGCGGAGAGGCGCGCGGGGTCACGCAGCATCAGCGTGAGCCGCTTGTAGGACGGGACGCGGCGGGCGAACCCGATCGTCAGCACATCGGGGTCGAGGGTGGTCTCCACCCAGCCGAGCTCGGCCGGTGAGGCGCCGCGCACTTCCCACGACGCCCGCAGGCGTGCGCGCGCATCCGACACCAGTCGCGACCGCAGGGTGCGCCGCAGGGCCCAGATCTCCTCGTCGGGGAGGGCGGCGAGGTCGGCGAACGCGGCCTCGGGGTCGGCCTCGGACTTCTCGGTGTCACGGCCGACGGCAGCGAAAAGTTCGGGCGACATCCAGGTGGGTGCGTGCACGCCGTTGGTGACCGACGTGATCGGCACCTCGAAGGTGTCGAAGCCGGGCCAGAGCCCGGCGAACATGCCCCGGCTGACCTCACCGTGGAGCAGGCTCACGCCGTTCGCACGCTGCCCGAGACGCAGACCCATGACCGCCATGTTGAACATCGACCCGTCGCCGCCCGGGTAGTCCTCGGCGCCGAGCGCGACGACCTTCTCGACCGGCACGCCGCCGGCGGCGATGTCGGTGTCGCCGCCGAAGTGCTGCTCGATCAGGTCACGCGGGAAGCGGTCGATGCCGGCCGGGACAGGCGTGTGGGTGGTGAAGACGGTGCCGGCGCGGGTGATCTCAAGCGCGGAGTCGTAGTCGAGGCCGTGGTCGGCGATGTACTCGCGGATGCGCTCGATGCCGAGGAAGCCCGCGTGGCCCTCGTTGGTGTGGAACACCTCGGGAGCCGGCGCGCCGGTGATGCGGCAGTAGGCACGCAGGGCGCGGAGGCCACCGACGCCGAGCAGGAGTTCCTGCAGCAGCCGGTGATCGGCATTGCCGCCGTAGAGACGGTCGGTGACCTCGCGCTCGGCCGGCTCGTTGTCCTCGATGGTCGAGTCGAGCATCAGCAACGGGACGCGTCCTACCGCGGCGATCCAGATGGCGGCATGCAGGATCCGGCCGCCGGGAAGCCCGAGGCGGACGCGCGCGGCGGTGCCGTCGGGTTCACGCAGAAGAGTGAGCGGGGTGTTGTCGGGGTCGGTGACGGCGTAGCGCTCCTGCTGCCAGCCCTCCGCGCTCAGGGACTGTTTGAAATATCCGTGCCGGTAGAGCAGGCCGACGGCGATCAGCGGGACACCGAGGTCGCTCGCGGCCTTGAGGTGGTCACCGGCGAGAATGCCGAGGCCGCCGGAGTACTGCGGCAGCGTCGCGTCGACGCCGAACTCGGGCGAGAAGTAGCCGATGGCGGCGGGCTTGTCCCCGTCCAGACGGCCGAACCACTTCTCGTCGGTGAGGTAGGCGCGCAGATCGGCGTGGGTCGCGTCGACACGGGCGACGAACTCGGGATCTGCGGCGAGCGCGGCGAGCCGGCCGCGGGTCGCTTGACCGAGGACGGCGACCGGATCGTGGTCGCTCGAGATCCAGGTCTGCGGGTCGATGGTCGCGAACAGGTCCTGGGTGGCGGGATGCCACGTCCACCGCAGGTTGCCGGCGAGTTCGGTCAGGGCGGTGAGTGCCGGCGGGAGAACAGGCCGCACGGTCAGTCGTCGAAAGGCGCGCACGGGGAGAACCGTAGCCTCCCTGACCGGCAGCTGACAGCCAGGCACGAGACCTACGCAAGAACTTGCAGAACATGCTCGTTCGCGCACGCGTTCAGGGCGGCGCGCCAGCATCCCGGACTTTCCGCGCCCGCCGATCCTCGGTACGTTCGAGCGCGTGACGGACACCGCGACGACCACCCCATCGGCCCCGGCTCCCGCAACCCCGACAGCATCGCCACCGACCCCGACACCACTGAAGTCGATCGAGGACACGGTCGTCGGCCGGATGCCGATCGTCGCCGTCGGACCGGTCGTCGAATCGGGTCTGCTGCCGGCGAAAGCGGTGGTCGGCGAGGCCGTCACCGTGACCGCGACAGTCTTCCGCGAGGGCCACGACGCGGTCGCGGCGGGAGTCGTGCCGACCGGTCCCGACGGCGTCGCCCGCCCGCTCGTGCCGATGACCCTGGTCGGGCTCGGCACCGACCGGTGGGCTGCGGTCTTCCGCCCGGACCAGCCCGGTGACTGGACGTTCAGGGTCGAGTCCTGGAGCGACGTCTACGGCACGTGGACCCACGACGCACCGATCAAGATCGAAGCCGACGTCGACACCGAGCTGATGCTGGCCGAGGGCGCGAAGCTGCTGGGCGACGAAGCGCGCCGATCCACCGGCGCCCGTGCCGAGATTCTGCGCGGCGCCGTCGACACCCTCACCGACACGTCGAGGCCGATCCAGGTGCGGCTCGCCGCCGGGCTGGACGCGAACGTGCGGGAGGAACTCGCACGCACGCCGATCCGCGAGCTGGTCACCGCCGGCCGCCCGCATCCCCTGCGGGTCGACCGGGTCCGTGCCCTCGTCGGATCCTGGTACGAGTTCTTCCCGCGCTCGATCGGCGCGCACGAGAATCCCGACGGCAGCTGGACCGGCGGCACGTTCGCGACGGCGGCGGAGCACTTGTCGTATGTCGCCGACCTCGGCTTCGACGTCGTCTACCTGCCCCCGATCCACCCGATCGGGCGGATCAACCGCAAGGGCGCGAACAACACGCTCGACCCAGGCCCCAACGATCCTGGATCGCCGTGGGGCATCGGCTCGGCCGAGGGTGGGCACGACGCCATCCACCCCGACCTGGGCACGATCGAGGACTTCGACGACTTCGTCGCCCGCGCCCGCGAGCTCGACATCGAGGTGGCCATCGACTTCGCGCTGCAGGCCGCGCCCGACCACCCGTGGGTCAGCACGCATCCGGAGTGGTTCACCACCCGCGTCGACGGGTCGATCGCCCACGCGGAGAACCCGCCGAAGAAGTACCAGGACATCTACCCGATCAACTTCGACAACGACCCCGAGGGCATCTACAACGCGTGCCTGCGGATCGTGCGGCACTGGATCGACCACGGCGTGACGATCTTCCGTGTCGACAACCCGCACACCAAGCCGGTCCGGTTCTGGGAGTGGCTGCTGGCCACGATCCGGGCCGAGCGACCCGACGTGATCTTCCTGGCCGAGGCGTTCACCCGGCCGGCGATGATGCATACGCTCGGCAAGATCGGCTTCCACCAGAGCTACACCTACTTCACCTGGCGCAACGAGAAGTGGGAGATCGAGCAGTACCTCGACGAGCTGGCGCACCAGTCCGCCGACTACTTCCGGCCGAACTTCTTCACCAACACCCAGGACATCCTCACCGCCTACCTGCAGTACGGCGGGCCGTCGGCGTTCACGATCCGCGCGGTGCTCGCGTCGATGGCCTCCCCGACGTACGGCATCTACTCCGGCTTCGAGCTGTTCGAGCACGTCGCCCTGCGCCCGGGCAGCGAGGAGTACCTGAACTCCGAGAAGTACCAGTACCGGCCGCGTGACCTGACCGGCGCGCTCGAACGCGGTGAAGGGCTCGGGGTGTTGTTGCGCCGGCTCAACGAGATCCGCCGTGAACATCCCGCGCTGCGGCAGTTGCGCAACCTGACGGTCCACCACACCGGCGACGACGCGGTGCTGGCGTTCTCGAAGAGCGAGACCGGCCCGGACGGACGCCCAACCGACTCGGTGCTCGTGGTGCTGAACCTCGACCCGCACGGAACCCGGGAGACGAGCGTCCGGTTGGACATGCCCGCGCTCGGGTACGGATGGCAGGACACCATCGTCGTCGACGAGCTGCTCACCGGTCAGACGTGGCACTGGCGAGAGGACAACTACGTCCGGCTCGACCCGGCTCAACCGGCACACATCTGCGTCGTGCGGCCCGCGGCCGCCCGGGAAGGACAGTCATGACCCAGGAAGGACTCGCATGACCGGTGCGGGCGACGACCCGTCGTGGTTCAAGCGGGCGGTCTTCTACGAGGTGCTCGTCCGGTCGTTCAACGACTCGAACGCCGACGGCGTGGGCGATCTGCGCGGGCTCACCGACAAGCTCGACTACCTGCAATGGCTTGGCGTCGACTGCCTGTGGCTCCCGCCGTTCTTCACCTCCCCGCTGCGCGACGGGGGCTACGACGTCTCGCAGTTCACCGAGATCGCCGGTGACATCGGCACGATCGACGACTTCCGGCACTTCGTCGAGGAGTCGCATGCACGCGGGCTGCGGGTGATCATCGACTTCGTCATGAATCACACGTCCGACCAGCACCCGTGGTTCCAGGAGTCACGACGCCACCCCGACGGTCCCTACGGCGACTTCTACGTGTGGAGCGACACCGACGACGCGTACTCCGACGCGCGCATCATCTTCGTCGACACCGAGACGTCGAACTGGACCTTCGACCCGATCCGCAAGCAGTACTTCTGGCACCGCTTCTTCTCCCACCAGCCCGATCTCAACTTCGAGAATCCGGCTGTGGGCGAGGCGATCATCGAGGCACTGAAGTTCTGGCTCGACCTCGGGATCGACGGATTCCGGCTCGACGCCGTGCCCTACCTGTTCGAGGAGGAGGGCACGAACTGCGAGAACCTCCCAGCCACACACGACTTCCTCCGCCGCGTGCGCGTCGAGGTCGACAAGGGCTATCCCGACCGGGTGCTCCTGTGCGAGGCGAACCAGTGGCCCTCCGACGTCATCGAGTACTTCGGCGATCCCGAGACCGGCGGCGACCAATGCCATATGGCGTTCCACTTCCCGGTGATGCCGCGCATCTTCATGGCCGTCCGGCGTGAGTCGCGGTACCCGATCTCGGAGATCCTTCAGCAGACGCCGCACATCCCCGACGGCTGCCAGTGGGGCATCTTCCTGCGCAACCACGACGAGCTGACCCTCGAGATGGTCAGCGACGAGGAACGCGACTACATGTGGGGCGAGTACGCGAAAGACCCACGGATGAAGGCGAACATCGGTATCCGCCGCCGGCTGGCTCCCCTGCTGGAGAACGACACCAACCAGATCGAGCTGTTCACCGCGCTGCTCCTGTCCCTGCCGGGGTCGCCGGTTCTGTACTACGGCGACGAGATCGGCATGGGCGACAACATCTGGCTCGGCGACCGCGACGGCGTCCGGACGCCGATGCAGTGGTCGCCGGACCGCAACGCCGGCTTCTCCAAGAGCGAGCCGGGACGTATGCAGCTGCCCGCGATCATCGACTCGGTGTACGGCTACCTGGGCGTGAATGTCGAGGCCCAGCTGTCGAGTTCGTCGTCGCTGCTGCAATGGACACGGCGGATGATCTCGGTACGTAAGGCGAATCCGGCGTTCGGGCTCGGGACGTTCACCGACCTCGGCGGCACGAACCCCTGCGTCCTGTCCTTCGTCCGGGAGTTCGGTGACGACGTCGTCCTGTGCGTGAACAACCTGTCCCGCTTCGCACAACCGGTCGAACTCGATCTGCGCCCGTGGCAGGGAGTTGCACCCAACGAGATGCTGGGCGGCGTGCAGTTCCCGCGGATCGGGGAGCTGCCGTACCTGCTCACCCTCGGCGGCCACAGCTTCATCTGGCTGCGCCTGCAACGGCGCACCGCCGGGGCCGAACGGGGAGCACCACCTGCCGAAGAGGCGGTGCGGACGTGAACACCGATCGTGGAACCGAAACTGATCTGCCTGATGACCAGGTGCCAGAGAACCGTGTGGGAGTGGACGATGTGAACCTGACCGACGATGTACGTGCCCGGCTGGACTACCTGACCGCGCGCCGTTGGTTCGCCGGAAAGGGCCGTGAGATCGCCGATGTGACGGTGGAACCGCTGCCGTGGCTGTCCGCGCCCGGAGCGCACCCGGCGTGGCGGGTGGAGCTCGTCCGCGTCGAGTACGTCGACGGTGGCACGCACCTCTACCAGATGCCGTTGTCCTACCGGCGCGAGGAGGTCTGGACGATGGGCAGCGCGTTCGTCGGCTGGCTGTCCCCGGCACCGGGCGAGACACCGGCCGCGGTCTACGACCTGACGTTCGACGGCGACGCGGCGTCCGCCCTTCTGCACTGGCTCGCCTCGGGCGAGAGCACCGGCGGCTTCACCGCGCACGTCCTGGACACCCTCGACGAGTCCGCGCGACCGCTCGTACTGACCGGCGAGCAGTCGAACACGTCGATCGTCTTCGGCGACACGATGATGCTCAAGCTGTTCCGGCGGGTCCAGCCCGGCCACAACCCCGACATCGAAGCGCATGCCGCGCTGATGCACGCCGAGGCGTCACCGGACCTGCGGGTGACCCCGAAACTCCTGGCCTGGTTCGAGTACGAGTCCGCTGCCACCACGGTGCCGGCCTTCCACGGCGACCTGGCGATGCTCACGCAGTTCCTGCCCTCCGCGACCAACGGCTGGGCGATCGCCACCGCCAGCGTGCGCGACCTCCTCGCCGAGGCCGACCTGCATGCCGACGAGGTCGGCGGCGACTTCGCCGCCGAGGCCGAGCGCCTCGGCGAGGTGACGGCGACGATGCACACCGCCCTGTCCGGGTCGTTCGACACGGTGGCCTGGACCGGGGCCGACCTGACCGCACTCGCCCGGTCGCTGCGGGCCCGGCTCGACGTCGCCGCGCTGCGGGTTCCGCAGCTGGCACCGATGGTGGAGCGGATCGGCGTCCGCTACGACGCGATCGCCACCCTCACCGAGCCGGTTGACGCGCACCGAGTGCACGGCGATTTCCACCTGGGCCAGACGATGCGGACGATCCGCGGCTGGAAGATCATCGACTTCGAGGGCGAACCCGGCGCGCCGTACGAGATCCGGGTCGCGCCCGACTCACCGCTGCGCGACGTCGCCGGCATGCTGCGCTCGATCGACTACGCGTCGGAGCACCTGCTGGCGGACCGGCAGCCGGAGAGCCAGTCCCAGTTCCGGGCGGCGGAGTGGCGTGAGCGCAACACCTCGGCCTTCGTCCGCGGCTACCTGCACCAGCGTGCCCTCGGTGCCGACGGTGCCGAACGTGCCGATGCAGCGCACGGAGACGCCGGTGCGACCCTTGCGTGGACCCCGGCCGAGGATGTCCTCGTGCGCGCCTACGAACTCGACAAGGCCGTGTACGAAGTGGTGTACGAAGCCGACATGCGACCCGACTGGATACGCATTCCCCTCGCGGCATTGGAGCGACTCGCATGAGCACCACCCGGCCACAGCGGCGCCCGACCCCATCGTCGGTACCGACGGAGACGTTGAGGCAGATCGTCGAGGGCGTTCACCACTCCCCGCACGACGTGCTCGGCAGCCATCCCGACGGCACGACCCTCACGATCCGCAGCCTCCGGCCGCTGGCGCAGTCGGTGAGCGTGCGCGTCGGGACGGTCGACCATCCGATGACGCATGAGTACGGCGGCATCTGGGTCGCGGCGATCGGCAGCCCGGTCTCGGTCGACTACCGGCTCGTCGTGACCTACGGCAACGGCCACCCGAACGTGGTCGACGACCCGTATCGGTTCCTGCCGACCCTCGGCGACGTCGATCAGCACCTCATCCGCGAGGGCCGGCACGAACGTCTCTGGGAAGTCCTCGGCGCGCACGTCCATCGTTATACGACCTCCGCCCACACCGGTGCCGACGTGACCGGGACGGCGTTCGCGGTCTGGGCGCCGGCCGCGCGCGGCGTGCGGGTGCTCGGCGACTTCAACCACTGGAGCGGCCAGGCGCACCCGATGCGGAGCCTCGGCGCCTCGGGCGTGTGGGAGCTGTTCATCCCGGGACTGGGCGCCGGGACGCAGTACAAGTACGCCGTCTGCGGTGCCGACGGGCGCTGGCGGATCAAAGCCGACCCGATGGCGTCGTGGACGCAGGTGCCGCCGGAGACGGCGTCCCGGGTGTTCGAGTCGACCTACGTGTGGACCGACGGCGAATGGCTCGCACACCGTGCCGTGACGTCGGCGCACGACCATCCGATGAGCGTCTACGAGGTGCACCTGGGGTCGTGGCGGCAGGGTCGCGGCTACCGGCAGCTCGCCGACGAACTGGCCGAGTACGTCGCCGACCTCGGCTTCACCCATGTCGAGTTCCTGCCCGTGATGGAGCACCCGTTCGGCGGGTCTTGGGGCTACCAGGTCACCGGCTACTACGCGCCGACGTCACGATTCGGCGATCCCGACGACTTCCGCTACCTCGTCGACAAGCTGCACCAGCGCGGGATCGGCGTCCTCCTCGACTGGGTCCCCGCCCACTTCCCGAAGGACGAGTGGGCGCTGGCCCGCTTCGACGGCACCCCGCTCTACGAGCACGGTGACCCGCGGCGCGGCGAGCAGCTCGACTGGGGAACCTACGTGTTCGACTACGGCCGTTCGGAGGTGCGCAACTTCCTCGTCGCGAACGCCCTGTACTGGCTGCACGAGTTCCACATCGACGGCCTGCGGGTCGATGCGGTGGCGTCGATGATCTACCTCGACTACTCCCGCGAAGAGGGCGGCTGGGTCCCGAACATCCACGGAGGCCGGGAGAACCTGGAGGCAGTCGCACTGCTGCAGGAGGTGAACGCCACCGCCTACAAGACGGTCCCGGGCATCGTGACGATCGCCGAGGAGTCGACGGCGTGGCCGGGCGTCACCCGCCCGACCGACTCCGGCGGCCTCGGTTTCGGCCTCAAATGGAACATGGGCTGGATGCACGACACGCTCGGATACCTGGCGCACGACCCGATCCACCGGCGCTACCACCACAACGAGATGACCTTCCCGCTGGTCTATGCGTTCAGCGAGAACTTCGTCCTGCCGCTCTCCCACGACGAGGTCGTGCACGGCAAGGGCTCGCTGCTGCGCAAGATGCCGGGTGACCGGTGGCGCCAGCTGGCCACGCTGCGTTCCTACCTGGCGTTCATGTGGGCCAGCCCGGGCAAGCAGCTGATCTTCATGGGTGCCGAGCTCGGCCAGGAGTCTGAGTGGTCGGAGAGCCGTGACCTCGACTGGTGGCTGCTCGACCTGCCCGACCACGCCGGTCTGCAGCGGCTGGTCCGCGACCTGAACACCACCTACCGGGATCTGCCCGCGCTGTGGAGCCAGGACGCCGAGTCCAGCGCGTTCACCTGGCTCGTCGTCGACGATTCGGACGCGAACATCTTCGCGTTCGCCCGGTTCGGCACGGACGGGTCCGTCGTCGCGTGCATCTCCAACTTCTCGCCGGTCCCGCACGACCGCTACCGCCTCGGACTCCCCCGTGCGGGTGTGTGGGCCGAGCGGTTGAACAGCGACGCCGGTGTGTACTCGGGAACCGGGATCGGCAACATGGGCCATGTCGTCGCGGAGTCGGCGCCGCATCACGGCCAGCCGGCCTCGACGACGCTGCGGGTGCCGCCGTTGGGCACCGTGTGGCTGACCTGGTCGGGCGGATGAGCGAGCCGGTGCTGCCCGATTCGGTGCTGCGGGACCTCCTGGCTGCCCGGCGGCTCGGGGTGCTGGCGACGATCCGGCGCGATGGCCGGCCGCAGCTGTCGACAGTCACGTACGCCTACGACCGCGCCGCGGAGCTGATCCGGGTGTCGATCACGGCGGACCGGGCGAAGACGCGCAACCTGCGACGCGATCCGCGTGGGGTTCTTCAGGCGTCGTCGGACGACGGCTGGAGCTACGTGGTCGCCGACGGGGCGGCCACGTTGTCGGCGGTCGCCGCAGCTCCCGACGACGCGGCCGTCGACGAGCTCGTCGCGCTCTACCGGTCGCTCTCGGGTGAGCATCCGGACTGGGACGAGTACCGCGCTGCGATGGTGCACGACCAGCGGCTGGTGCTCCGGCTGTCGGTCGACCGTGTCTACGGCACGGCACACTGACCGTTGCACCCGTTTCTGTCGCCTATGGTGAACAGGTGCAGCAATACCTGGATCTGATGGACCGTATCCTCACCACGGGTGTCGACAAATCCGACCGGACCGGCACCGGCACGCGCAGTATCTTCGGTCACCAGATGCGGTTCGACCTCGCCGACGGGTTCCCGCTGGTCACCACCAAGAAGATCCACGTCCGGTCGGTGATCGTCGAGCTTCTGTGGTTCCTGCAGGGCTCGACGAACGTCCACTGGCTGCAGGAACGCGGCGTGACCATCTGGGACGAATGGGCCGATGCCGAGGGTGAACTCGGACCGGTCTACGGGCACCAGTGGCGCTCGTGGCCGACTGCTGAGGGCGGTCACATCGACCAGATCGCGGCCGTCGTCGACTCGTTGCGCCGCTCGCCTGATTCGCGCCGTCACATCGTCTCGGCCTGGAACGTCGCCGAGGTGAGCCAGATGGCGCTGCCGCCCTGCCACACGATGTTCCAGTTCTACGTCGCCGACGGACGCCTCTCGTGCCAGCTGTACCAGCGTTCGGCCGACGTGTTCCTCGGCGTCCCGTTCAACATCGCCTCATATGCCCTGCTCACCGAACTGGTGGCCAAGGTCCTCGAGCTTTCGCCAGGAGACTTCATCCATACCTTCGGAGACGCGCACGTCTACTCCAACCACTTCGAGCAGGCACGCCTGCAGCTGACCCGAACACCACGAACACTGCCGAAACTGCAGATAGCCGACGGCATCACCAACCTCGACGCGTTCGGCTTCGACGACATCGTCGTCAGCGGCTACGACCCGTACCCGGGCATCAAGGCGCCGATCGCGGTATGACACTCACCTTGATCGCCGCAATCTCCCGTAACGGGATCCTGGGCATGGGCAACGAACTCGTCTGGCGACACGCCGACGACATGCGCCGGTTCAAGGGCCTGACCATGGGTCGCACTCTGATCATGGGACGCAAGACCTACGACTCGATCGGACGGCCCCTGCCCGGGCGCCGCACGATCGTCGTGACCCGCGACCCGGACTGGTCGGCTCCCGGTGTGACGGTGGCGCGGTCGATCGACGACGCGCTCGCGCACGCCGGCAACGAGGTGGTCGTGGCCGGTGGCGGGGAGATCTACGCGCAGACGATCGAGCTGGCCGACCATCTCCGGATGACCCACATCGACGCCGACTTCGAAGGCGACGTGACCTTTCCCCCGATCGATCCGCGGAAGTGGCGTGCGGTCGCGCGGGAGAACCGGCCGGGATTCTCGTGGGTCGACTACGACCGGGTCCCGCCCGCGGAGTGATCGGCAGCCGAGTGACCGGTGGCTGAGCGCACCCTCGCCGCGCTGCTGGCGAGCCTCGACCCGGTCCAGCACGACGGCACGTTCGTGTTCTGCAGCGTGCGCTCGGTGCCCGTCGGTGTCCGCGCAGTTGTCACCGTGCGCGAGGACGAGGGGACGACGCTGGTCGTTGCGAACGACGAGGCCAGTCGACGTGGCTGGCCGTCGACGTTCCCGTGTGCGTGGATCACATTGCGGGTGACGTCGGCGCTCGACGCCGTCGGGCTGACGGCGGTGGTCGCCGCGGCACTGGCCGATGATGGCATCCCGGCGAACGTCGTGGCCGGCTTCCACCACGACCACGTGTTCGTGCCGGTCGACCGTGGCAGAGCGGCGATGCTCGTGCTCGCAGCTCTGAGCAAGGATGGGCGCAGGATCGTCGCCGAGGGCGCCGCCTGAGCTGGAGGTCGTCGTGAAGTACATCGCCATGATGGTGCTGGGAGTCGTTCTCTTCCTGGTCGGGCTTCTCTGGATGTTCCAGGGGCTCGGCATGATGGGCAGCAGCGGCGGTATGAACGGCAACAAGCTCTGGGCGGTCGTCGGCCCGGTGGTGGCGGTGATCGGCATCGTGCTCGCCGTCCGGGGACGACGTGGACGCAGCCGGGCCTGAGGCCGCGGCTACATCGCTTCGAGAAGCGCCGGCAGTTCCGCGAGGCTGACGATCGCCGGGCCGGCTGTCGGCACCCGGGTCAGCGGGTTGATGGTCGCCTCGCGATCGACCCGGATGGCGCGTCAGCCCGCAGCAACGGCAGCGTCGACGTCGTTGACCTGTGAGTCGCCGACCATCACGAGCTCTGCGTGCGGCTGCCCGACGCGCGCCCCGGCGAGCCGGTAGATCGCCGGATCGGGTTTGGCGACGCCGACGTCAGTCGACAGGAGGACCTCGGTGAAAAACCTGTGCAGACCCGGGTGGCGGGGATAGCTGTTGCCGTTGGTGATGATGCCGAGCCGGTAACGGGTCGAGAGGATCTCCAACGCAGGAACGGCGTCCGGGTAGAGGCTCGGCCGGTCGAAGCGCGCGTCGAAGTAGAACGCCGCGATGGAGTCGAGGTCGGCTGCGGTGGCGTCCGGGTCGACGCGGTGGAAGACCGCTGCGAGCGACTGCCGCCGGATCTGTTCCATCGACGTTGCCGGCGCCGCGGTGTCGGCGATCCGGTTTCGCGCCTCGAGCAGATCGCCGTCGGTCAGGTGGTCGGAGGCGTCACTGGGATGCCGTCGCCGGATTTCCTCGACCGTGCTGGACACTGCCCTGCGCATCGAGCTCTCGAAGTCGCACAGGGTCTGGTCGACGTCGAAGAACACCCAGGCTGGGATGGAGTCTCGGCCTTTCTTGGGATGCGGTGGGTCCAGGCTCAGAACAGGGCCGAGGCGAGAGCCCTGCGTGCGACCGGTACGCGTGGGTCGTCGGGGCCGGCGAGTTCGAAGAGCTCAACGAGACGGGTACGGGCAGTTTCCCGCTCAGCGCCCGACGTCAGCTGAACGGCCCGGACGAGCCGCGCGAATGCCTGGTCCAGCTGTCCGCCGGTGGCTTCGACGTCGGCGAGCGCGGCCTGGGCTTCGACGTCGGTGGGGTCGGCGTCGGCGGCAGCGCGCACCGTCGCTTCGTCGACTGCCAGCGCACGCGCCATCACCGACGTGAGCACGTATCCGGCCTTCGCCTCGGCGTCGGCGGCAGCGGCGTCGAGGAGCTTCCTGTACTCGGCCCGCGCACCCTCGACGTCGCCCTGCTCGAATGCCTCCATCGCTGGGAGGTACTTGGGATCGATCTCGGGCTCGGGCGGCTCGACGTCGGGGTCCACCGGGGTGGTCTGTACGTCGATGCGGCCGACGACGCCGTTCTCCTTCGCGATCTTGAGCATCTCGTCGACGTAGGGGCGGACCTGCGCCTCGGGCAGCGTCCCCTGGAAGAGCGGCAGAATCTGGCCCTTGAGAACGCCGAGTACGACGGGCGCACCCTGCGCCGGGACCTGTGCGGCGGCCGCGAGCTGCGGGCTGAGATCGATGTCGATGCGGCCGAGGAGGAACTGACCCGCGAAGTCGACGACGAGACGCTCGAGTACGGACGACAGTTGGACCGACGGTGCCGACCGCGTCGAGCCGAATACAAGGAGTACCGGCACGGTCATCGACTGCTCGACGACCTGGGCGAAGTTCACCTCGGTGACGTCGATGACGAGACCTGCATCGACGGCTGACGACGCAGCACCCGGAGCGGCCGGTGGACGGTTGGCCGCATCGCGTTGCTGTTGCGCCCGCGCTGCCAGCGCTGACAGGTCGACGGCACCCGGACGGGAGAAACTCGACGCACTCATGGCGTCATTCTGGCGTACGAGCCCGCCGAGCGACGACCCGCAGCCGGATGCGTCCGCCCCTCGTACTCGCCCTGCCCGTTGTTAGAAGGGTGCGGGGTCGTCGTGGAGGCGTGAGGTCCAGGGTGGGGCGGTGGTGTGGCCGGTGTGGGGGGTGGTCCAGGTGGCGGTGTTGGTGTCGTCGTCGATGTGCAGGTGCCAGCCCTCGGCCTGTTTCAAGCGGTGATGCCGACGGCACAGCGGTGCCATGTTGCAGGGGCAGGTGGCGCCGCCGGTTTCCCACGCGTGGGTGTGGTCGGTGTCGCAGCGGACCGCGGTGACCACACAGCCGGGGAACCGGCAGTGCCGGTCGCGGGCGTTGACGAAGTCCCGCATCGCCGGGGTGGGGTCGTGCTGGGTGCGGACGTGTTCGATGACGCGGCCGGTGTCGTCGACGACGGTCATGCACCAGCTGCTGGGTCGTGCCGCTGCTGCTTTGACCAACCGGGCAGCGACGTCGGCGGGCACGAGGCCGAAGCCGCCGACTTCGACCAGGACGCCTCGGTGCATGGCGTCGACGAGGTCGGCGAGCATGTTGATGTGGACGATCAGGTCGACGTCGGCCCGAGCCCGTCGTGTCGCGACGGACGGCTGCACGGTCACGCCGGTCTCGGCCGTTTGCTCAGCGCCAGCATCTGATCCGGCGGTAACCGCGTCCTCGTCCAGGCGCTCTTGGTCTTTGGCTGCCTCGGTGGTGGCGTCGGCAGCGACGTCCGCGTCCGGGCGCCCGTGGTTTGGTGTGTCGGTGGTGGCGTCGGCTGCGGCCGCGGTCTTCGCTTTGCTGGCGTCGGCGGCTGCTCGCGCGGCGCGGTACTTGGCTGGCATCCGCATCGCCGTCTTGGCTTGGAACACCCGCGATGGCTGACCGCCGGTCAACAGGTCGACGGCGGTGTCGGCGCGCAACTGGTCGAGGGTCCGGTCGTCGCCGAGGCGTTTGATGCCGCGGGCGATCGCGTTCACGTGCTCATAGGCGGCGGCCATCGCGGGTACACCGATGTCGTAGAGACCCAGGAAGCCGACGCCGATCCCGTAGGACCCTTTGGCGAGTCGGCGTCGGCCGAGTGCCTCCCGGCGGACCGCGCGGACCCAGGACGGATCCAGCATGGAGAGCACACGTTGGGTCCGCAGTCCCAGCGCGCGGGGTGTCTCCGCGATGGTCTGCTCGAGCGCGGTGGATCCGTCCGCACGGGGCGCGGTCGAGAGCAGGGCGTCGTCGACGGCGGTGGCCAATGCGTCGTCAGTGTCGGGGGTGATGTCGGTGATCGCCGTGACCTTGCGGGTGTCGATCAACCCGTCCGAGAGTGCGGCCCACAGGCGTGGGTGTCGTTCGACCAGGTCGACGGCGTTGAGGACGAGCTTCTTCCCGGTCATCGGTGCCACGTGCAGGAGAAGTGCGAGTTCGTCGCAGGCGAACTCCTGCACACCGTCGACTCGGGCTGTCGGTGCCGTCGACCAGGCTGGGCAATGCACGAACTCCGTGATGTCGACGGCGGATTCGGCCTGTACCCACGCGAGGAGGCGGGCTCGGGCCCGGATCACCAGGGCGATGTCAGCACCGGCCAGGTCATGCACGTCGATGTCGGCGAGCGCGGCTTGTAGGTCACGACCGGGCAGCCCGGCGAGTAGCCCGACTGCCGTCCCGCTACCGCCGTTCCCGACCTGATCCATCCTTCGATATTAAACAAACACACCGGCAGTCCGTCGGCTGTCCACAGGCCCACGCAACTCCTTCACCATCCGTCGACCTGTGCACAAGATGCGGTCCTGGTCGACGCGCGACATCATCACGAGATGACCGTGGATCGAAGTCGCAAAGCTCTCCTGCAGTTCGTCGCCGAAGCGGCGTCGTTCTATGTTGTCTAGCGCCATATCGGCGGCTGTCGTGTGACTCGACTCTCATCACGCAGAGTCGCTTAGCGGCTCCTCACCGCTGGCACCACGGTCCGTCCTTGCCTCGGCGTGGCAGGTGGTGCAACGCCTAGTCGGCATCCAGCGAATCGAGCCACGGATAGGAGTCCCATGCCCGTTGGAGGACCTTGTTGCCACCGTGCTCGGGTGCATCTTCTATCGCGTTGCCAAGGTTCCATGTTGATCGCTCCGGATCGTTGGCTATCTCGACCAACTGACGCTCGACTTCGTGGAGTGGGAGACCCGCGAGGAACTCGATGTCGCGCAGGGAGGCTGTGAGGGTCGCGAATGGTGCCTGCTTGAGGAGGTCTCGCATCCATGTGCTGTTGGCGAGGTAGTAAGGCTCGCCGGTCACGATGATGCCGATGCGCGGAAGGCCAGGCGGGATGTGAGCGAAGGCGGTCAACCGGTTGTCGAGCGCCTCGGACGAACGTTCGAGCTGGGTGATGGCTTTGTCGAAGAGGATCTTGGCCCTCGACTCAAATCCATCGACAGCCGCGCGGTCGAGGAGACCGGAGCGGGCCGACTTCACCTCGAACATGATCACCACGGATGGCAGCACTAGGAACCAGTCGATGCTCTTCTGCTCGGGCTTGCCGTAGACGATCTCGGGGTGCAGCTCGATGGAGTCGTCAATGGAGGCCAGTTGCTCTCCAACGTATCGCTCAGTTAGTCGACCGAGGTCGCGGGCGAAAGGTGTTCCGAACTCTTTGATACCCCGGTAGTACAGACCACTGGGGCTTACTGTTCGGAGGACGAGGCGAGGTTGCGGCGCCAGCAGCCGACCGTCAGTCATGCGCACGAACGGCCGAGCGACGAGTGGGTTGTAGGCGTAGCGTTCGTATCCGTTGGGCGGGTGTGGCACCGACTCGTAGGCGGTTCGGAAATCCTCGAAGCTGGAGGACAGTTGTTCCGCGCGCTGCTCGATGACATGGCGCGGCCACCGTGCGTAGAGGGGCTGCAGGTCGTCTCGGTCAAGCCACTTGTGGTCGAACCAGCCAGCATTCTTCGTGGCCGCGACCTGCAAGAAGAACGTGGCTCCGACGATTTGACCGAGTGGAGCACCGAGTAGTCGGTGCCACGCCCCTTCGTCGAGCACTTCGGCATCGATCTCTCCGATGCCGTCGACGAGGAGAGCGTGGGAGCGACTCACCTCCTCAAATATGGACTCTTGGTAAGGGAACTGCTCGTAAGCAAGCCGTGTAAGCATCGAGAGAAGCCCAGTCGTACTCGGAGCGACATCGCCCTCGTGGATACTGTTGTGAGCGTTAAAGACCACCCGAAGGTCATCAGCTGTCACGCCCTCCCGTCGGTACTCGTTTCCCCAGAGGATCGACTCGCGCGCCGCTAGTGCGATGGCCCATGGCGGCGCGTTCCTTAGCAGTTGAGGCGAGAAGGGAGGCTCGCCACCGACCAGCGCGAGCGCTCCGAGAGCCGGTAGTAGGTCGGACGGGCGGTAACGACGAACCAACTGCCGGAACTCCGCGAAGCGAATGCTGCGCCGCTCGGGTGTGTGGCCGTAAGGCCGCTGCCGCGCAACGATCCTGGCGTACTCCGAGACCGCCTTGCCAGTGCGAACCTCGTTGTCAGCGCGACCTGACATCAAGTACGCCTCCTTCTGCGGTGCGCCAGGCGATCGGCGCACATTGGTGCTCAGACTGGGTGTCCGCTCGAGGTCTGCTCGACGTCGACCGCTCCCCTGCTGGCTGGTTGAGCGAGGCCCGACAAGCCTGATCACAGCCACACCGACCCTGCTCAGGTCCCATGGTGACCCACGCGTGGTTCCCCGGACAGATTTGCTGTGAGCATGCCGCTGGGATGGCGATGATGTGAAGGTTCTCGGGTGCAATTGGGCTGAGGCACCCGACAACACCGACGTCCCGCCGGTTGCCCAGAGCCAGGGCCACCGATTCCAACATCGGCCGAGCAGCAGACAACAAGCCGCTACAGCCGAGCCGGTTCCCGGTAACTCCCCCACACATCACGCAGCACTCCACAGATCTCCCCGAGCGTCGCCTCCACCCGGGCAGCCGCAAGCATCGGCTCGACCAGGTTCGCGTCCGTCGCCGTCGCTGCCCGCAGCGCAGCAAGGGCGGACCGGATGGCCGCGTCGTCGCGTGCGGACCGCCGTGCCGCCAGCGCCGTGCGCTGGTGCGCCTCGATCTCGTGACTGACCTTGAGGATCTCGAGCCGTCCCGTCACCGTCTCGACGTTGCGCGTCACACCGACGACGTGCTTCGTCCCATCCTCCAACGCGGCTTGATATGCCGAGGCCGCGTCGGCGATCTTGCCGGTGAACCAGCCAGACTCGATGCCGGCGAGGATGCCGCTCGTTATCGGCCCGATCGGGTGACGGCCGTCGGGAACCGCCTGTGCAGCAAGGCTTTCGAGGTAGGCGAACACGTCCTCCGCCTCGGCCTCGATGCGGTCGGTCAGCGCTTCTACGTACCAGGATCCGCCGAGCGGATCGGCGACATCCGCGACGCCGGTCTCGTACGCGAGCACCTGCTGGGTGCGCAGGGCGATCTCGGCGGCCTGTGCACTCGGCAACGCCAGTGTCTCGTCGAGTGCGTTGGTGTGCAGGGAATTGGTGCCTCCGAGCACTGCTGCCAGGGCCTCGACAGTGGTGCGGACGACGTTGTTGTACGGCTGCTGCGCGGTGAGGGAGACGCCTGCGGTCTGGGTGTGGAACCGCAGCTGCTGCGCCTTCGATGTCCTTGCGTGGTAGCGATCCTGCAACCAGCGCGCCCAGATCCGCCGCGCGGCGCGGAACTTGGCGATCTCGGTGAAGAAGTCGATGTGCGCGTCGAAGAAGAAACTCAGGCCGGGGGCGAAGTCGTCGACGGACAAGCCTCTGGACAGACCGAGTTCGACGTAGGCAAAGCCGTCGGCGAGCGTGTACGCGAGCTCCTGCGAGGCCGTCGAACCGGCCTCCCGGATGTGGTACCCCGACACCGACAACGGCTTGTAGGACGGGAGATCAGCCGCGCAGTACTCCATCAGGTCCCCGATGAGCCGCAGGTGCGGCTCGGGTGCGAACAGCCATTCCTTCTGCGCGATGTACTCCTTGAAGATGTCGGTCTGCAGGGTCCCGTCCAGAGCCTTGATGTCAGCACCCTGACGTTCGGCGGCGACGAGATACAGGCAGAAGACCGGCACCGCCGGCCCGGAGATCGTCATCGACGTGCTGACGTCGGCGAGTGAGATCCCGTCGAACAGTGCGTCCATGTCAGCGGCCGAGTCGACGGCCACCCCGCAATGCCCGACCTCGCCCTCGGAGAGCGGATCGTCGGAGTCGAGGCCCATCAGCGTCGGCATGTCGAAGGCTACCGACAACCCACCCGCGCCAGCAGCGAGGATCTGCCGGTAGCGCTCGTTCGTCTGTGCGGCACTGCCGAAGCCGGCGAACTGCCGCATCGTCCAGAGCCGACCCCGGTAACCGGACGCATGCAGCCCTCGGGTGAACGGGAACTCCCCCGGCCAGCCGATCGCGCTCTCAGCGGGGGCCCCAACCGTGTCATCGCCGGCAGCACCCTCGGGCGGACCGTAGACCGCCTCGAGCGGCTCACCGTCGAGTGTGGTGAACGGTCCCTCGCGGAGGCGACCCGACTCGGCCGCCTGCTGATAGGACGCCTGCCAGCGACCACGCGCCCCGGCACTCATGCTGCCTCCCCAAGTTTTCGCCTCAGCGTATGCCGCGGACGCCGCTCAGGTACCGGGTCGAGACCGTCCGCCGGTGCGCCCGCGCGGGTCGTCGGGCCGGTAGATCGGGTGCAGCCGCGCATGATCGGCGCGCGGTCGGACCGGCCGAGCCGCCGGCCCACCGGATGCGCGGGGAGGGCCGGATCGAGGTTCGTCGGGGATCGCCGTGTCGTCTGACCCGTCGTCCTCGTCGCGGCTGCCACGCACCATCGCGCGCAGCCCGGCCCGCTGGATGACCGACTGGATGGTCAGGTCGCGGTCGTCGGGGCGCCCGATGTAGCGGATCTCGCGAATGCCCTGCTCCTGGGCTGCACTCTCGAAGGTGAAGTGCCCGTAACCGAAGATGCGTCCGAGGATGGGCTTGTCGACGGTGATGTCGAGGATCCGTGCGATCGGCATCGTGGCCGTACGCTGGTCGAGAACCCCGCGGACCCGGAACACCCGCATGTTGGTGATGACGAAGCGGTCCATGTAGTCGTTGAGGCTGCCCCAGAGCGCATGCGCAGCGAGGACGAGCGCGACGAGAAGCGGCATCCAGGCCACCTCGACGGGGGTCGTGATCGTCGCGGCGACCACCATCAGCACGGCCAGAGCCTCGAACCCCGGGAAGAGGTAAACGACCCAGTGGTGGCGGACCTCGTCGATGACGAGCTCGCCCTCGCGGACCAGCAGGTGCCGGGTGACGCGCGGGTCGGCGACCTTGCCGCGGACCCAGCCGCCGAACGACCCGCTCACGGGCGGGCTTTCGCGTACACGGAGCCGACTCCGGCGATCAGCCGAAGAGTGAGGTGAAGAACGTGATGATCGAGTTGAACCCGGCCTCGACACCGGTGGCCGCTCCGCGGATCGCCCCGGCCGCACCGCTGGGCTGCGAAAGCAGGTAGAACGCGGCGAACGCGATCGCGAGCCAGATCAGGATCTTCTTGACCATGGCGGCGCTCCTCCTGCTCGCTCGGCGGCTGACTGGCAGACGCAGGACGCGTCAGAGTGCATGTCTACCGCAGCACGCCGACGCACGCTCGCAGGCGCGCCGCACCGCGCGCCGGGGACGGCCCAGCCAGGCCCGGCCGCGCCGGGCCACGGAGGTCCGCGCCATGCCCGGTCAGGCCACCGACGACGTCGACGTGCCCACGAGTTCGCGCATCCCGTCCCATTCCCGCCACAGATCGGTCATGACCTCGCGGCGGATGCCGTCGTGCCCGACGCGCTTGAGCCGGAAGTAGATCGCGTAGCGGATGTTCGGTGACGCGTTCGACGCGATCCCGTGGCCGATCTGGTAGTGCGAGAGGACGGCGTCGCCCGCCTTCGGCTTGAGCTGCACCGGCTCGCCGATCTCGACGGGAGGCATCCCACGCAGCAGCGCGTCGGCACCCTCGCGCCCGAAGTAGTCCGCATAGGCCCGGTGTGATCCGGGCCAGACGACGAAGTTGCCGGCATCGTCGGTCGGGACGTCGGAGAGGTAGACACCGACCAGCGCGGTGAAGTTCAGGATCTCGCCCTTGGGCACGCCGTTGTGCGGCGAGTACATGCCGTCGATGTGCGCGCGCGGATGTCCCGGCGGCTCGGTCGAGGGGAAGCGCAGCGCGATCTGGCCGTAGTCGACCGGCTCGATCTCACCCGGGGCGATCGCGGACTCGGCGAGCGCCCACAGCGGCGTGTCGGTGAGCAGCCCGATGATCGCGGGATCACCGGTGACGTCGGGCGTCCAGGTCCTCGAGCGGTAGATGTCGAGCTGTGCCGGGTCGGCGCCGTTCGCGCCCAGCGAGGCGTTGATGACCCGCATCGCGGCGGCGACCTTCTCAGCCGGTACCACGTTGTGCAGCAGCGTGAATCCGGTCTCGATGATCTCGAGCTTCTGCTCGTCGGTGAGAGTGGTCGCCGTCTGAGTTGTCTTGGTGGTCTGCGTGCGGGCGGTCGCGTCCTGGGTCATGACGTCCACGGTAGTGACGGTCGGCGCCGGGGCGGTACGCGAAGTCGACCCGCTCAGCTGGCCTGACCCGTCCACGTCGTTGCCGCGGTGAACGCATCGAGCTCCCCGGCGGCGACGCGGCGGGCGAGCTCGGGCAGCGAGCGGTCGCCGCGGACCGCGAGCAACTGCCGCCGGAGTTCGGCCAGCGCCACCGACTCGATCTCGGCGCGCGCCCTCGCCTCCCGGCGCTTGCGAAGCGTGCCCGAGGTGGCGAGCCACCGCTCGTGCACGGCGAGGTCGTCGATCAACTCGGTCAGCCCGTCCGGCTCGACCGCCACCGACGTGGGGACCGGCGGCCGCCACTCGCCGGGTTCGCGCCGGACCAGCGTGAGCATGCCGCGCAGATCGCTCACCAGGCCGGCGGCGCCCTCACGGTCGGCCTTGTTCACCAGGTAGATGTCGGCGACCTCGAGGATGCCCGCTTTGGCCGCCTGCATGGCGTCGCCGTTACCAGGGGCGAGAACGACCACCGTCGTGTCCGCGAGTGCGGCCACGTCGACCTCGCTCTGACCGACTCCGACGGTCTCGACCACGACGACGTCGCAGCCGGCTGCCGCCAGCACCCGGACGGCTTGCGGCGTGACCGCGCTGAGCCCGCCGAGGTGGCCGCGGCTCGCCATCGACCTGATGAACACCCCGTCGTCGAGCGCGTGCTGCTGCATCCGGACGCGGTCGCCGAGCACCGCGCCGCCGGAGAACGGCGACGTCGGATCGACCGCGATCACCCCGACGCGATGCCCGGCCGCGCGGACCACGGCGATCAGCCCGGCGACCACGGTCGATTTCCCGACGCCGGGTGGGCCGGTGATGCCGATCACGCGCGTCGTCAGACCGGCCGTGACGAGCGTCGCCATCATCGCCGGCACCTCCGGCGCACCGTCCTCGAGCATCGACAACGCCCGGGCCGTCGTCCGTACCCGTACCGACGGGTCGTCGGAATCCAGGTCGGCGACGTCGAACGCGCGGGTCGTCGAGACCACGTCAGGCCCGGGCCACCTCGACGACGAGCGCGTCCCCCTGGCCGCCACCGCCGCACAGCGCGGCGACACCGAGGCCGCCGCCGCGACGCCGGAGTTCGAGCACGGTGTGCGCGAGGATGCGCGCGCCGGAGGCTCCGACCGGGTGGCCGAGGGCGATGCCGCCGCCGTTCACGTTGACCCGGTCGGGATCGAGGCCGAGCTCGCGGACCGACTGGAGCACGACAGAGGCGAACGCCTCGTTGATCTCGACGAGGTCGAGGTCAACCGGCGCCACACCCTGCTTCCCCGCTGCCTTCGCGATCGCCCGCGCCGGCTGGGAGTGCAGGCTGGAGTCGGGCCCGGCCACGGTTGCGTAGGCGCCGATCGTGGCGAGCGGTGTCAGACCTAGCTCCGCCGCCTTGGCTGCGCTCATGACGACGACCGCAGCGGCTCCGTCGGAGATCTGCGACGCCGAGCCGGCCGTGATCGTGCCGTTCGGCGAGAAGGCCGGAGCCAGCGCGGCGAGTGTCGCGACGGTCGTATCGGGCCGGATGCCCTCGTCCCGGGTGACCGTGGTGACGTTGCCGCGACGCCCGGGCACATCGACCGGGGTGATCTCGTCGTCGAATATCCCGTTCTTCGTCGCTGCCGCCGCGAGCTGCTGCGAGCGAGCCGAGTACTCATCCTGGTCGGCCCGGCCGATGCCCAGTGTGGCGTTGCCCGCGTCGGTGAAGACGCCCATCGGCAGTCCGGTGAAGTAGTCGTCGAGACCGTCGTAGGCGAGCGAGTCGAGCAACGGGGCCGTCCCGTACTTCGTGCCCGTGCGCGCGTTCTTCAGCAGATGCGGGGCTTGGCTCATCGACTCCATCCCGCCGGCCACGATGATCTCGTGCTCGCCGGCCCGGATCAGCTGGTCGGCCATCGCAATCGCGTTGAGCCCGGACAGGCAGACCTTGTTGACCGAGATACACGGCACGGTCATCGGGATCCCCGCGCCGACCGCGGCCTGGCGGGCCGGCACCTGCCCCGCGCCGGCTTGGAGTACCTGGCCCATCACGACGTACTCGACCGCGTCTGGCGCGACGCCGGCTCGTTCGAGCGCCGCGCGGATCGCGACCGAGCCGAGCTGCGCGCCGGTCAGCGTCGAGAGCGCGCCGAGGAACTTGCCGATGGGTGTGCGCGCCACCCCGACGATGACCGAGCGCCGCGGTTCGGGCATCGAGTGGTCGTTCGTGTCCGTCATTGGGCCT
This sequence comes from Actinopolymorphaceae bacterium, assembly GCA_036786375.1. Classification (GTDB taxonomy): domain Bacteria; phylum Actinomycetota; class Actinomycetes; order Propionibacteriales; family DAIQRJ01; genus DAIQRJ01. The sequence continues at coordinate 65,197 of DAIQRJ010000002.1, forward strand.
CCTTCTTCGCAGGTGCCAGTCAGGTTAGCCGCGCGTGTGACGATGAGGCATGGACGCACAGGGCAGCGGCCCGGACGCGGGTGATCTGATCGCCGGCCACATCCTCGGCGTCGACCATGTGGGCGTGGCGGTCGCCGACCTCGACGCGGCGGTGGCGCGCTATTCGCGCCTGCTCGGCCTCGTCGAAGTGCATCGCGAGGTCAACGCCGCGCAGGGCGTCGTCGAGGTCATGCTGGTTCCCGCCGCCGCCGTGGGCCGGTCGGACGCGATCGCCATGCAGATCCTCGCGCCGTTGGACGACTCGTCGGCGCTGCACACGTTCCTCGATCGCCGGGGGGCCGGGCTGCAGCAGCTCGCCTACCGCGTCGACGATCTCGACGCGACGATGGCCGTCCTGCGGAGCGCCGGCGTCCGCCTGCTGGACGGCGCACCGGCGACCGGCACCGCCGGCAGCAGGATCGCTTTCGTGCACCCACGCGACGCCGGCGGTGTCCTGATCGAGCTGGTCGAGCGCACCGGGTAGAGCGCAGTGGGTGAGATCAGCTGGTGAGATCAGGTCCGGCGGCGCGGGGACAGCCGGCCAGGTCAGGCGTTTGGCAAGATGGACGTCTGCACGCCGACCCATCCTGATGACCCGAACGATCGATGCGGAGCCGCCTCATGAGTGACCACGAAGGTTTGTCGATCTTCGACAGCGGCACGGCCGCTGGAACCTTCACGGTCGTGCTGCGCGGCTATGACCGCAACGAGGTGAACAGCTACCTCGGCCGGTTCGAGGCCGCCCGGCGGGAGGCCGACACCGAGCTCGAGCGGCTGCGCTCGCAGGTGGACGACCTGAGCGAGCGCGCGTCGACGGCCGAACAGAGGCTCCAGGAGGTCGGTCAGCCCACCTACGCGGGACTGGGCGGCCGGGTGTCGGAACTGCTGCGGCTGGCCGAGACGCAGGCGGCGCAGATCCGCTCCGCTGCCGACGAGTACGCGCAGAAGGTCGTCGGCGACGCCGGCGAGAGTGCCGCTAAGGTCCGCGCCGACGCCGACGCGTACGGGGGCCGTCTGCGCCGCGGCGCGGACGAGGCCGCGAAAGCCCAGCAGCTGACGCTGCAGGCGACGGTGACGGCCGCCGCGGCCGAGCAGGCGGCGCGTGTCCGTGATCAGCAGCAGGCGCTCGCCGACAACACGGAGCGCCAGCGTGCGGCCCTCGAGGCCACGCTCGCCGCGCATCGGCAGACCGTCGAGGCATCGAAGAAAGCCCACCGGGCGCTGGTCGACCGCGAGACCGCGGCCCTCGCCGCGAAACTCGCCAAGGACCGGGAGTCCGCCACCGCTGGCATCGCTGTCCAGTACCAGACCGCCGAGGCGAAGATCGCGGAGCTGACGAAGGCCGTACAGGAGCGCGCCGCTGCCGCCGACGCCGCGGCCGCGGCCGCGCACAAGCGGGCCGAGGATGCGATCCTCGCCACCGAGGCGAACACGAAGGCCGCGCTCGAGCATGCGCGCAAGGCCGCCGAGGAGATCACCGCCGACGCGGAGGCCGAGGCGGAGGGGCGCAAGTCCGACGCCGTCGCTGCGGCCAAGGCCGAGACCGACAAGCTCGAACGCCGCATCCAGGCACTGCGCACCGAGCGCGACGCGATGGTCGCGCACCTGGCCAGCCTGAAGAAGATCATCGGCGACATCGGCGAGTAGCGCCGACGCCGCGGGAGGCGGGTCAGCCGTGTCGCTGCGGCTGCATGTCCTGGGTTCCGACCACCCGCAGCAGGGCCAGCGCGTCCGCCTCGGGCGTCCCGGGTTCGGCTGAGTAGACGATCACCGCCTGATCGGCGTCGGGCACATGCAGGGTTTCGCAGTCCAGCGTGAGCCGTCCGAGCGACGGATGGTCGATCGTCTTGCGGTGGCTCCGCCACGGAGTGGCCCCGCCGTCGTTCCACAACCGGACGACGTCGCTGATGCGGCCCGGGGCCGGCGGCGGCATCTCGGCCAGCAGGAACAGCTCGTCGCGGGCGTCGGGGTCGAGCCGCAACGCACGCGCGAGCGCGGCCAGCACCGATCGTGACGGGTGCGGTCCGCGTCCCTGTTCGAGGCGGACGACGTAGTCGACGCTGACGCCGGCGAGCTGGGCGACCTCTTCGCGCCGCAACCCCGCGACCCGGCGGCGAGGGCCGGCCGGGACACCGACGTCGGCAGGCTGCAGGCGCTCGCGCGCCCGGCGCAGGACGCGAGCGAGTTCATCGGTGTCGGCCACGTTGCCAGCATGCCCCACCCGCCGCCGTCGTGCCTGGGACTGCCGATCCCAGGCTCGACCGGCCCTGGCAGCCCGCGGGTTCGGGCGGCACGCTCGAGTCATGACATCGGCTTCCTGGCAGCCGAATCCCACTCACTCACCTTCTTCACAGGCACCGACCACAGCTCTGGTCACCGGGGCGAACAAGGGCATCGGACGCGAGACCGCCGAGCGGCTCGCAGCATTGGGCTGGACGGTCTGGCTCGGCGCCCGCGACGTCGAACGTGGCAAGGCCGCGGCTGCCGACCTGTCGGCCGGCGGTGGCGACGTCCGGTTCGTGCAGCTCGACGTCACCAGCGACGCGTCCGTCGATGCCGCCGCCGCGACCATCAGCGCCGAATCCGGGTCGCTCGACGTCCTGGTCAACAACGTCGGCGTGAGCGGGCCACGGGTGCCGCCCGCCGACACCACAGCCGCGGACTTCCTTGCCTGCTTCGGAGTCAACCTCCTCGGCCCGGTGCGGGTCACGTACGCGTTCCTTCCGCTGCTGCGACGCTCGGCCGACCCGCGGGTCGTGATGGTGTCGAGTGGGATGGGGTCGTTCGGTGTGACGACGGATCCCACGAGGTTGGAGTCGACCCTGCACGGGCTGGTCTACCAGTCGTCGAAAGCGGCGCTCAACATGGTCACGACCCAGTACGCACGGGCTGTTCCCGAGGTCCGGTTCAACGCGGTCGACCCCGGCTACACCGCCACGGATCTCAACGGGCACAACGGAATCCAGTCGATCGCCGAGGGTGCCGTGGCCGTCGGGGCATCGGCGACATCGCCTGCGGACGGGCCGACCGGCGGCTTCTCCGACCGGTTCGGTGCGGTGGCCTGGTAGCTCACGGCGCTGGATCCCTTTGCCTGTTGTGCCTACTACAGCGGCCGCGCCTGCCGCGCCTCAGAGTGTCAGTGCCCTGACAGCCTCGGCCAGTTCCGGCGAGTCGGCCGACGCGGCGGCGTCCGCGCGCGCCCGCTCGATGACGTCGGCGACCCGGACGGGCTGGTGCACGCATGCGGACTCGATCGCCGCGAACACCAGGGCGAGGCTGGACACGTTGTCCCGGACGGTGGTCGTGGGCTCCGGACCGCCACGCAGGTAGTCGACCATCAGCGTGAGCGACGCCGCGAGTCCGGTGGGTCCGTCGACGACGGGTGCGACGACGGACGCGTCGTTGGGGACATCGACCTCGGGCGCGTTGTCGCCGTTCCAGACGACGGTGCCGGCCGGTCCGCTGAACCGCCAGTGCGCGTTCCACGACGTCTCCGCGCCCGGGCTGCACCAGGACGCGGTGTAGGTGGCCCGGGCGCCGCTCGCGAACCGGAGCAGAAGCGTGGTCGCGGCACCGTGCCGGAACCAGCTCCAGGCCGGGTTGAACTCGTCGCAGTAGACCTCGACGACCGGGTCGCTGCCCATGGCGTGCCGGAGGTAGTCGAAGTGGTGGATCGACATGTCCAGCAGGAGAACGTGCTCCATCTCCTCACGGAACCCGCCGAAGTGGGGCGCCTTGGCGAAGCTGATGTCGACCAGGCCTGGTGCACCGACCACCTGGATGGCGGCACGGGTCGACTGGGCGTTCGGTTCGTACCGGCGGTTCTGGCTGACCACGAAGGGCACGTCGGCGAGCTCGCTCGCGGCAGCCAGCTGCACGGCCTCGGCGAGGGTGGCGGCCGCCGGCTTCTCCCCCAGTACCGGGATCCCGGCCCGGAGCGCGGCCAGCGTGACGAGATGGTGGGCCTCGGGGATGGTGACGTCGACGAGCAGGTCGATCGCCAGACCGGCGTCGAGCGCGGCGTCCAGGTCCGCGAAGACCGGGATCCCGCCGCCGGCCGAGGCTGCCGCCTCGGCGGCACGTGCCGTGTCGATGTCCACGACGCCGACGAGGACTGTGCCGGGGTGCGCGCCGACGGTGTTGATCCAGCCGCGGCCCATCCCGCCGGCTCCGACGACGAGCGTTCGGAGCGGTGCGGCGGTGACGGGGACGTTCTCGGGCATCTGGATCTCCGGTCGATCGACGAGCGAGCTGCCGCGCCGTCCGACGCCGCTGCGTCAGCCTGACAACGAGAGCTCGCGGGCGCCACACCGGTGCACGCGACGGACGGTTCTGGCCACCCCGTCAGGTCGGTCACCATCGCCTTGATAGCCGTCCCCGGGTTGTCCGACATCGCGTGCGCCCGGGCGCACGGTCCGTCGGACAAGTCGGCGTCCCGGGTCGGGGAGTCGTCAGGCCGAACGGAAGTTCGGGATGATCTGCTCGATGAAGGTCGACCACAGTTCTTCCGGGTGAGCCGGGCCCCGTGGGTTGGCCGACGGGATGATCAGCTCGTCCACACCCGCATCGGCATAGGCGCCGACGATGTCGGTCAGCTGCTCCACGGTCCCGCCGATCGCCGGCGACGACGCGTTCCGCTCGCCTGCCTCCGCCGCACCGTCCGGCCCGAGGAGCACCACTGCCTGCGTCGAGCGGGCGACCGTCGCCGGATCGCGGCCGATCTTCTCGCAGGCCGCGGTGATCAACCTGTTCTTATGGTCGAACCGCGCCGGATCGCCCCACACGTTCCACTCGTCCGCCCACCGCGCCACGATCCGCGGCATCACCTTCTCGCCACCGCCACCGATCAGGATCGGCAGCGCGCCGGGAGCCTTAGGCGACATCGGCGCGTCGGTGATCGTGTAGAACTCCCCGGCGAACGTGGCCCGCTCCTCGTCCCGCAGCCCGCGCAGCACCTGCAGCGCCTCACCGAACCGACGCAGCAACTCCGGCGCCGGCGGCAGGTCGATCCCGAACTTCGCGTGCTCGTTGTTCTGCCAGCCCGCACCCATTCCGAGGACGAACCGGCCGCCGCTGATGTCGTCGATCGTCCTTGCCTGGTTGGCGACCACGGCCGGATGCCGGTAGGTGTTGCCGAGCACGAGGGACCCGAGCCGGATCCGCGGGACGGTCGCGGCCAGCCCGGCCAGCAGCGAGAGGCACTCGTGCACCTCGCCGGTTCCGGAGTCGGTGTTGGGCATGAAGTGGTCGGCCAGCCACATGCCGTCCCAGCCGGCGGCTTCGCCGGCGAGGGCCTGGGCGAGGAGGGTGGACCAGTCGAGGGACGCGGACGGCCAGAAACTGAAGCGCATGCCCCGACGTTATCCAGACGAAGATCACCAGCGGATGACAGTCCGTCCACGACGACGTCGACGCACAGCCTCCGGGAGACCACATGTCGCTGGATCCGCAGGACCCGCACGATCCGATCGACCCGCCGGACCCGGCGCACCGCCGCAGTCGGCGCACGGTGCTGGCCGGCGTCGGCGGGCTCGTCGCGCTCGGCGCGGTCGGTGCCGGACTCGTCGAAGCCGACGTCCTCCCGGGTCGCGCACGCGTCCACCGGCTGCTCGGCGACCGGTCACCCGTCGTCGCACTCCCCTCCGTGGAGACCGGTCCGCGGCTGTCGGGCGAGTTCGCGTCGAAGGCTCGACAAGGCCGCTCGACGTCGTGGGTGGCCGCCTGGCCGGCCGGCCACGAGCCGGGCGACAAGCTCCCGTTGCTCGTCACCCTGCACGGGTTCGGCGACGACCACCGGGCCGCGTTCGACAGCCTGCACCTGGATCTGTTCGCCGGGCAGGCCATCGCCGACGGCACGCCGCCGTTCGTGATCGCGGCGGTCGATGCCGGCGACGGCTACTTCCACGAACGCACCGCCTACGGGGACTCCGGGGCAATGGTCGGCAACGAGTTGGTACCGGAGCTCGTGCGTCACGGCGTCCGTGCGCGTCCGTACGGGTTGCTGGGCTGGTCGATGGGCGGTTACGGCGCGCTGCTGCTGGCCGAGAACCTCGGTCCCGACGTCGTCAGCACCGTGGTCGCCGAGTCACCGGCGCTGTGGACGTCGGTCCGCCGCCGCAATCCGCGGGCGTTCGACAGTGCCGCGGACTACCGGGCGAACGATGTGTGGGCCGGCCGCGATCGGCTGGCACAGACAGCGGTCCGGATCGACTGCGGAACTGCCGACGGCTTCGCTCCGGCCGTCCGTCGGTTCACCGGTGGGATGCGGCCCGAGCCCGCCGGCGGGTTCCGCGAGGGCGGGCACGACCCGGCGTTCTGGCAGTCGTCGGCGCCGGCGCAGCTGCGCTGGGCCGGGACCCACCTGTCAGCAGGCTGACACCACCCGGACATGCGTCGAGCGATGCCGAATGCACCTCCCCAGACGCGGGACGGGTGCATTCGACATCGCTCGGCGACGTGCAGGTGACTACTTCTGCACGAACCAGTCGTACGGGGCGTTCGCCACCGTGGGCAGCTCGCGCGGCGTGTTGGGCTGGGCAGCCCAGCGGACCGCGTTCGCGAGCACGTGGTGGATGTCGGTGTTGTGGTAGATGGGGTATTCCTGGTCGCCCGGGCTGAAGTAGAAGACCCGGCCCTTGCCCCGGTGGAACACGCAGCCGGAGCGGAAGATCTCCCCACCCGGGAACGAGCTCACGAAGACCAGTTCGTCGGGCTGCGGGATGTCGAACAGCTCGCCGTACATCTCCTGCGCGTCCACGATCAACGGGCTGGGGATGCCCTCGGCGATCGCGTGGCCGGGCTTGACCGTCCACACGAGCTCGCGCTCGGCGTCGTTGCGCCACTTCAGCGAGCAGGTGGTGCCCATCAGCTTGATGAAGATCTTCGAGAAGTGGGCGGAGTGCAGGGGCAGGAAGCCCATGCCGCTCAGTACGTGCTTGTGCACGCGGTCGACGATCGCGTCGTCGACCCTGCCGTGTGCCATGTGGCCCCACCAGGTCAGGACGTCGGTGTCGGCGAGGACCTCTTCGGTCAGGCCGTGCTCGGGGTCGTCGAGAGTGACCGTTCGGACCTCGATGGTGTCACCGAGCTGGGACTTCAGCCCGGCCGCGATCGCACCGTGCATGCCGTCGGGGTAGAGAGCGGCGACCTGCGGGTCGCGCTTCTCGTGCTGGGCCTCGCCCCAGACCGTGACGCGGATGGGACGGGTGGCTTGCGTGGGGTTGGTCATGGAGCAGTGGCGCCCTTTCGGAAAGTGGCTGAGCGGGTTCGGCCGGGCTCGATTCGAGTGAGCGGCGGCCATCGTGACCATCCTGCCCCGCCCTGTTTCACAGCCGATGCGGGTGCCGACATGCGGACGCAACTGGCCGGGATCAGGCGTCCGACGGTCAGGACGAGTGCGTCTGCGGTGGGCCGGGCACGTCGGGGCCGGCGAAGGACGCGACCGTCCGGTCGGCGTACATCGTCGCGTCGAGGGTCTGCATCGGGCCCGACCACGTGCGCGGCAACGGCCCGAATCCGGGCCGCAGGACCCCGACCACGCGGTCGAGCACGTTCTCCGCGTCGCCGACCCAGAGGTGCTTCGCGCCGGGCATCGCCACGACCTCGGCCTGGGCGATCGCCGCGAAGCGCTCGCGGGCGGCGTCGGGCCGCAGGTAGTCGTCGAACTCCGGGACGAGGGCGGTCAGCGGTCGTCCGTCCGCGTTCCAGCGGGCCAGATCCGCGTCGGTCGCGTACCGCAACGGCGGCGACAGCAGGATCGCGCCGAGCACACCTGGCTCCAGTCCGTACTTCAGGACGAGGTCGGTGCCGAACGACCAGCCGAGCAGCCAGAGTGCAGGGAGGTCGTCGAACTCGGCCGCATCGATGGCCGCGGCGAGGTCGAACCGCTCACCCACCGCGTTGTCGAACGCACCTTCGCTCGTGCCCTGGGCGCTGCTCGTGCCGCGGGTGTTGAACCGCAGCACGGCGATATCGGCGAGTGCGGGCAACCGTGCGGCCGCCTTGCGGAAGACGTGGCTGTCCATCATCCCGCCGTGGGTCGGCAGTGGGTGGCAGCACACCAGGGTCGCGACCGGCTCGCGCTCGAGCGGGAGGGCCAGCTCGGCGACCAGTTCGAGCCCGTCGGCGGTGTGGAGCCGCATCGGCGTGCGCCGTGCTGGCAGGACGCTGTTGGCCCGGATCCCCCGGGCGTCCTCAGCGCTCATCGGGCCGACCGACCGCCTCGGCCGTCCCAGCAGGTGGTGTGCCAGTGCCGCCGCTCGCCGAGGCCCGTGTCGGCCCTGGTAGCGGCGAACTCCTGCAGGCTCGGCGCGAGCGGCCAGACGACGACGTGCGGGGTGGCCGGAAGGATGAGGTGGTCGCAGCCCGGGCACCGGTAGGGCTTCGTGGAGGTCGAGCCGGTGATGCGTCGGACCGCCCAGTCCTCGCCACGCCAGTCCTCGACGGTGTGCAGGTTCTCCGACAGCGGCCGCCCGCTCGACGCGCGCGACCCACGACCCGATCTTCGCTTCGACGGCACCGGACCAGTGTCCCGCATGGTGGCGCATCGGCGATCGACCGACTCAGCGCTTCGGCCCTCAGCCGCCGCCGAGGAGCAGGACGACGATGATCAGGCCTACGAGCAGGCAGGCGACGGCGAGGACGGTGCCCCAGTCGTCACCAGCCGAGTCGTTCGCCTGCGTAACCGGGGACGACCGGGCATCGACGTCGGCGCGCAGCACATCGACGACGCTCTCGCCGAACTCCTCGGGTACGCCAACACCGTGCGTCGTCGCGCTCATACCACGCTCGCCCCGTTATCTGCTGACCACAGAATCTGACTTGACCTGGCTCAGAGTACCCACGCCGATCGACCGAAAGCGTGCTCGGAACCGATTCTCACCGGCGTGTCGTACCCGGCTATCTGCGCAATGTGCGGTGCTGAAGATGATCCGGATCGCCCAGCTGATCGCCGCCGGGCAGGTCGCTGTACCGCTGGCTGGGCAGAAGCCGGGTTCGAGGGTAGGGCCGACGCTCAAGCCCGTGCCCGGTGGACGACTTCTGCCCAGCTGGAGGTTCAGCACCATGCCGTGGCCGGTCAGGGCAACAGCAGGCAGCTGTCGCCGAACTCGTGCCAGCGGTAGCGCTCGGCCAGGGCACCCGCGTAGGCGGACGCGACGAGCGCTTGCCCGGCCACCGCTTCGAGGAGCAGCAGGTGCGAGGCACCAGGCGCATGCCAGCCGGTGACGAGGCCGTCCACGACACGGGCGGGACGGTCCGGACCCAGCACGAGGTCGGTCCAGCCGGCACCCGCCACCACCGTCCCGTCCGCCCGCGCAACGGTCTCCAGCGCACGCGTCACCGTGGTCCCGACGGCGACGACCCGGCCCCCGTAGCGCCGCGTCTGCTCGATCAGCCGCGCGGTCGTCGGCGGGACCGAGTACGGCTCGGGCAGCGGCGGCTCGCCCTCCTCCAGCGACGAGACACCCGTGTGCAGGGTGATCGGGGCGACCGTCACCCCACGCGTGGCCAGGTCGGTGACGATCCGTGTGGTGAACGGACGCCCGGCGCTCGGCATCTCCGCGCTGCCCGGGTCACCGGCGAACACCGTCTGGTAGTCCGCGAGCGGGAACTGGCCGCGGACGTAGGCGTAGATGATCGGCCGGCCGTTGCGACCGAGGTACCCGACGATGTTCGTGGCCGGCGACGCCGGCAGCAGGACCGTGGTGCGCCACAACCGGCTCGGCCGGTCCGGCGCACTCGGCCCCGGCCCGAGCGGGATGAGGGTCGCGCCGCCGACGAGCACGATCTGTTCGCCGGCGACGATGTCGGTCAGCGGGCCGGTGGCGTCGACCGCGGGCCGGAACTCGACCAGCCAGGTCCCGTCGTCGAGCCGCGTGGAGAAATGCGCGGTGACGTCCCGCCCGGAGGATCTCGACCTGGTCCCGTCGACTGCGGCGGCGAGCGTGCCGGACGTGTTGACGACCACGAGATCACCCGGCGCGAGATGCTCCGCGAACGAGCGGAACAGCGTGTGCCGGACGCCCGACGCGGAGGCGACCAGCAGCCGCACGTTGTCGCGGGCCACCCCGCGGGCCTCTGGCGGCTCGGTCGCCGAGAGGGCCTCGTCGAGCGAGAACGCGGTTGCCGCGCGCGGAAGCGCGGTCCGAACCGGTGTCATGAGGTCGCTCCCGACGGGGCTACGGCTGCGGCCAGATCGGCCGCACGCACCCGGCCGCTGGGCGGACGCTCGTCGAGCAGCCGCAGGAAGGCCGGCACGACGGATTCGGGCTCGGGGCGATCGGAGATGTCCTCACCGGGGAAGGCGTCCTGGTGCATCTGCGTCCGCATGTCCCCGGGGTCGAACGCGTACACGCGGATACCCGGGCTCTCGGCGGCGAGGACCGCGGAGGCATGGTCGAGTGCGGCCTTCGAGGCGCCGTAACCACCCCAGCCGGGGTATGCCTCGACGGCGGCGTCGGAACTGATGTCGACGACGGTCCCGCGTGCAGCGGTCAACCCCGCCAGGGAATGTCGGATCAAGGCGAGCGGTGCCAGCACGTTGACCTCGAACACCCGGCTCAGGTCGTCGGCCCGGTAGTGGGCGAGCAGTGGCTGCGGACTCGGGCCGAGGTGGCTGGCGTTGTTCACCAACAGGTCGATCCGGCCGTCGCCGAGACGCAGCGCGGTCGTGACGAGCTCCGCCCGGTGCTTCTCGTCGGTCACATCACCCGGTAGGGCGTGGACACCGGCCAGGTCGGCCACCGCAGCGGTGAGCGCGGCCGGGTCACGAGCGTCGGCGACGATCGTCCAGCCCCGCTTGGACAATTCGCGTGTAAGTGCGAGTCCGAGGCCCCGCGATGCGCCGGTCACCACGGCGACCGCCATGGCCGGCCCGGCACCTGTCGTCTGTTGAAGAGCATGCGTAGGAATGGTCATGACCCCATGGTTCAAGTTAAAGTTGACTTCAAGTCAAGCCCTCTCCAGAAACCCGCCGGGAGCATCCATGCAGACCACCGATCAGCTGACCGTCGGCGAGATCGCCGAACGCAGTGGGTTCTCCGCCTCGGCCCTGCGGTTCTACGAGCGCAACGGGCTCATCAGCTCCGTGCGGACGTCGGGCAACCAGCGCCGGTACGGCCGGAACGTGCTGCGCCGGCTCGCCTTCATCCGGGCCGCAACCAACGTGGGGCTCACGCTCGACGAGGTGGCGGCCGAACTCGCGACCCTCCCGGACGGCCGCACGCCCACCCGCGCGGACTGGAGCCGGCTCTCGAAACATTGGCGTTCGCGGCTGGACGACCAGATCTCGGCACTGTCGCGATTGCGCGACGGGCTCGACTCTTGCATCGGCTGCGGTTGCCTGTCACTCAAGACGTGTGCGGTGTCGAATCCGGCCGACTCCGTGCGCAGCCGTGGATCCGGAGCGCAGTTCCTCCCGACGGCACTGCGCGTGCCGAACGGCCGCGCCGGATAGCGTGACCGCCGTGCGCCTCGTGATTGCCAGATGCCAAGTCGACTACGTGGGTCGATTGACCTCCCACCTTCCGCTCGCGATCCGGGTGCTGATGGTCAAGGCCGATGGTTCGGTGCTCGTCCATGCCGACGGCGGGTCGTACAAGCCGCTGAACTGGATGTCGCCGCCCTGCCGGCTCGAGGAGGCCGACGGCCTGTGGCGGGTGGTCAACAAGGCCGGTGAGGAACTCCGCATCGTCCTCGAGGAAATCGTCTCCGACACGGCATTCGACCTCGGTATCGATCCGGGCCTGACGAAGGACGGCGTCGAGGCACACCTGCAGGAGTTGCTCGCCGACCAGCCGGAGGTGCTCGGCACCGGCTGGCGGCTCGTCCGGCGCGAGTTCCCGACCGCGATCGGCCCGGTCGACCTGCTCTGCCGGACCTCCGACGGATCGAGCGTCGCCGTGGAGATCAAGCGCCGCGGTGAGATCGACGGGGTCGAGCAACTGACCCGCTACCTCGAACTGCTCAACCGGGACCCGCTGCTGGCGCCGGTGACGGGTGTCTTCGCGGCCCAGCAGATCAAACCGCAGGCGCGGGTTCTCGCGGCCGATCGCGGCATCCGCTGCGTGACGCTGGACTACGACCTCATGCGCGGCGTCGACGACGTCGACAACCGGCTGTTCTAGGGTTCTGGCCGGCCCGCCGGGCCCTCCGGCGTCGCACGATCCGGACCGACGCGAACGCCAGCCCTGCCAGCACGGCGACCACCACAGCCGCCTGGATCAGACCTACGCGAACGGCTGTCGCGACCAGCAGCCAGCCGATCGCGGCACAGACGACGAGACCGATCACGACGGTCGGGATGCCGACCAGCAGTTGCACCCGACGGTCGCGCAAGGCGAACGGTTTCGGTGGTCCCGCGTGTGCGCCTCGGCTCATGTCGGCACGCACTTTACGGAAGCCGTCGCGGGCAGCACCGGTTGGACACACGACCGCGAACATGCCGGTTTCCTCCGCCGCCCGGACGCGAGCCACGCTGTCGCCAGATCCGTGGCGTAAGCCAGGCTGGGCCCGACACATGTGGGAGACCGGCGACCGCACGAGGAAACGGATGGCAATGGGCGATTTCGACGGACGCGTCGTGGTGGTGACCGGTGGCTCGACCGGGATCGGAGCGGCCACGGTGGCGATCATCGCCGCGGCCGGCGGGTCGGTCGTCTACTGCACGCACGACGCGGCGACGCTTCCGCCCGCGGGCACGTACCCGGACTCCGTCGTCGGCGTCGTGGCCGACGTCGCGTCGACGGAGGCGATGCAGGGCCTCGTCGACCTCGCCGTCGACCGGTTCGGCGGACTGGACGCGGTGGTCTGCTCGGCCGGCATCCAGACCTACGGGACCGTCGAGGACACCAGCGAGGACGACTGGCTGCGCGTCCTGGACGTCAACCTGACCGGCATCTTCCGCGTCACCAAGGCGGCCATCCCGCATCTTCGGGCCCGCGGTGGCGGATCGATCGTCACGGTGTCGTCGGTCCAGGGCAGCACACCGAACCCACGAGTCGCCGGCTACTCGACCAGCAAGGCCGCGGTCGACGCGATCACCCGTTCGCTCGCCGTCGACTTCGCGATCGACGGCATCCGCGCCAACTCCGTCGCGCCGGGTCCGATCGACACGCCACTGCTGCGGGTTCGGGACGAAACCGTGCAGCGGCCGGTGACCGGCCCGGCGCCGAATGCGCCCTCGGGTCTGCACGGACGGCTGGGGCGGCCGGCCGAGATCGGCGAGGTGATCGCGTTCCTGGCCGGGCCGCGCTCGACCTACATGACCGGCGCGACGGTGTACGTGGACGGCGGGATGACGACCACGCAGGGCCGCGTCGTCTTCCCGGAGTAGTGGTCCTCGCGATCGATGGCAACGCCGGTTCGCGAATCGGCCCGTATCGGTCGCGACCTTGACCGCGTTGCACATCGTGGTGTTTGGCTTCGCCCATGCCCCTGCGAGCGATGAGCCGTACCTGGTCCCGAGTTGCCGTCTCCGCACTCGCCCTGGCGGTGGCCGCCACGGTGGCGCTTCCGAGCGCGCAGGCACACGGATCCGGATCCCCCACCGCTAGCTCCGGCGACCAGGCTGCAGCGACTCGGGCGGCCGCGACCGACGCCGCGCTGCAGCAGCATTTCGGCACTGACCACAACCTGTTCACCGAGACGTTCCCGAACTCCGGTGACAACCCCTACTCCTACGAATGGCCTTACTCACAAGCGATGGTGGCCGCCATCGACCGGGCCGGCATCCGCTCCGAGGGTGACGCGGTGAGCAAAGCCGCAACCAGGACGGCGAGGGCCCGCATCGACGGCCTCGCTGCCTACTGGAACCCCACGCCCGCCGCCGGTCCGGCGCACTACGCGTCCTACGTCGTCGCTCCCCTGGGCGGCGGCGGGGACGCGTTCTACGACGACAACGAGTGGGACGGCCTCGCGTTCATCCAGTGGTACCGCCAGACCGGCGACCGGGCAGCCTTGAAGCGGGCCGAGCAGATCTTCGACCTCGTCGTCTACGGCTGGGACGACGACGCCTCGCATCCCTGCCCTGGTGGAGTGTTCTGGACGCAGGCCCCGTGGAGCCAGGACCGCAACACCGTCTCCAACGGGCCGGGCGCGGAGATCGGCGCGCACCTCTACCTGATCACCGGCCAGAAGCGCTACCTCGACTGGGCGAAGAAGATGGTCGCCTGGACCGACACCTGCCTGCTCGCCCCGAACGGTCTCTATTACGACAACATCAAACTCGACGGCACCCGCGACGAGACCCAGTGGAGCTACAACCAGGGCGTCATGCTCGGGGCGAAAACCCTGCTCTACAAGGCGACCGGGCAACGGCACTACCTCCGGGAGGCACAGGCGATCGCCTCGGCGGGACTGGCGTTCTACGGCGCGATCCAGGACGACGGCCAGACCCACTACTTCAGCCAGCCGGCCAGGTTCAACGCGATCTTCTTCTCGAATCTCCTGCAGCTCGGCGCAGTCGCACCGGACTCCCGCTACCTGACCGCGACGAAGACGTTCGAGAGCCAGGCACGCCAGCGCTACTTCGACAAGTCCACCGGGCTGTTCCGCTTCGACGGGTCGACCGCGCCGGTGACGCTGCTCGAACAGGCGGCGATGGTACGAATCCAGTCGATGCTGGCGTGGTCACCGAAGGACTGGTCCAAGCTCACCTGATCATCGGGACAAGGCGCAGCGGGACAGGACTCAGCGGGACAGGCAGAGAATCCGGTTCAGCTTCGTCACGGCGACCGCACGGACGAGCCCCGGACCCGGCGATCGGAGGACGAGCCGGCAGCCGGCACGCGCCGCCCGGCGGTGGGCCGCGAGCAGCATCCCGAGTCCGCACAAGTCGACGTAGGTCACCTGGCCCAGATCGACGACGACGTCGGCTCCGGGGCAGGTCCGGTCGATCGCGCCAAACAGCATCGGCCGCGTGTCCTCCGCGGAGCGACGGTCGAGCGTGCCCGTGAGTTCGAGCACAGCCGCGTCGTCAGCCGGTCGCGCGGCCGTTTCGGGCGCGACCCTCGGCGGTCCGGCCCGCATCGCCTCCAGCACACGAGGCTCCCCTCGTCAACCGGGCATCGGCCCGATCCCACTGCCTGTGGTGAGAGCATTATCACGATGGGTGACCGGCTTCGGCTGCGCGACACGCACACGCACACCGCGCAAGCCGCGCGCGAGGGATCGACCCCGCGTCAGGCCGGCGGGTAGCTGAAGAACCCCTGCCCGCTCTTGCGTCCCAGCAGGCCCGCATCGACCATCCGGGACAGCAGTTCGGGCGGGAAGAACGCCGTGTTGCCGGTCTCGTCGACGATCGCGGACGCGGCACGCTTGATCACATCCAGCCCTGTCAGATCCACCGTCGCCAGCGGCCCCATGCGATGTCCGAAACCGAGCCGGCAGGCCGTGTCGATGTCCTCGGGGGACGCGACGCCGGTCTCGACCAGCCGGATCGCCTCGAGTATCAGCGCGCTGATCAGCCGGGTGGTGATGAACCCGGCGACGTCGCGGTTCACGGTCACGCAGGTCTTCCCGGCCGACTCGGCGAACGACTGGGCCCGCGCGAGGGTGTCGTCGGACGTGCGCTGGCCACGGACGAGCTCGCACAGCGCCATCATCGGGACCGGCGAGAAGAAGTGCGTGCCGACGACAGACTCGGGTCGTGCGGTGGCGGCGGCGATCGCGGTGATCGGGATGGCCGAGGTGTTGGTGGCGAGCACGGTGTCGTCGGCGGCGATCCGGTCGAGCTGGGCGAAGGTTGCGCGCTTGAGCTCGAGGTCCTCGAATACGGCCTCGACCACGAAGTCGACGTCGGCGGCCACGTCGAGATCGGCCGTCGGGAGGATGCGGTCCAGCGCCGCCGCGGCCTCGTCGGCAGACAGCACGTCCTTGCCGACGAACCGGCGGAGCGAGTCCTCGATGCCCGCGCGGGCGCGCTCCAGCGCGTTGGCCGATGTGTCGTGCAGGGCGACGTCCCAACCGCCCACCGCGGCGACCTGCGCGATCCCCGATCCCATCAGCCCCGCGCCGACCACCAGCAGCCGGCCGCTCGATCCGCTCATACTCTCCCGCTCCCGCTCCCGATCTTCAGACGTCCGCGCCGGCGAGATCGTCGGGCTCACGCGTCAGTACCGCACCGAGGCCGGTGAGGTCGCCCACGAGGTCCGGATACCCCCGGTCGATGTGGTGCACACCCGAGACGAGTGTCTCGCCGTCGGCGACGAGCCCGGCCAGGACGAGAGCGGCACCGGCGCGGATGTCGGTCGCGAGCACGGGCGCGGCCGAGAGCCGCTCCCGCCCGCGGATGACCGCGTGATGGCCGTCGGTGTGGACGTCGGCACCGAGCCGGGCGAGCTCCTGGACGAACGCGAACCGTCCGTCGTAGAGGTTCTCGGTGACCATGGCGGTGCCGTCGCTGACCGCGGCCAGCGTTGCCATCATCGACTGCAGGTCGGTCGGGAAGCCCGGGTACGGCAGCGTCATCACGTCGACCGAGTGGGGCCGGCCGTCCATCCGCACCCGGAAGCCACCAGCCTCGGGCGTGATCTCGGCACCGGCGGACGCGAGCTTGCGCAGCACGAGCCCGAGATGCTCGGCGCGGCCGCCTCGGACGTAGACGTCGCCACGGGTGATCACGGCACCGATCGCGTAGGTGGCCGCGACGATGCGGTCGGCGACGGTTGTGTGCTCGACGGCGTGGAGCTCGCCGACCCCCTCGATCTGCAGGACCGGCATGCCGATGCCCTCGATCTGCGCGCCCATCTCGTTCAGGAACTCGCAGATGTCGACGATCTCGGGCTCCCGAGCGGCGTTCTCGATGCTCGTGCAGCCGTGCGCGAGAACGGCGGCCATCACGATGTTCTCGGTGGCGCCGACCGACGGGAACTCCAGCCGCACCTCCGCGCCGCGCAGACCGTGCGGCGCCTCGGCGACGACGAAGCCGTGCTCGATGCTGACCGAGGCGCCGAGCGCGATCAGGCCTCGGACGTGCATGTCCAGGCCGCGCGAACCGATGTTGTCGCCGCCGGGGAGTGCCACCTTGGCCTGTCCGAGCCGGCCGACGAGCGGGCCGAGGATGGAGATCGAGGCGCGCAGCCGGCGGACGATCGTGTAGTCGGTCTCGTGCCGGAGGTCGTCGGGGACGGTGATCGTCAACGAGTCGACGGCCGGACCGGAGCCGACGGCCTCGGTCTGTGCGCCGAGCTGGCGCAGCAGTTGCTGCATGAAGTGGACGTCGCGGATGCGCGGGACCTCGTGCAGGGTGGTGGTCCCGGTCGCGAGGACGGATGCGGCCATCAGCTTCAGGGCGCTGTTCTTGGCACCCGGAACCCCCACCTCGCCGGATAGCCTGGCCGCGCTGTGTACTCGGATGCGTTCCATCGCAGGGCATCGTATGCAGGTTCGTCGCGGCCCATGCGGCAGCTAGCCTGACGGGCGTGGCTGTTCACCTGACGAAGATCTACACGCGCACCGGCGACGCCGGAACGACGAGGCTGGCCGACTTCTCCGAGACCGGCAAGAACGATCCGCGATTGTGCGCCTACGCGGACGTGGACGAGGCCAACGCAGCCATCGGCGTCGCCGTCACGATGGGCGGCCTCGACGCCGGGTTGACCGAGTTGCTCCTCGCCATCCAGAACGACCTCTTCGACGTCGGCGCCGACCTGGCCACACCCGTCGTTCCCGACCCGGCGACGCCGCCGCTGCGCATCACCCAGCCGGCCATCGACGCGCTCGAGGCCGCCTGTGACCGCTACAACGCCGATCTCGAGCCGCTGCGGTCGTTCATCCTGCCCGGCGGGACGCCCGGTGCGGCGTTGCTGCACGTTGCCCGGACGGTCACCCGGCGCGCCGAACGCTCAACCTGGGCGGCCGTCGGGGCCTACGGCGATTCGACCAACACCCTGACCGCGATCTACCTCAACCGGCTGTCCGACCTGTTGTTCATCCTCGGCCGGGTGGCGAACGCGGACGTCGGCGACGTGCTCTGGCAGCCGGGTCGCCACCAGCAGCAGGCGTCCGGCGAACCCGCGGCCTGACCGGTCGGCCGGCCAGCCGGAGGCGCCAGAGTGGACGCCAGGCCCACCTCGACCCGGCGTGTCGCGTGCCGACGCGCCCACTTCGGCTCCTTGGCTCCCGGGACCTCGTCAGCCGCCGAACGAGCGGGGCGGTGATGCTTCGATCCAGGCCAGGAAGCCGGTGAGCGCGCTCTGGCCGAGCGCGAGGGCGGCCGGGCGGCCGTCGTAGGTGAACTCGAGCACCACGACCTCGCCGGCGCCCAGGAGCATGACCTCACGACCGACCGGCTTACGACGTCCGGTCTCGACGATCAGGGACCGCTCGAACACCGCCCGGGGACGGTAGCTCAGCGAGAACCAGCGGAACACCTCGAGCCGGTCACCGCCGTAGCGGGCCATCCCGAGGGTGAAGCGGCTCCGGCCGGCGGTGCGCACGCAACACTCGAAGGTGCCGGCGTGCCGGGTGATGCCGCGTCGACGCAGCCCGAGGGCGATGAGCGCGACGAATCCGAGCACGACGACGATCGCGGCCAGCACAGCGGAGTCGAGCACGACGACATCGAGCCAGTCCGGGACCCCCATCGCCGGCTCCGACCCCTGTTCCAGGTCCCGATCAGGCCGTCTCGGCAGCGCGCAGGCGGGCCTCTGCGCGCCGGGTGGCTTCGGTCGCACTCATCTGGTCGTCCTCGATGTGACCCGAGCGCGCCGCCTCCAGAGCACGACGCGCGTCTTCGACGTCGATCTCGCTCGCCAGCTCGGCCTGCTCGGCCAGGATGGACACCCGGTTGTCGGCCACCGAGAGGAAGCCGCCGAGCACCGCGGCCTGCACGCCGTCGCCGTCGTCCTGACGGATGTAGACCACGCCGTCGGCCAGGACCGCGAGCAACGGCTCGTGCCCGGGCATGACACCCAGGTCACCGCTGAGCGAGCGCGCCACCACGAGGTGGGCATCGCCCGACCACAGCAACCGGTCCGCCTGGACCAGTTCGACGTGCAGGTCGTCAGCCATCGGTCAGTTGTCCTTCTGCAGCTCGTGCCACTTGCGCTCGACGTCCTCGAGGCTGCCGACGTTGAAGAACGCCTGCTCGGCGATGTGGTCGACCTCGCCGTCGCAGATCTTCTTGAACGACTCGACCGTCTCGCCCACCGGCACCGTCGAGCCCGGCGTGTTGGTGAACTTCTCGGCCATGTAGGTGTTCTGCGACAGGAACTGCTGGATGCGCCGCGCCCGGCTGACGACGATCCGGTCCTCTTCGGAGAGCTCGTCGACGCCCAGGATCGCGATGATGTCCTGGAGTTCCTTGTTGCGCTGCAGGATCTGCTTGACCCGCACCGCGGTGTCGTAGTGCAGCTGGCCGACGTACTGCGGGTCGAGGATCGTCGACGTGGACGTCAGCGGGTCGACGGCCGGGTAGAGACCACGCGACGCGATGTCACGCGAGAGCTCGGTGGTGGCGTCGAGGTGCGCGAACGTCGTGGCCGGCGCGGGGTCGGTGTAGTCGTCGGCGGGGACGTAGATCGCCTGCATCGAGGTGATCGAGTGACCGCGGGTCGAGGTGATCCGCTCCTGGAGCAGGCCCATTTCGTCGGCCAGGGTGGGCTGGTACCCCACCGCGGACGGCATCCGGCCGAGCAGCGTGGAGACCTCGGAACCGGCCTGGGTGAAGCGGAAGATGTTGTCGACGAACAGCAGCACGTCGACCTTCGCGACGTCGCGGAACCACTCCGCCATGGTCAGCGCCGACAACGCGACGCGAAGACGCGTGCCCGGCGGCTCGTCCATCTGGCCGAAGACGAGCGCGGTGTCTTTGAAGACGCCGGCCTCTCCCATCTCGTGGATGAGGTCGTTGCCCTCACGTGTCCGCTCACCGACACCGGCGAACACCGACGTGCCGCCGAAGTTGTGCGCGATCCGGTAGATCATCTCCTGGATCAGCACGGTCTTGCCTACCCCGGCACCGCCGAACAGGCCGATCTTGCCGCCCTGGACGTAGGGGGTGAGGAGGTCGAGGACCTTGATGCCGGTCTCGAGCATGCGGGTCTGGGATTCGAGTTCCGCGAACGGCGGGGCGGGCCGGTGGATGGGCCAGCGCTCGGTCACCTGCGCGGCGGCCTCGGTGTCGTTGAGGCAGTCGCCGGTCGCGTTCCAGACGCGACCCTTGGTGATCTCGCCGACCGGGACGCTGATCGGCGCGCCGGTGTTGGTGACCTCGGAGCCGCGCGACAGACCGTCGGTCGGCTTCATCGCGATGGTGCGCACGACGTTGTCGCCGACGTGCAGCGCGACCTCGAGGACGAGGCTGACCGTCGCACCCTCGCGCTCCAGCGGGACGGTCAGCGCCTGGTAGATCGGCGGGATGTCGCCGGCGGGGAACTCGACGTCGACGACTGGGCCGATGACCCGGACGACCCGACCGGGCGCGTGCTCGGTGGTCTCGGTCTCGTTCTCGGACAGGGTGGCAGTCATAGCTTTCACTCGCCTTCAGCGTTATCGGAGAGCGAGGACGCTCCGCCGACGATCTCGGTGATTTCCTGGGTGATCTGGGCCTGCCGTGCCTGGTTCGCCTCGCGCGTGTAGCGCTCGACGAGGTCGTTGGCGTTGTCGGTGGCCGACTTCATCGCTCGCTGGCGGGCCGCGAGTTCGGACGCGGCCCCCTGCAGCAGGCAGTAGTGGACACGGCTGGCGATGTAGCGCGGCAGGAGCGCGTCCAGCACTTCCGACGCCGACGGCTCGAACTCGTACAGCGGGAACAACTTCCCCTGCTCGGGCGCCTCGGTGCCCTCGACGACTTCGAGCGGCACCAGCCGGATGACCTCGGGAACCTGCCGGATCATCGACGCGAACCGCGTGTAGACGACGTGGATCTCGTCGACCCGCTGGGCCTCGTCCTCGTGCTCGAACTGCGCGAGCATCGCGTTCGCGATCTCCTGCGCCTGCGCGTAGCGCGGCGCCTCGGAGAACCCGGTCCACTGCTGCTGCACGTGACGACGACGGAAGGCGTAGTACCCGACCGCCTTGCGGCCGCTCAGGAACGGCACGACCTCCTTGCCCTGACCACGCAGGAGCTCGGCCAGCCGCTCGCCCTCCCGGATGACCGTCGAGGAGTACGCGCCGGCCAGCCCGCGGTCCGAGCTCACGATGAGCACGGCCGCGCGCTTGGGATCCGGCCGCTCGGTGGTCAGCGGGTGGTCGACGTTGGACACCGACGCCACCGCCGACACCGCGCGGGTCAGCTCACGGGCATACGGGCTCGCGGCCTTCGCGTTCGCCTGGGCGCGCATCACCCGCGACGCCGCGATCAGTTCCATCGCCCGGGTGATCTTGGCCGTGGCGGTGACGGAACGGATGCGGTTGCGTGTTTCGCGCAGGCTTACTGCCATGAGGTCATCGGCTCCGCTTCTGCTTGACGATCTTCTCCTGGCCGACGTCCTCGGCCTCGAGCTCCTCGACGGTTTCGTTGCCGACGAGCGGCCGGCCCTCGAAGGTCTGGAACTCGGTCTTGAACTCCTCGAGCGCGGTCTTGAGCGCGTCCCGGGTCTCGTCGGTGAAGTCGAGGGTCTCCCGGATGACGTCCAGCGGGCCGGTGGCACCGTGCTTGAGGGTGTCGAGGAACTCGCTCTCGAATCGCAGGATGTCCTCGACCGGGACCTCGTCGAGCTCGCCGGTCGTCCCCATCCAGATGGATACCACCTGGTCCTCGACCGGGAACGGCGCGTACTGCTTCTGCTTCAGCAGCTCCATCAGCCGCTCGCCACGCGCCAGCTGACGGCGTGAGGTGGCATCGAGGTCGGACGCGAACATCGCGAACGCCTGCATGTCGCGATACTGCGCCAGGTCGACCTTCAGCGAGCCGGTGACCTTCTTCATCGCCTTGGTCATCGCGGCGCCGCCGACCCGGGAGACCGACACGCCGACGTCGATCGCCGGACGCTGGTTGGCGTTGAACAGGTCGGACTGCAAGAAGATCTGGCCGTCGGTGATCGAGATGACGTTCGTCGGGATGAAGGCCGACACGTCGTTGGCCTTCGTCTCGATGATCGGCAGCCCGGTGATCGAGCCCGCGCCGAGCTCGTTCGAGAGCTTGGCGCACCGCTCGAGCAGCCGGGAGTGTAGGTAGAAGACGTCACCGGGGTAGGCCTCACGGCCCGGCGGGCGACGCAGGAGCAGCGACATGGCGCGGTACGCCTCGGCCTGCTTGGTCAGGTCGTCGAACACGATCAGGCAGTGCTTGCCGGCGTACATCCAGTGCTGGGCGATCGCCGAGCCGGTGTAGGGGGCAAGGTACTTGAAGCCGGCCGGGTCCGACGCGGGCGAGGCGACGATCGTCGTGTACTGCAGGGCGCCGGCCTCTTCGAGCACACCGCGGACGGCGGCGATCGTCGAACCCTTCTGGCCGATGGCGACGTAGACACAGCGCACCTGGCGCTTCGGGTCGCCGGACTCCCAGTTGGCCTTCTGGTTGATGATCGTGTCGATCGCGAGCGCGGTCTTGCCGGTCTTGCGGTCACCGATGATGAGCTGACGCTGGCCACGCCCGATCGGCGTGAGCGAGTCGATGGCCTTGAGGCCGGTCGACATCGGTTCGCGCACCTCCTGGCGGTCCATCACGCCGGCGGCCTGCAGCTCGAGGACGCGGGTGCCGTCGATGCCGTCGATCTCGCCGAGGCCGTCGATCGGCTTGGCGAGCGGGTCGACGACGCGACCGAGGAAGCCATCACCGACGGGCACGGCGAGGATCTCGCCGGTGCGGCGGACCTCCTGGCCCTCCTCGACGCCTTCGAAGTCACCGAGGATGACGACGCCGATCTCGCGGACGTCGAGGTTCTGGGCGAGGCCCCGGGTGCCGTCCTCGAACTCCAGCAACTCACTCGCCATCGTCGAGGGCAGGCCCTCGACGCGCGCAATCCCGTCGCCCGCCGTGACGACGCGACCGACCTCGTCGCGGCTCGCCGCGCCGGGTTCGTAGCTGGAGACGAAGCGGTCCAGGGCGGCCCGGATGTCCTCCGGGCGGATCGACACGTCCGTCATGGTTTCCCTACTTCCCGATCGGGTACTTGCGAAATCGACACAGTCAGTTCAGATACAGCATTCGGTTCAGACACAACATCGGTTCAGGTGCAGGCGGTTCGGTTCAGGTGAAGCAGTGGAGCGGGCGAACTCAGCCGACGAGGAGCCGGGTGGCTTCGGTGACGCGGGTGCGGAGGGTGCCGTCGATCAGGTCGTCACCGATCGTCACCGAGATACCGCCGACGACCTCGGGCTCGATGACGACGTTCAGGTGGATCTCACGACCGTACTGCCGTCCCAGCGCAGCCCGGAGCCGGTCCCGCTGGACGTCGTTGAGCTCGACCGCCGTCCGCACGGTGGCGACCAGGCGGCGACGCAGGTCGGCCGCGATGCGGGCGAAGTCGCCGACCGTCTCGGTCAGCGTGCCGGCCCGCGGTGCGGACACCGCGCGCTTGGCGAGGCTGATCGTCGCCGGGTCGGCGCCGTCGAGCAGGTCACCGACGAGACCGATCTTGGCATCGGTGGGCGCGGCCGGATCCGACAGGGCCGATGCCAGCGACGGGGACTCGTCGATGGCCCCGCCGAACGCGAACAACTGGTCCTCCACGGCGTCGAGCCGTCCGCGCCGATCGGCGTCGGTGACGGCGACGAGCACCGCGGCGGCCTCGACCGAGTCGGACAGGTCGCGCGTACGTGCCCACTCGAGCGCGGCGGCGCGGCCGGTGAGCTCGGTGGTAGCGGGACTGAGCTTGCCGGTCAGCAGGCCGGAGGCGAGGACCTGCCGGTCCGCTCCGCTTCGCGCCGGGTCGGTGAGGGCCCGTCGCAGCGCCGGCTGGCGGTCGAGCAGGTCGACGACCGAGAACAGCTCGTCGCTGACGGTCGCGGCGTCGGCGTCGCCGACGACCTCGTCGATCTGCTCACGCAGCTTGACGAGGGATGCCCGCGAGGCGCCCCGCAACGATGCGGCCATCGGTTCAGACCTCCGAGCCGGTGGACTGCGCCGAGCCCGACGTCTGGGCCGTCGGCTGCGCTTCGAGGTCGGCCAGGAAACGGTCGATGACGCGCTGGGAGCGCTCGTCGTCGGTGAGGGACTCCCCCACGATGCGTCCCGCGAGATCGGACGCGAGCGAGCCGACCTCCGACCGCAGCGAGGCCGCGGCCGCGCTCCGTTCGGCGTCGATGTGGCCCTCGGCCGCGGACAGCATCCGGGCCGCCTCCTGCTGGGCCTGCTCACGCGCCTCGGCGACGATGGACACGGCCTGCTCGCGGGCGTGCTCACGGATGCGGTTCGCCTCGCCACGCGCGTCGGCAAGCTGCGCCCGGTACTGCTCGAGCGCGGCGTTGGCCTCGGCCTGGGCGACCTCGGCCTGCTGGATGCCGCCCTCGATGGCAGCGGTGCGCTCGGCGAACGTCTTCTCGAACGCCGGGACCACATACTTCGCCACGAGGAGCACGAGGATGCCGAAGAACACCAGCGCGACGATGAACTCGGCCGGCGCCGGAAGGATCGGGTTCGGATCCCCTTCGGCTGCAAGCAACAAGGTCATGGCTGACTCCGATCAGTGATGCGTTGGCGGTGGCTGACGAGGAGGTCTCTAGAGGACGAGCGCGAAGACCAGACCGAGGATGGCGAGCGCCTCGGTCAGGGCGAAGCCGATGAACGCCATCGGCTGGAGCATCCCGCGCGCCTCGGGCTGACGGGCCACGCCGTTGAGCAGGGCAGCCCAGATCAGGCCGATGCCGATACCCGGGCCGATGGCCGAGAGGCCGTAGCCGATCATGTTGACGGTGCCGTGGAGGTCGATGGTGCCGTTCATGCTGGGGTGTCCCTTTCGTCGGGGTGGTGCGGTAGGCAGTGCCGGTGCTGGCGTCGACGTGCTGGCGGTGCGGTCGTTGGTCAGTGCTCGTCGGCGAGCGAGCCGGCGATGTAGAGCGAGGTGAGCACGGTGAAGATGTAGGCTTGGAGGACCTGGATCAGGAGCTCCAGGAAGTTCAGGGCGATCACGAAGATCCAGGCGATCGGGCCGACGAGCTTGACCGGGCCGGACTGGTGGATGAGGTATTCCCCGCCGAGCACGAACACCAGCATCAGCAGGTGGCCGGCGAACATGTTGGCGAACAGACGCAGGGAGAGCGTGATCGGCCGGACGAGCACCGTCGACATGAACTCCAGCGGCGCCAGCAACGGGTAGATGTAGGGCGGCACGCCGGGCGGGAACATCATGTTCTTGAAGTAGCCGATGAATCCGTGCCGGGAGATGCCGATCCAGAGGAAGAGAATCCACGAGACGACGGCCAGCGCCATCGGGAATCCGACCCGCGACATCGTCGGGAACAACGTCAACGGGAACAGCCCGAACAGGTTGTTGACGAGGATGAAGAAGAACAGGGCCACGAGGTAGGGCAGGAACTTGCGGTAGTCCTCGCCGATGGAGTCGCGGGCGATCGTGTTGCGGACGAAGCCGTACGCGCCTTCGGCGACGAACTGCAGCTTGCCCGGGACGAGCGCCCGCTTTCGCATCGCATACATGAAGAAGCCGACGATCAGGATGATCGAGATCAGCGCGAGCAGAACCGGCTTCGTCGCCCAGCTGACGCCGTGGATGAACGGGGGCAGCTCGAAGTCCCTCGAGCCGGGAGGGGTGTAACCCGTCTCGGCCAGCAGCCACTCGGTCATCGCGACTCCTCAAGTAGGGGCATCGTGTCTCGGGCGGGGTTCTTTGCGTCGTTCACAGTCGTTGTGTGGATCCGGGTGATCGGGTGGTTCGGTCTCGCCGGGTGGTGCAGCCTCACGCTCTGCCCCACCGCAGATAGACGAGCCACAACGCCAGCCCCATCCCGACGATGATGCCGCCCGGAACAAGCCATGCCAGGTGCAGCCACCGCTCGAGAAGCCACCCGAGTCCGCCGTAGAGCAAGGGACCGGAGATCAGGTAACTCATCACGGACCATGGATCGCCGGAGGGTGGTGCCGGGGGATTGTCCTCTGGCGTACCGGTCATCGCGGTGGGGACGGTAGCAGGTCGGGACGGGACCGGTCATCTTCGTCCGGACGCTCATCGGACACCTGCGACAGACTCGTCCCAGACCGGCCGCCGGGTGCGCATGAACGCAAGCGCCTCGGCGATCATCGTGGCAACGGCGGTCGCCACGGCCGTGAGGGCGAACGCCATCGACGACACGTGCGTGAAGACTCCGTGGTCCTTCAGGATGGTCAGCGCGACGGCGAACAGCACGAGTTTGACCAGGAACGATCCCATCGCGGCGGCCATCATCACGTTGGGGTCACCGGTGAGCGTCAGCCGGCCGACGAGCAGGGTGATGGACACGTAGACGACCGCGACGAGAAGACCGAGCGCGGCTCCGAGAACTCCGCGGCCGCCGGCAGCGATTGCGCTGATGACCAGGGCGAGGACGCCGGTGACACCGGCGGCGAGCGACGCAGCTCGAGCCAGCGGTACAACGGGGTGCGACATCATGATCGGCGGCCTTCTGTTGGTCGTCATCTGGTGCTTGTGAAAATTAGCACAAAGTCCTGGGAGCAGGAACCCGCCCAGCCGTGCACGACATCACGGGTGTTCGGTCGATCGTGGCGGTCGGTCGTGCGTCCAGTGCTCACACCGGCACGCGCGGTGTGACAACCTGCCGCTCAACCGACCCGGGGCAGGCTCTCACGTCGGTCCCGATGCCGCCGGCGGCGACGCAGCCGGGTCGGCGTCACGAGCGTCCCGAGCAGCAGCCCGACCACCGCGAGGCTGACCGCGCTGATCATCACGACTCCCCCGCGCAGGACGATGAGCACGATGCCGAACCCGATCACCGCGGCCCAGGCCCACAGCAGCAGGACCGACCCGCGGTGCGAGTGACCCATGTCGAGCATCCGGTGGTGCAGGTGCCCACGGTCGGAGGAGAACGGTGAGCGGCCCTCCTTCGTCCGTCGGATCACGGCGAGTACGAGGTCGATGCCCGGCAGGGCGAGGACGGCGACGGTGAGGATCAACGGCAGCAGAACTGGCAGCCAGGTGGCGTTGCCGCCGCTCACCGCGGCGGTGCCGGGATCGAGGAAGCCGGTGAGGTTGACCGCCGCGCCGCCGAGCAGGGTGCCGAGCGGAAGCGCGCCGGAGTCACCCATGAACAGCTTGCAGGGATGGAAGTTGTACGGAAGGAAGCCCAGACACGAACCCGCCACCGCGACTGCGATGAGGCTCGGCGGAGCCGCCCGGTTGAGCCCGTTGTCGAACGCCAGCAGATAGGCGTAGGAGAAGAAGGCGAGTGCGCCGATGACACAGACACCGGCCGCCAGCCCGTCCAGGCCGTCGACGAAGTTCACCGCGTTGGCGGTGGCGATGATGACGATCGCCGACAGCACCGCGCCGAGCACCGGCGGCATCGAGAAGATCCCGCCCGGGGTCGGCAGCCAGTAGAATTTCACGCCCATCACGACGATGACACCGGCGGCGACGACCTGGCCGGCGAGCTTCGTCACGCCGTCGAGTTCGTGGAAGTCGTCGACCGCGCCGACCACGAACATCACCGACGCGCCCGCCAGCAGCGCGGTCGCATCGTGGCCGACCTCGGGGATGCGGCTCAGGAACGGCAGGTGCTGGGCGACGAGGATGGCCGTGCCGACTCCGAGCATGATCGCGAGCCCGCCGAGACGCGGCATCGGGATGACGTGCACGTCGCGGTCGCGCAACGGGGTGATGGCGCCGAACCGGAGCGCGAAGCGACGGGTGAAACCCGTGCACAGGTAGGTGACCGCGGCTGCGACGGCGAGGACCAGCAGGTACTCACGCACCGGCGTGACTCACGACTCGGGACGGTATTCCAGCGTGGTGCCCTCCGGCGGCTGGTCGGGGTCGACCGGCTCCTCGACTGTGTCATCAGATCCCTTGGTGTGATGGGTCCTATCAGTCTCATCGACTGCGGTCGGAGTACTTTCATCCGTTTCAGGCTGGTGCCGGTCAGCCTCGTCGGAAGCGTTGGGCTCGTCCGTCACCTCGGTCCCGGCTGCGTATTCGTCGGTCTGCTCGGCTCCGTCGGCTGGCTCCTCGGCGTCCTCGACCGGTTCCATTTCCTTGTCGAGCTGGAGCGCGGCGAAGTCGGCGTCGAGCTTGGCCAGCAGGTCCGGGTTGATCTCGTCCTCCTCGCCGTCGATGTCGATCTCGACCGCGCCGACGACCTCACGGAGCTGCTCGAGCGTGATGACGCCGCGGCGGAGGAGCTGCGGAACCACCCGCGTCAGGTCGACGATCGTGGACGGCACCGGGCCGGGGGTCTCGCCGCCGTCGAGGTACACCGACACGCGGTCGCCCAGCTCCGCCTCGGCGACGTCGACCGTCGTCGGGGCGGGACGCCCGTGCCGGTTCGCGCTGCTGACCGCGAGGGGGCCCGTCCGGCGCAGTAATTGCAGCACGTGGTCGTTGTCGGGCATCCGGAGCGTCACGGTGCCCTTGTTGTCACCGAGGTCCCAGTTGAGGCTCGGCTGCTGCTTGAACACGAGCGACAATCCACCCGGCCAGAACGCGTCGGTGAGCTTGAGCGCGGTCTCGTCGACGTCGTCGGCCAGACCCTCCATGGCGTACGCGCTGCCGATCAGCACCGGCGTCGGGACGTCGCGACCGCGGTCCTTCGCGCGGAGCAACCGGGCCACCGCGCGCTGGTCGAACGCCTCGGCGGCCACCCCGTAGACGGTGTCGGTGGGGATGACGATCAGCTCGCCGGCACGCATCGCCGCCATCGCAGCGGTGATGCCCTTATCGGCCTCGTCGGGGTCCAGGAGGTTGTAGCGCTCACTCACGCCCGACATCCTCGCACCTGCGCGCACTATCCTTCCTCAGGTGCAGGACAGGCTCGCCCGTGTGTGGCGTCCGAAACCGGAGAAGCCCCCGGTGCGGACGTCTGACACTTTGCGCGCCTCCGACGAGGACCGCCTCGCGGTCAGCGAGCGGCTCCGCGACGCGACCGCCTCCGGCCGCATCACCATGGCCGAACTCGATGACCGGCTCGATCGCGCATGGGCGGCCAAGACGCGCGGCGACCTGACACCGCTGACGGCGGATCTGCCGTCCGAGTCGATCACGAACCCCGGGCCGCCGCTGCTGGTCCGCCGACGGTTGTCGTCGTTGCGACGCGAGGGGTACTGGGAGCCGCCGGCCCAGATCGACGTACGCGCGAGCCTGGCCAGCATCCGGCTCGACCTCACCCAGGCCAGGGTCAGCTCGCCGGTGATCGCCATCGACGTCCACGGCTGGTGCTCCGACGTCCACGTCATCGTCCCGACCGGGGCACGGGTGGACCTGAGCGGGCTGACGACGCCGCTGGGGAGCTGCGAGGTCCGTGGTGCCGAATCGACCGACGACGGCGTGCTGGTCCGCATCACCGGCCGGATGACCCTGGGCAGCGTGAAGGCCCGACGGCTGACCGCCACCGAGGCGTTCTTCCGGCGCACGTTCGGCCGCTAGCCGGGCCCCCGCCGGCTCAGCCGGCCGGCCCTACCCGGCCGGCTCAGATTCGCCGGGCGGTCACGAACCTCGCGCGGCCGGTGAGGTCGAGGTGGTCGCGCACCTGGTCGAACGACCCTTCCCGCACGAACACGTCCGGCGCGCTCTCGGCCTGCACCTCCGCGTGTTCGCTGGCGACCCGGCCGCCCGATCGGAGCAGTTGCGCAGCCACCCGGGCGACGACCGCGGTGGCGGCGAGGCCGTCGGCGCCCGACCACAGCGCGAGCGCCGGGTCGTGGTCGCGGACTTCTGGCGGCACCGACTCCCACGCCTCCATCGGGATGTACGGCGGGTTCGCGACGACGAGGTCGCAGGCACCACGCAGGTGCGGCCAGACCGAGCCGGCATCGGCCATGTCGCCGAGTGCCAGGACCGCGCCGGTGCCGGCCAGGTTCCGGGTCGCCCACCGGTAGGCCGCGTCGTCGAGCTCGATCGCGTACACGTCGGCGGCGGGTACCTCGTCGAGGATCGCCATCGAGATCGCGCCCGATCCGGCGCACAGCTCGACGACGACCGGTCGCCGCACCGCAGCGATCTCAGCCAGCCGGTTGATGACCCACCCGGCCATCGCTTCGGTCTCCGGGCGCGGCACGAACACACCCGGGCCGACCTCGACCTCGACATGGCGGAACGGCGCTCGACCGGTCAGGTGCTGGAGGGGCTCGCGTGCGGCTCGGCGCCGGAGGAGTGCCTCGAACGCGGTGACGACGGACGTCGGGACGGTCTCGTGCGCGAGCAGCTGGCCTCGCTTGAGGCCCCAGGCGTGCGCGAGCAGTAGCTCGGCGTCCACCCTTGGCGAGGCGACCGCAGCCGCGGTCAGGGTGCGGGCGGCGTCGTCGAGGACGGTGCGCCGACGAGGCTCGCCGGCCGGCGGGACGGGGTTCACTGCGTCAGGCGCCGGCTTCGATCCCGGCCAGCAGAGCCGCCTGGTCGGCCTCGGTGAGTGCCGCGACCAGCGCGTCCAGCTCACCGTCGAGAACACCCGACAGGTTGTGGGTGGTGAAGCCGATCCGGTGGTCGGTCACGCGACTCTGCGGGTAGTTGTAGGTGCGGATGCGCTCGGACCGGTCGACGGTGCGGATCTGGCTCGCGCGCTGCATCTGCGCGGCGCTCGCCGCTTCCTCCTCGGCACGGGCAAGCATCCGTGCCCGGAGGATGCGCATGGCCGATTCCTTGTTCTGCAGCTGGGATTTCTCGTTCTGGCAGGACACGACGATGCCGGTCGGGATGTGGGTGACGCGGACCGCGGAGTCGGTCGTGTTGACGCTCTGGCCGCCGGGCCCGGAGCTGCGGAACACGTCGATCCGGAGGTCTTTGTCGTTGATCTCGACGTCGACGTCCTCGACCTCGGGGATGACGAGCACGCCGGCCGCAGAGGTGTGGATACGTCCCTGCGACTCGGTCACCGGCACACGCTGGACGCGGTGGACGCCGCCCTCGTAGCGCAGCTTCAGGAACGGGGTGTTGTCCGGGTCGGAGCCCGACCCCTTGACGGCGAGGGTGACGCTCTTGACGCCGCCGAGGTCGGACTCGGCACTGTCCAGGATCTCGGTCCGCCAGCCCAGCCGCTCCGCATAGCGCAGGTACATCCGCAGGAGGTCGCCGGCGAACAACGCAGACTCCGCGCCTCCCTCTCCCGCCTTGACCTCGACCAGCACGTCCGCGTCGGCGTGCTCGTCGCGGGGCACCAGCTGCAGCCGCAGCGTGCGTTCGGCCTCGGCGAGATGCTCGCTCAACGCGGCCGCCTCGTCGGCGAAGGCCGGATCCTCGGCGGCGAGCTCGCGTGCCGCCTCGAGGTCGTCCGTCGTGGACTTCCAGTCCTGGTACGCAGCGACCACACGGCCCAGCGCGGCGTAGCGACGTCCGACCGTGCGCGCACGGGCGGGGTCTGAGTGGATGGCGGGGTCGGAGAGCTCGCGTTCGAGTTCGGCGTGCTCGTCGAGCAGCGCTTGGACGGCTTCGAACACAGGGCCGTGCTCCTCTGGACTGGGGTCGGGCTGGATGCCGCTTTGGGAAGGCAACCTGGGGAAAGCAAACGGCGCCGGCGCCCCGATCGGGTGATCGGGGCGCCAGCGCCGTGGAGACGCTACTTGCTGGCGGCTGCGGTCTTCGCGTAGCGCTTCTCGAAGCGGGCGACGCGTCCACCGGTGTCCAGCAGCTTCTGCTTGCCCGTGTAGAACGGGTGGCAGTTGGAGCACACGTCGGCGCGGATCTCGCCGCTCTTCGCGGTGCTGTGGGTCTCGAACGTGGCGCCGCAGGTACAGGTGACGGTCGTCAGCACGTAGTCGGGATGGATGTCTTTCTTCACGGTCTATCTCCTCGAGGCTCTTGGTCGCCGGGTCGTCGCGCTCTGAAGACGGACGTGAACCGGAACCAGGCGGGTGATTCTGCCATTTGACAGCTCCTCAACGCCAATCCCGGGTGGACTGTTCCCCCGGGTCAGGCGGTGGCGGAGCTACTCGTCGTCGTGACCGGCCATCATCGGAGTCGTCTTCTGCACCTGCAGGAGGAACTCGTTGTTGGTGCCGGACTTGCGCAGCCGGTCGAGCAGGAGCTCGAGCGCCTGCTGGCCGTCGAGGCCCGACAGGACGCGACGCAGCTTCCAGACGACCGACAGCTCTTCCTTGCTCCGGAGCTGCTCTTCACGCCGGGTGCTGGAGGCGTCGACGTCGATAGCGGGGAAGATCCGCTTCTCCGCGAAGCGGCGCTCCAGTCGGAGCTCCATGTTGCCGGTGCCCTTGAACTCCTCGAAGATCACCTCGTCCATCCGCGAGCCCGTGTCGATCAGGGCCGTGGCGAGGATGGTCAGCGATCCGCCGTGCTCGATGTTGCGGGCGGCACCGAAGAACCGCTTCGGCGGGTAGAGAGCCGCGGAGTCGACACCACCGGACATGATCCGGCCGCTGGCCGGTGCGGAGAGGTTGTAGGCACGGCCCAGGCGGGTCATCGAGTCGAGCAGGATGACGACGTCATGGCCAAGCTCGACCAGCCGCTTGGCACGCTCGATCGCCAGCTCGGCGACCACGGTGTGGTCCTCGGCTGGCCGGTCGAAGGTGGAGGCGATGACCTCACCCTTGACCGCGCGCTGCATGTCGGTGACCTCTTCGGGGCGCTCGTCGACGAGCACGACCATCAGGTGCACTTCGGGGTTGTTCGTGGTGATCGCGTTGGCGATCTGCTGCAGGATGATCGTCTTGCCGGCCTTGGACGGGGAGACGATGAGCCCGCGCTGGCCCTTGCCGACCGGCGCGACGATGTCGATGATGCGGCCGATGAGCTTGTTCGGCTCGGTCTCCAGGCGCAGTCGCTCCTGCGGGTAGAGCGGGGTCAGCTTCCCGAACTCGGGACGCTGGCGGCCCTTCTCCGGGTCGTCGCCGTTGAGGGTCTCGATGCTGACGAGCGGGTTGAACTTCTCCCGGCGCGACTGCTGCTGGTTTCCGCCGCCCTGCTGGTCGCCGTCGGGGGTCTGCTTGACCTGGCCGGTGACCGCGTCGCCCTTGCGCAGGCCGTACTTGCGGACCATCTGAAGAGAGACGTAGACGTCGTTCGGGCCGGGCAGGTAGCCGCTGGTCCGGACGAACGCGTAGCTGTCCATGATGTCCATGATTCCGGCCACCGGGACGAGCACGTCGTCGTCGGACACGCTGGTATCCGGGGTGTCGAACCGGTCGCGGGAGCTGGTGCGCTGCTGCGGGGCGTTCGCGCCGTTCGAGCCGAACCGGTCGCGACCGCGGTCACGGTTGCGACGACGACGACCGCGGCGCGCGCCGCCCTGCTCGTCGTCCTCGTAGCGGTCGTTGCCGCCGTTGTTGTTGCTGCGGTCGTTGTTATTGCTGCGGTCGTTGTTCGAGTTGTTCGAGTTGTTCGAGCGATCGTTGCTCGAACGGTCGTTATTGGTGTTCGACCGGTCGTTGTTGGAGCGGTCGTTCGTGTTCCCGCTGTTGTTGTTGCTGCGGTCGTTGTTGTTCGACCGGTCATTCGTGTTGCCCCGGTCGTTGTTGCCCCGGTCGTTGTTGCCGCGGTCGTTGTTGCCGCGGTCGTTGCGGGTGCGACCGGTGTTGCGGTTCTGGCCGTCGGCGACGCGCTGGTCGGCGGTGGCCTCCGACTCGGGGGCGGGCGGCGCGGCTGCCTCGACGATCGGAGCGCTCGCCTCGGGCGACCGCGCGACCGGGGTCGAGGCCTCGCTCGGCGCGTCGGCAGGGGCCGACCGGCGGTTGCGTCGGCGGGGCGTGGAGGTGCCCGCGTCGCCGGTCTCGGACGGAGCGTCCGGCGCGGCGGTTTCGGCCGCACGGGCGGCCTCACTCGCGAGGACGGCCTTCGGCACGGAGTTCCGTGTACGGGAGGGTGGAGCGCTGCCGTCGCCGGCTCCGACGGCCGAGCCACTGCGGGCGGCGCCGATGGCGTCGACCAGCTGGCTCTTGCGCATCTTGCCGGTCCCACTGATGCCGAGGCCGCTGGCGACCTTCTGCAAGTCGGGCAGCAGCATGGCTGACAGCCCGGTCCCGCGCCGCTTGGCGCCGGTCTGGTCAGTGGAAGTGGTGACGCTCGTGGGCGCCACGGTGGTTTCTGTCACGTGAGTCCTTCGCACGCGTGCCGACTGCGCAACTGCGCGTCGACGTTCGTACAGCCGGCCGGTTGGCCGGCCATCGACCGCTTGGTGGACGTACCCGAGCAGCCGTGGCCCCTGGCACCTGTCACCGGTTCGAGACCGGCGACCGGCGTCGGCGTGAGCCGTCGCAGCTGAGCAACGGATTCACGGCGCGGGCGGGCACATGGCCCTGGCCCATCCAGAGGGGAGAGACGCATCTGTGGCCTTGCCGGCACGTGATGGCGAGAACTCCACCTGAACACGAACACGAGACTGCAAGCGGCACAAGATCGATGCGTCAATGACTCTAACACCATCGGCCCCGTGAACCATTCCTTGTGGACACATCTTCCTACTGGTGTCGGACGAGGACGCCCCGCTGGTCGACGTCGAGTGCCAGCACCTTCGCCCGCCCGCCCACGGTGGACAGGCAGAGGTCGAGTTCGGCATCCGTGCGGATGAAGGTCAGCAGGCTCGGGCCGGCGCCGCTGACCACCGCGGGGATGCCGACCGCACGCAGGTCGGCGAGCATCGCGGCCGCCACCGGCATGGCCGCGGCACGGAACGGCTGGTGCAGTCCGTCCTCGGTCGCGGCGAGCAGATGCTCGAGCGGCGCCTGCCCGGTGAGCACCGCGACCAGAAGTGCCGCCCTGGCGACGTTCTCGGCGGCCACCGCATGCGCGACGGTGGCTGGCAGGAGCGCCCGCGCCGCGTGCGTCGCGAGTTGCTCCGCGGGCAGGATGACGACCGGTCGCCAGCCGGCCGGCTCGAGCACGACGGCGTGCGCCGATCCGCCCGGATCGGTCCAGGCGACCGTCAACCCGCCGAACACGCACGGGCCGACGTTGTCGGGGTGCCCTTCGAGTTCGGCGGCTATCTGCAGGACACAGTCACGATCGAGCGGCGCCGACGGATCGGCGAGCGCGAGCGCAGCGGCCACCCCGGCGACGATCGCAGCGGCCGACGAGCCGAGACCACGGCCGTGCGGGATCGCATTGACAGTCGTGATCGTCAAGCAGGGTTGAGGAAAGCCGATGCGGCCGAACACGTCATGCACGGTCCGGGCGATCAGGTGGGTGCTGTCGCGGGGAACGTCGTCGGCACCCTCACCGCTGACGTCGACGCTCGTCGTAGGTCGGGCGTCGGCCCCTGGGCCGACGGTGGTGACGGTGACGTCGTCGCGCAGATCGAGTGCGAGTCCGAGCGTGTCGTAGCCGGGCCCGAGGTTGGCCGACGTCGCCGGAACCGACACCCGGACCTGCCGTGGCTCGCCGGGTGAGCGGTGCGTCATGACGCGTGCGGCCCGATCCCCAGCGCGACGGCGGCCGCGTCCGCGGATGCGGCGATGACCTCGGGGTCGACGGCGGCCAGCCCGGACAGGGCGGTCTCGACGTCCTTGAGACCGTGCCCGGTCAGGGTGACGGTGATGGTCTGGCCGGGATCGACCAGGCCGGCGGCGTGCGACTTGAGCAGGCCGGCGACCGACGCGGCGGAGCCGGGCTCGACGAACACGCCCTCGCGTCGTGCGAGATTGCGCTGTGCGGCGAGGATCTCGGCGTCGGTGACCGCGGTGATGCTGCCGCCCGAGTCGTCGCGCGCTGCGATGGCGAGATCCCAGGATGCAGGCGAGCCGATCCGGATGGCGGTGGCGATCGTCTCGGGGTTCGCGATCGGCCCGCCCGAGACGAAGGGCGCGGCGCCGGCCGCCTGGAATCCCCACATCCGCGGGGTCGAGGTGGCGATGCCGTCGGCGGCGTATTCGGTGAAGCCGGCCCAGTAGGCGGAGATGTTGCCGGCGTTGCCCACCGGGATGCAGTGGATGTCGGGAGCGAAGCCGAGAGCGTCGACGATCTCGAAGGCCGCCGACTTCTGGCCCTGGATGCGCACCCGGTTGACCGAGTTCACGAGGCCGACGTCGTAGGTGTCGGCGAGCTCACGGGTGAGCCGCAGGCAGTCGTCGAAGTTGCCACGGACGGCGATCAGCCGGGCGCCGTGGACCACGGCCTGCGCGAGCTTGCCGAGCGCGATCTTCCCGGCCGGGACGAGGACGCCGCAGACCAGACCCGCGCGAGCGGCGTAGGCGGCTGCCGAGGCGCTGGTATTGCCGGTGGACGCACAGACGACGGCCTCGGGCTTCGTCGCGGCGACGACCGACATGGCGACGGTCATACCGCGGTCCTTGAACGAGCCGGTCGGGTTGTCGCCCTCGAGCTTGAGCCAGACCCGGCACCCGGTGAGCTGTGAGAGCCAGGCCGACTCGACAAGCGGCGTGCCGCCCTCGCCGAGGGTGATCACCGGCGTGTCAGCGGTCACCGGCATTCGATCGCGGTACTCGTCGATCACGCCGCGCCACAGATGTGCCATGTCCTCATCCTTCCAGAACTGCCGCCGCCAGGTAACGCGACCAACCGCGGTGGCGCCTCGCCGGTCGCGACGTCAGCTGTGCGCCTCGACGCGCATCACCGAGGTGACGTCGGCGACCACGTCGAGCGTCGACAGTCCCCGTACGGTCGCGGCGAGTGCGGCGTCGGACGCGGTGTGGGTGACGATCACAAGCTGGGCGCCGTTGTCGTGGTCGGACTGCCGGACGGTCTGGATGCTGACCCCGTGCTCGGCGAACAGCGTGGCCACGCTGGCCAGCACGCCCGGTCGATCCTCGACGTCGAGGGAGATGTGGTAGCGCGTGGGCACCGAGCCCATCGCCAGGATCTTCGCCTGAACGTAGGTGGATTCCTGTGCGCCGCGTGCGCCGGAGAGCCGGTTGCGGGCGACCGTCACGAGGTCACCGAGGACGGCCGACGCGGTCGGCGCGCCGCCGGCGCCGAGTCCGTAGAACATCAGCTGACCGGCTGCCTCGGACTCCACGAAGACGGCGTTATAGGCCTCGTGGACGCTCGCGAGCGGGTGGTCGCGCGGGATCATCGCCGGATGCACCCGGGCGGAGACGCCGGGACCGTCAGGCCCGTCGAGCCACTCGCAGATAGCCAGCAGCTTCACCACGCAGTTCATCGCCGCGGCGCTGGCGATGTCGGCCGCGCTGACCTCGGTGATGCCCTCGCGGTGAACGTCGGCACCGGTCACGCGGGTGTGGAAGGCGAGCGAGGCGATGATGGCCGCCTTCGCGGCGGCGTCGAAGCCCTCGACGTCGGCGGTGGGGTCGGCCTCGGCGTACCCGAGGGCCTGCGCCTCCTCGAGCGCTTCCGCGTAGGACGTCCCGCTGGTGTCCATCCGGTCGAGAACGAAGTTCGTGGTCCCGTTGACGATTCCGAGAACCCGTCGGACCCGGTCGCCGACGAGGGACTCGCGCAACGGGCGGATGAGCGGGATCGCCCCGGCCACCGCGGCCTCGAAGTAGAGGTCGACGCCGTGTTTCTCCGCGGCCGCGAACAGGGTCTCGGAGTCCTGTGCGAGCAGTGCTTTGTTCGCGGTGACGACGCTGGTGCCGTGTTCGAGGGCGGTGAGGATGAGTGAGCGGGCCGGCTCGATGCCGCCGATGACCTCGATGACGAGATCGATGTCGTCACGGCTGACGAGCGCGTGCGCGTCGGTCGTGATCAGGTCGGCCGGGAAGTCGACCGACCTGACGCGGCTCGGGCGCCGGACCGCGACGCCTGCCAGTTCGAGGCGTGCGCCCGCGCGTGCCGCGAGGTCGTCGGCGTGCTCGGTGAGGATGCGGACGACCGCGGATCCGACGACACCGCAGCCGAGCAGCGCGACACGGAGCGTGGGCTGGGTTTCTCCCACCGGCCGTCCTCCTCGGGTTTGCGGATCTGTTCGGGCGACCGTGCGTGCCGACGATTGCCTAGTGTCGGCCACCGCTCGTCGCGAACGCCCGCAGGATCCACGGTACGAGACGCGCGCCGCGCAAGGTATTGCGGCGGCCGATCACCCGAGCCGCAGGAACCCAGGGAACTCAGGCTGCGCAGCCGGCGTTGGGCACCGCGGCAAGGTCGCACCGGCTTTGATTGTCGGACCCCTCGATTCAGGAGCCGCCCGTGACGACGTCCGCCTCACCCCGCGTGTCCGATCACCACGATCCGGTCGCAGACACGACCACCGATGCCACCTCGGAGTTCGATCGTCAGCTGGCGACCATCCGCAGCCTGGGATACGCAGACATCGCGGGGATCAGCGAGCAGGTGCTCACGGAGGCTGCCGACGCGTTACGCGCCGAGGTAGTGACCCGTGTCGGTTCGACCGTCGTGACTGCGACCCCGGCGCGGGCGGCTTTCGTGCTGGTCGTTCCGGCGACACTCGTTCCGGCGGCGCGGTCGATGCTGCTCACGTCGCTGCGCGGACGCTCCGGCTTCGTCTCACGCGACACCTCCGACATCGCAAGGTTCACGCCGATCCCGGGGCTCGATATCCCGCCGCGGACCATCTACGCGCTGCTCGACGTCCGGCGCGGTGAGGAGTTCTGCAACGTCCGGCCGAAGGATGCGCTCGTCTCGATCCACGAGGCAGACCGTTCGCCCCTCACCTACGACGAAGGTATCGCCCTGCTGACACACCATCCGGAGACGCTGGAGAAGAACAAGCGCTTCTCGCTCTCCGGGTCGCGGTGCGGCGACAAACGCGTGCCTGCGCTGTGGATCAGCGATAGGCGACCGAAGCTCGGCTGGTGCTGGGACGGGAATCCGCATACCTGGCTGGGATCTGCACACACCGGCAGTCGTTGCTGAGCGGATGAGGTAGGGCCGCCTGGATCGGCGTCCGGTAACCCCGCGACAGTCGTCGTAACCCCATGCGCGGTATTACCACCGCAGGCACGGGGTTACCAGCCAACGATCGGGCCGCAGCGTGTTACCAGCCGACGTCGACAACGACGCTCGACGCCGCCGCCCGTGCGCTCGTAACCCCGCGACAGTCGTCGTAACCCCATGCGCGGTATTACGACCGCAGGCACGGGGTTACCAGCCGACGTCGAGCGCGAGCAGATCCTCGAGGGTCTCCCGGCGGACGATCACCCGAGCCTCCCCGTTCTGCACGGCGACGACCGCCGGCCGCGTGGCGTGGTTGTAGTTGCTCGCCAAGGCCCGGCAGTAGGCGCCGGTGCCCGGCACCGCCACGAGGTCCCCGGGGGCGACGTCGGACGGGAGGAACTCGTGCGTGACCAGGATGTCGCCGGACTCGCAGTGCTTCCCGACCACCCGGGACAGCTCCGGCGTCGCCGCCGAGGCGCGTGAAGCCAGCGTCGCCGAGTACTCCGCGTTGTAGAGCGCGGTGCGGACGTTGTCGCTCATGCCGCCGTCGACCGACACGTACAGTCGGTGCGCACCGCCGTCGAGCGTGACCCGCTTGACCGTCCCCACCTCGTACAGGCTGAACGTCGACGGCCCGACGATGGCGCGCCCGGGCTCGATCGACAACCGCGGACGCTCGATGCTGAGCACCGCGCACTCTGCGTCGACGATCGCGTCCAGACTCGCCGCCAGCTCGGCCGGCGTCGACGGCGTGTCCTGCGCGTTGTACGCGATACCGAAGCCGCCGCCGAGATCGAGCTCAGGGAGATCACGGCCGATCGCCGCCGAGCTCTCGGCGTGCAGCCGCAGCACCCGCCGGGCCGCCACCTCGAAGCCCGACGTGTCGAAGATCTGGCTGCCGATATGGGAATGCAGACCGATCAAGTCGACACCCGGCATCGCCTCGAGCAGGGCGACCGCGCGGCCGGCGTCCCCGTCGACGATCGACAGGCCGAACTTCTGGTCCTCGTGCGCCGTCGCGATGTACTCGTGCGTATGCGCCTCGACGCCGGCGATGCACCGCACCATCACACGGAGACGGTCAGGACCAGTGAGTCCGTCGGTGAGCACCCGCAGGCGTTCGATCTCGTCGAAGGAATCCACGACGACCCTTGCGACACCGATCCGGATCGCCTCGGTCAACTCGTCGACCGTCTTGTTATTGCCGTGCAGGCCGATCCGGGCCGGATTGACACCCGCCCGCAGCGCCACCGCCAGCTCGCCACCGGAGCTGACGTCCACCGCAAGCCCCTCGGCCGCCACCCATCTCACCACCGCGGTGGCACAGAACGCCTTGCTGGCATAGAAAACCTCGAACCGGGCAAAGGCGTCGGCGAACGCTCGCGCACGCTCGCGCAGGTCCTCGACGTCGAGCACGTAGAGCGGCGTCCCGAACTCGCGCGCCAGCCCGATCACATCGCGTCCACCCACCTCGAGGACGCCGTCGGACGACTTGCGGGCGGTGCTCGACCACAGCCTGGGCAGGAGCGCGTTGACATCCTCCGGAGCGACCGGCCAGTCCGGCCGGCTACCAGCGGTCGCGTGCAGTGCGCCGGCCTCGTGCGTGCGGTTCATCGACGCGAGCAGCGGGTCGGCGCAATCGTGTCGAGCTCGGTGAGGTCCTCGTCGGTCGGCTGCCAGGAGAGCGCAGCGGCATTCGCCTGCACCTGTTCGGGATTCGTCGCGCCGGCGATGACCGAGCCGACCGCCGGCTGCGCGGCCAGCCCGCTGATCGCGACGTCGAGCACACCGACACCGCGGGCCTTGGCGAAGTCGTTGAGCCGGTCGAGCAGGCTCATCCGCTCGTCGGTGAAGTACTCGGGCCGGTCCGCGAGCCGCGTGCCCGCCGGCGCATCCGTACCCCGCGCGTACTTGCCGGTGAGGAGTCCGTTCGCCAGTGGGAAGTACGGCAGGATGCCGACCCCGAACCGCTCACACGCACCGGACAACTCGGCCTCGACACCGCGCTCGGCCAGGCTGTAGTGGTTCTGCGCGGAGATGAACCGGGTGGTCTGGTTGTTGCTCGCGGTCCAGTCGGCGTCGGCGACCTGCCAGCCGGTGAAGTTCGACGAGCCGACGTAACGGACCAAACCCTCGCGCACGAGATCGTCCAGCGCGGACAGGGTTTCCTCGATCGGCGTCAACGCGTCGGGCTGGTGGATCTGATAGAGGTCGATGTAGTCGGTGCGCAACCGCGTGAGCGACCGGAGCACCGCCTTGCGGATGTAGCGACGGGACCCGCGGGCGCCCCAGTCGGTGCCGTTGGCTCCCTGGAGGTTGCCGCCGAACTTCGTCGCCAGCACGACCTGGTCCCGGCGGCCTTCGAGCACCTCGCCGAGCAGGAGTTCGGAGTCGCCGTAGACGTCGGCGGTGTCGATCAGCGTGATGCCGGCGTCGATCGCCGCATCGACGACCGCGCGCGTCTCGTCGACGCCGATCCGCCGGCCGAAGTTGTTCGCACCCAGACCGACGACGGAGACGACCAGCCCCGAATCGCCCAGTCGCCGGTATTCCATGTCGCTCATGTTGTCTCCCTGATCGCCGCGGATGCATTCGCCGACAACCATTGTTCCGCTCCCCCGCCGGCGGGCCCCGAACGGGCCAGCATGCGGGCTGCAGACGAGCACATCAGACCGATTCGGTAAGTGACATGAGTGTGATTCGGAAACGATATACAAGTCGACACGCCGATAAATGGTGATCTTTTCGAGAATTGGGACGCCTGAGTCTTCACAAAACACCCAATCCGTCCGTATCTTCAGATACATCCGGCCTCACCGGTCTCGACTCGGCCTCGCTCAACCCCGCCCGGCCGCCGTCGATCCTCGACGTCCTCGTGGGCGGGGCCGGGGGACCCATGCCACATCGGTCCCGACAGCGACCAGGGGTTGAAGCCGACGGTGCACGCCATGCGCCGACGCCGGGCATCCGCGCGCCCGAACCCGACAGCTAACCCCGGCAGCGCAGCGTCGGAGGACCCATGCGCACACTCCTGGCCGGACGCGGTCGACAGCTCCTCGCCGGCGGCCTGACCGCCGGCGCCCTCGTCGCCGCCCCGCTGCTCGTCATCGCCGCTCCGGCGACCGCTGCCACCTCGGTCTGGGACAAGGTCGCGATGTGCGAGTCCAGCGGACGCTGGCACATCGACACCGGGAACGGCTACTACGGCGGCCTGCAGTTCAGCCGGGCCACCTGGAAGGGCTACGGCGGGCTGACCTACGCCAAGCCTGCCAACCTCGCGACCAGGCTGCAGCAGATCAAGATCGGGCAGAAGACGCTGGCGAGCCAGGGGCCGAACGCCTGGCCGACGTGCTCGAAGAGGGCCGGCCTGACCCGTCAGAACGGTGCCGCCGACGACGGGACCGGCTCCACCCCCAGCCCGAAGCCGACTCCGAAACCCACTCCGAAGCCGTCGCCCAAGCCGAGTCCGAAGCCCGCACCCCCGAAGCCCAAGCACGTCGTGCTCGACTACACCGTCGTGTCCGGCGACACACTGGCGCGGATCGCGTCCAAGAAGAAGGTGGCCGGCGGCTGGAAGGCTGTCTGGAACAAGAACAAGAAGCGCGTCCCGGACCCCGACCGCATCTACGTCGGCCAGAAGCTGGACGTCAAGTAGGCCGGCGCCTTGTTGGCGTCCCGGCATGGCCTTCACGTCCGACATCGCCGCCGCATCCGAGACAGCTGACCGGGCAGCGCGCTTCCTCGAACTGCACCGCGGCGACGAACCGCTGCTGCTCCCGAATCCGTGGGACGCCGGGTCGGCCCGGATCCTCGCCTGGGTCGGGTACGACGCACTGGCCACAACGAGCAGCGGATTCGCCGCCACCCTCGGACGCCTCGACGGCTCGGTCAACCGTCCGGTGAACGTGCTGCTGCTTGCCGGCGGTCCGACCGTCGCCGAGCTCGCCGAACTCGGCGTGCACCGCATCTCGATCGGAGGCGCACTCGCCTTCGCTGCCCTCGGCGGCCTGGTCGAGGCAGCCCGCGACCTCCGGGAGCAGTGCACGGGCACGTACCCCGCCGGCCGGAATCGGGATCAGCTCGAAGCCAAGCTCGGCGTAGGTGTCCCGATGGATCCGCTCGAACCGGAGCGATTCGGCGAAGCTGATCCGCCGGGCCGCGGCCGTCTCGATCGAGCCGAGGTTCTCCACGAAGAACACCGTTGGCTCGTACACCCGCGACCGCAGCACCCGGTCGACCCCGGCGGTGAGCTCGGATGCCGGCTCGAGCCCGCTGTACCGGCTCAATGCGAGCATGCAGATCGGCGACC
Organism: Actinopolymorphaceae bacterium; assembly: GCA_036786375.1. Lineage (GTDB taxonomy): Bacteria > Actinomycetota > Actinomycetes > Propionibacteriales > DAIQRJ01 > DAIQRJ01. Next base: position 108,349 of record DAIQRJ010000002.1, read on the forward strand.
GGTCGAAGAACACGGCCTCGGCGGGCGCCACGGTCCGGGCGAGTTGACGCTGTCGTTGCAGGTCGACGATGGCCTCGACGAAGCCGGACTGCTCCCACGGTGTCGGGTGGCCGAATGCGAACCGGAGGGCGATGCCGTCGGTCGCGGCCTCCTCGACGACCCCGAAACCGTTGCGCTCGAGCAGCCGCAAGAGCGCCGTTTTCCCGGCACCCGGGCACCGGTGAGGATGAAGCGGGGCACGTTCGCCTCCAGGATGCGGTGCCCCCGGCAGGATTCGAACCTGCGCGCACGGCTCCGGAGGCCGATGCTCTATCCCCTGAGCTACGGGGGCTCGGGCGGCTGAAACCATAGCAGTCCCCCACGTTCGCCCAGGAAAGGTCGCCATGCACGCCAATGCCGAGCAGATCGCCGCCCTGCTCGAAACCGCGGCCCTGCGCCCGACCGTCCGTGAGCTTCCCGACAGCACCCGGACCGCCTCGGAGGCGGCCGAGGCGATCGGGACGACGGTCGCCCAGATCGCCAAGTCGCTGGTCTTCGTCATCGCCGGCGATGGCGACGGGGAGGACAGGGTCGTGCTGGTGGTGACCTCCGGGACCAACCGCGTCGACGTCGGGAAGGTCGAAGGTATCGTCGGCGGGCCGATCAGCCGCCCGGACGCGAAGACCGTCAAGACACTCACCGGCTACTCCGTCGGGGGGCTCCGAACGCCGTCTTCGGGTTGACGCCGGCCGAGCTGGTCATGCTCAGCGGCGGGAAGGTCGACGACGTCAAGTTCTGACCACAGACGCAGACGTGGATCGGGTCAGCGACCACCGGTGACGAGCATCCGCCGGATCGGGCTGCGGGACGGGTCCGGCGGTAGCGGCCATGCCAGGTCGGCGCCCGGCGTGACCGAGCCGAGCACGACCGGCCGGGACGCACCCGTGTAGGTCGGGCTCGCGCCGGCGATCCCGTGCCAGGTCAGCCAGCCGAGCATGGCGAACAGCAGGGCTTCCTTCGCGTCCGGATCCACCCCGAGCTCGTCGTAGGTCAGCACGCTGACATCGTCGAGGAGTTCGCGAAGCCTTCGCATCACCAGGGGATTCCGCACCCCGCCGCCGGCGAGGACAGTGACGTCGGCGTGGGCGTCGAGCACCGCGAGCGCGACCGTGCGGGCGGTCAGCTCGGCCAGCGTCGCCAGCTGGTCGGGGACGGCCAGCGCGAGCAGCCCCGGCATCCGGTCCAGGTAGCCCGCGTGGAACAGCTCCTTGCCGGTGCTCTTCGGGGCGGGCCGCGCGTAGTACGGCTCGGCCAGCAACTCGGCCAGCACCGCAGCATCGACACGGCCCGAGGACGCGAGCACACCGTCGGCATCGAACCTCGCGGCGCCGCCGGTCGACCGCACGACGGCCGCATCCAGCAACGCGTTCGCCGGGCCGACGTCGTAGCCCGCGCCGGGCCGGCCCGCGACGGCAGGCACGCTGATGTTGGCGATCCCGCCGAGGTTCACCGCGACCGGGCGCACACCCACGCCGACCAGCAGCCACTCGTCCATCAACGCGACCAGCGGCGCGCCCTGGCCGCCGGCGGCGATGTCGGCCGACCGGAGATCGGACACGACCGGCAGCCGTGTTCGCGCCGCGAGCCAGGCAGGTTGCGCCAGCTGGAGCCCGCCGCGGGCGGCCCCGTCCGCGCCGATCCAGTGGTAGACGGTCTGGCCGTGCGAGCACACGAGGTCGGCGCCGCCGGCAGCGGCGATCACGTCGGCGGCGGCGTCGGCGAAGAACTGCCCGAGCCTGGTGTCGAGCTCGCAGACCACGTCCATGCCGACATGAGCCGGTGGCAGGGCCGACACCAGCAGGGCACGCAGGTCCGCTGGGTACGGCAGGCCGCCGGTGCCGAGCATCCGTGCGTGCAGGGCGTCGCCGCGTTGCTCGAAGTCCGCGACCACCACGTCGACGGCGTCGTGCGAGGTCCCGCTGATCAGCCCGGCGACCCTCACGGCACGTCGACGCCGAAGTGGTCGAGGACCTCGCGCAGGTGTCCCGACGCGGCGGACAGCTCGGCACGCGCATCCTCCACGGCGAGACCGGTGAGGCCCGCCGCGATGGCCGTCTTCGTCTCCTGGCCGGCGCGGTCGAACAGCTCGCGCGCCGCCGAAGTGTCCAGGCCCGTGGCGAGACTGACGATGCGGACCGCGCGGGCCCGCAGCTTCGCGTTGCTCGTGCGGACGTCGACCATCAGGTTGCCCAGGGTCTTGCCCAGCTTGACCATCGTGATCGTCGACAGCATGTTGAGGACGAGCTTCTGCGCCGTCCCCGCACGCAAGCGGGTCGATCCGGTGATGATCTCCGGGCCGGTCACGACCTCGATCGGGAACTCCACAGCGGCCGCGAGCTCAGAGCCCGACGTGTTGACGATCGCGGCGGTGACGGCACCGCGCCGACGTGCGGCCAGCACGGCGCCGAGGACGTAGGGCGTGCGTCCGCTCGCACTGATCCCGACCACCGCGTCCGTGCTGCCGACGTCCAGCTCGTCCATCAGCGCAGCGCCCGCGCCGTCGTCGTCCTCGGCACCCTCGACCGCATCGGTGACCGCGCGCGGACCGCCGGCGATGTGGCCCTGGACCTGGCCGTCGGCGCTGTCGAAGGTCGGCGGGCACTCCGACGCGTCCAGAACGCCGAGGCGTCCCGGAGTACCCGCGCCTACGTAGATGAGCCGTCCGCCGGCCGCCAGTCCGGCGGTGACGGCGTCGATGGCCGCGGTGATCTGCGGAAGGGCATGCCCGACCAGGGCGGGCACGGTGGCGTCGGCGGCGTTCATCATCGCCGCGAGGTCGGCCGTCCCCAACCGGTCGAGGTCGCGGCCATCGTGATCCGCCGCCTCGGACTCGAGACGGTCGAGATCGGGAAATCGGGTGCCGGCAAGAGCATCGGAGCTGGACATGGCCTTCAGATTAATCCCAGGTCCCGCGCCATCGGACGTCGCGCGCCGGGTCCCGGATACGCGAAGCGACGTGATACGGGGTGGCAGCGATACCTTAGCTGCGATGTCTGACACGCCGAGCCCACAACGCCGATGGTCGCTGGCCGAGCTGCTCGACGGCTACGTGCAGGCCCCGCACCCGCCGACGCCCGGTGCCGTCGCGGTGATCGTTGTCGACGGCGTCGTGGTCGAGTCGGCGAGCGCGGGCGAGAGCCTGCGTTACGCCGACCGCGGTGGACGCCTGCTGCCCGAGGCCGACCGGGAGCCGTTACATCCCGACGACCTGTTCGACCTCGCCTCGGTGACGAAGCTGTTCTCCACGATCACCCTGCTCCGTCTCGTCGACGCCGGCGTGATCGATCTCGACGCCCCCCTGCACGCGTTGCTCCCGAGTTATCAGCACGGCGACAAGCACCAGATCACGTTGCGTCATCTCCTCACGCACACGTCCGGGTTACCGCCGATCGCGCGGCTGTGGGAGGTCGCCGGCGACCGTGACGACCGGATCGCGGCGTTGCTCGAGATACCGCTGGAGGCGACGCCGGGTGCCCGCTTCGCGTACTCCTGCGTTGGATTCATGACCGCCATGGCGCTCGCCGAGACCGCTACCGGGCAACGCTTCGACGCACTCGTCGAAGCCAACGTCACCGGCCCGTTGGGTCTCGCTGAGACCGTGTACAACCCGCTCCGGCACGGCATCGACATCCATCGCACCGCAGCGACCGAGTTCGACAACGAGTACCGCGGCCGTCTCGTGCGCGGCGAGGTCCATGACGAGAACGCGTTCAGCCTCGACGGCGTCTCGGCGAACGCCGGCCTGTTCGCGACCGCGGCTGATCTCGCTCGCTTCGGCGAGGCCGTCCGGACCAACGGCTCCGACGACCTGCCGCAGCTGCTCGAACCGGCCACCCACGTCGCGATGGTCTCCGACCAACTGTCGCCGTCGCTCGACCCCGGCTTCCGGCACGGCCTGGGCTGGCGGATCGGCGACGTGAACACCACCGGCCCGCTCTCGGGCCGCGGCGCCATCTCGCACAGCGGCTTCACCGGCACCTCGCTCGTCATCCATGCCCCGTCCAGCCTCACCGTCGTCGTGCTGGCGAACCGCGTGCACCCGGGACGCGAGTGGAGCGAGATGGGCGGGCTGCGGCAGGCGGTGGTGACATACGCGCTTCAGGTCGTCGCCGATCATCGGCCGGCGCCCGCCCCGCCGCCCGTGCCGGTGCGCCGGCGCACGGCCCGCGTTCTCGTGCGCGACGCCCACGGCGCGATCCTCCTGCTGCGCGGTCACAACATCAGCTCCCCCGAGACGACGTTCTGGTTCACCCCCGGCGGCGGCATCGAACCCGGCGAGGACGCCCGCGGCGCCGCGGTGCGCGAACTGCGCGAGGAGACCGGTCTTCGGGTCGAGCCCGACGCGTTGACCGGGCCGGTGCACACCGACATCGCCGAGTTCGTCTTCGACGGCGTCGACTTCGTTCAGGAGCAGGAGTACTACCTTCTCGACGTGCCGAGGTTCAGCCCGACACCGGAGGGGTTCGACGAGATCGAGCACGCCAGCCTGATCGGCTCGGACTGGTGGTCGCCGACGCCCGACGGCGTATTCGACGACCAGCTCGTCTGGCCGCGTGACCTCGCGGACGTGCTCGCCCGGATCGAAGGCGAGACCGGCCCGGGGTGACCGGTCAGAACTTCATCGCGCCGGCCGCGAGGTCGGCGATGAAGTTGCGCGCACCGATGATGAAGACCACCAGCAACGGAATCGTGGCCATCAGCGCACCTGCCATGATCGCGGCGTAGTCCGATGTGTAGAGCCCGTTCAGCTGCTGCAGCGCCACCTGCAAAGTGATGTGGGTGGGGTTGTCGAGCACGATCAGCGGCCACAGATAGTCGTTCCACGAGCCGATGAACGTGAAGATGCCGAGGAACGCCAACCCCGGCCGCAGGACGGGCAGCCCGACGGTCAGGTAGGTACGGAAGAACCCGGCGCCGTCGACGGTCGCGGCGTCGATGAGCTCGTCGGCCACCGCACCCTGGGCGTACTGGCGCATCCAGAAGATCCCGAAGGCATTCGCCGCCGCGGGCACGATCAGCGCCTTGATCGATCCGACCCAACCCAGGTGCGCCATGATCACGAACTGAGGGACCAGTGCGAGCTGTGCCGGAATCATGAACGTGGCCAGGATGGCCGCGAACAGGATCTTCTTCCCCGGGAAGTCGTACTTGGCGAACGTGAATGCGGCAAGGGAATCGAAGAACAGCACCAGCACGGTCGTCGCCAGCGCGGTCACCAGCGACAGCCACGCCGAGGAGAAGAACGGCACACCCGCGAGCACCGTCTTGATGTTCTGCAGGAGATAGTCACCCGGGACCAATTTCGGCGGATAGGTGAGGATGTCCGCGGTCCGGTTGCTGGCCATCACGAACATCCAGTAGAACGGGAAGATCGAGACCAGCACACCGACGACGAGAACCGCGTGCCCCAGTACACGTTTGAGCGCCTGACCGCGCGGACGTGGACTCGGCGGACGTGTGACCGCTACCGCACCGACCGCGGGAACCACCACCTGACTAGCCACGACGCAACCGCCTTCCCACGCGTCGTCGTGACGCTGTCGGATCCCCGCCACCGGAGAGCAGCCGCCAGTTGATCACCGAGAACACCAGGATCAGCAGGAACAGCGCCCATGCCACGGCGGCCCCGTAGCCGAACTGATTGTTCACGAATGCGTGCTGGTACAGGTAAAGCACGATCGTCTCGCCGGCGTTGTCGGGCCCGCCGGTGTCACCGAGGAGGACCTGCGACTCGGTGAAGGTCTGCAGGCCGCCGATCGTGGAGGTGATGACGGTGAACAGGATCACCGGGCGCAGCATCGGCACGGTCACCCGAAGGAACGTCTGTATCGCGCTGGCGCCGTCGACCTTGGCCGCTTCGTACACATCACCCGGGATCGCCTGCAGGCCGGCGAGATAGATGATCGCGTTGTAGCCGACCCACCGCCAGGTGATCATGACGGCTACGGAGATCTTGATCGACCACGGGTTCGTCAACCAGGGAACGCCGCTGGCATGCATCCACTGCAGCGCCGAGTTCAGCAGGCCGGCCTGAGCGAACAGTGAGCCGAAGACGATCGCCATCGCGACCATCGAGGTGATGTTGGGAACGAAGTAGGCGATCCGGTAGAAGCCCTTGAACCGGACAGTCGAGTGCAGCGCGAAGGCCAGGATCAACGCCAGGACGAGCATCGGCACCGTGTTGAACACCCAGATGATCAACGTCGTCAGGATGCTGTGCCAGAAGTCGGGGTCGGTGAACAGGTATCGGTACTGCGCCAGCCCGACGAACTTCATCGCGCCGATGCCGTCCCACTCGTGGAACGACAGGTAGATCGAGAAAATGATCGGTGCCATTCCGAACACGAGGAACAGGATGAAGTACGGCGAGATCGCGACATACTGGCGCCACGACTGCTTAGCGGTCAGGGTCCGCGCCATCAGGACACCCCGATCCGGCCCAGTTCGCGCTTGGCCGAGGCCATCGCGTCCTTCCATGCGTCCGCGGGACTCTTGCCGGTGGCCTCGACGTTGGTCAGCTCGTCCATGATCGGCGTGCTCGCGAGCGAGTCGTACGGGCTGTTGTAGGTGATCGGCACACCCTTGGCCGCCTCGGAGAAAACCTCGAGGATCGGCTGGCCGCCGAAGAAGTCGTAGGGCTTGGAGATCGCCTTGTCAGCCAGCGCGTCGTAGCGGCTCGGAAAGAGGAACATCTCGGAGAGGTTCGTGACTTCGTTGTCCTTGTTCTCGAGGAAGGTGATGAACTTCCACGCGGCCTCGGGGTTCTTGCAGTACTTCGAGATGGCCACGAACGATCCCCCGTAGTTGCCCGGTCCGGCCGGCGCGGGGCAGATGCGCCAGTTGCCCTTGGTGGCCGGTGCAAGCTGCTCGGGGCCGGCGACGACCCACCAGACGGCGTTCACCTGGGCGACCTGTTTGTCGTTCGCCAGCAGCACGGTCTGGTCGGTGCTCTGCTGGGCGTTCCCGGAGATGCCGGCCTCGAATGCCTTGATGCTGATGTCCCACGCGTTCTGCACATGGGCCTCGAAGTAGATCGGATGGCCCTGTGCATCCACGTACTGCTTGGGACTCTGGGCCATCACCTGGGTGAACAGAGCGGACAGGGTCGGCGTCACGACGCCGCCCTTGACCGCCTTCTTGATCTCGGTGCCGAAGGTGATGAAATCGTCCCAGCTGCCGATGACCTTCGCGACGCTGTCGGGCTCGTGCGGCAGGCCTGCCTTCTCCAGCAGGTCGTTACGGAAGAAGGTCGCCGTGGGCCCGGTGTCCATCGGGAACCCGACCATGCGCCCGGCCGGGTTCACCGCGAAGTTCCACTTGAACGGGAGGAAGTCCTTCTGGAGGTCCTTCGCGCCGAGTGAGTACAGGTCGACGAACTGGCTCGCGTTGGGGAAATAGGTCGCGATGTCGGCGTTGATGAACGTGAGATCGGGGACGTGCGTGCGCCCGGCGAGGGTGATCAGCAGCTTGGACTTGAACTCGCCGCCGATGACGTTCGGCGTGAGCGTTGCTCCGCCGGCATCGGGAATGCCCTTCGCCAACGGCGCGAGCATGTCCGGGCTGCAGGAGTTCTTCCACAGCCACAGCGAGAGGTCGGTCGGGCTGTTCGTGCTGGTCGCACATCCGGCGACGCCGACGCTCAGACCGGCCAGCGTCGCGGCCTGCAGCAGCCTGCGTCGTGACATCCGGGGCGGCGCGACAGCTCCTGCGCCACCGGCATGGTTCGGTGATTCCTTGCTCAAAGGACCCGTCCCCTCCGCTGTCCCCTGTGCCCGCGCCGGCTCGATCGACCAGCGTTGCACCTGCGTTTTCCCACGTCAGGCTGGCACTGTCGACGGATTCGGGACACGTACCAACCAGCTTTCGTCCGCTACGGGCCAGCCTGCCACGGTGCCGCCACGAACGTGGGGACCCGCCCGAACCCGCCACGAGGATCGCCAGCGAAATGCTCGCGCTCGCCCGCGGCGAGGTTTAGGTTGTCTGCCGAACACCGACGAGCGTTCGATGCGGAGGGATTCCGGTGGCGCAGATCCAGGCAGACGGCCCGCCCGACAAAGTCGGGATCCAGCCGCCAGGCCACGGCCCCGGATTCGGTGGCCTGCGGCCGGCCCGGGTGCTCGCGGCCCTGCTCCTGCTGGCCGGCATCGTGCTGCCGCTGTGGGTGCGCAGCTACGCCCGCGAGAAGCCGACGCTGTGGGGATTTCCCTTCTTCTACTGGTACCAGCTCGCCTGGGTGTTCGTCGCCGCGCTCCTCGTCGGCACGGCGTTCGTCCTCGTCGGGCGGGATGAACGGATCCACCGCACGGAGCTCACCGGCGGAGCCGTCCTGCCCGAACACGACGCCCTCGACCCCCTCGACCACGAAGGTCCGGCATGAACCGCCACATCGACGGCGTCGCGCTCACGGTTCTGATCGTCATCTTCGTCGCGGTCACCGTGATGGGATTCTGGGCGTCGCGGTGGCGCCGTGGCAGCGACCTGGACTCCCTCGACGAGTGGGGGCTGGGCGGCCGCAACTTCGGCTCGTGGGTCACCTGGTTCCTCGTCGGCGGCGACATCTACACCGCCTACACGTTCATTGCCGTCCCAGCCGCGATGTTCGCCACCGGCGCGGTCTCGGGCTTCTTCGCGGTGCCCTACACGATCGTGCTGTACCCGCTGATCTTCTTCTTCATCGGCCGGCTGTGGTCGGTCGCCCACGTGCACGGATACGTGACACCGGCCGACTTCGCCCACGGCCGCTACGGCAGCCGCGGGCTCGGCCTCGCGATCGCCGTCACCGGCATCCTCGCGACGATGCCCTACATCGCGCTCCAGCTCATCGGCATGCAGGCCGTCCTCGAGGTGATCGGACTCGGCGGTGCGGGCAGCGTGCTGGCCAAGGACGCGCCGCTGCTCATCGCTTTCGTCGTCCTCGCCGCCTACACCTATTCCTCCGGCCTACGGGCGCCGGCGGTGATCGCATTCGTGAAGGACGCGCTGATCTACCTGGTGATCGCGGTCGCGGTCATTTACCTACCGCACAAGTTCGGCGGCTGGAGCGCGATCTTCGGCGCGGCCGAGCAGAAGATGACCGCGACCTCGGCGGTCACCGGCAAAGCGACCGGCGTCTTCATCCCGGGACCGACCGGCTTCGCGGCGTACTGGACGCTGGCGCTCGGCTCCGCGATGGCGCTGTTCATGTACCCGCACTCCGTCACCGCGACGCTGGCGGCGAAGAACCGCAGCGTCCCACGGCGCAACGCCGTCTTCCTGCCCGCCTACTCGCTCCTGCTCGGGCTGCTGGCGCTGCTCGGGTACATCGCGATCAAGGCCGGCACGAAGCCGATCGGGCTCGACGGCAAGCCGAACCCGCAGCTGGCGATCCCGCAGCTGTTCTCCGACTCGTTCCCGAGCTGGTTCGCCGGCATCGCCTTCGCCGCCATCGCGGTCGGTGCGCTGGTGCCGGCCGCGATCATGTCCATCGCCGCCGCCAACCTGTTCACCCGCAGCATCTACCGCGCCTACTTCCTCCGCGACGCCGCCCCGGCGCGGGAGGCCAAGGTGAGCAAGCTCGCCTCGCTCATCGTCAAGCTCGGCGCGCTCGGCTTCGTCCTGCTGCTGGACAAGCAGAACGCGCTGAACTTCCAGCTGCTCGGCGGGATCTGGATCCTGCAGACCTTCCCGACGATCGTCTTCGGGCTGTTCACCCGCTGGTTCAGCAAGTGGGCGCTGCTGGCCGGATGGGCGGTCGGGATGGTCTACGGCACTGTGACCGCCTACAACGTCGTCAACCCGACGACCGGGAAGCACTTCGGCGGGTCGATCACGACGCTCCCGTTCTTCGGCACCACGACCGGATACATCGGCCTCACCGCCTTCGTCCTCAACGCCGTGATCGCCACCGCGCTGACGCTCATCCTGCGCGCGGCGATGCTGCGCGACCGCGCCGACGAGACGACCGCGGCCGACTATTTCGTCGACAGGGCCGACGACCACGCCGCGCCACCGGCGGGTGACCCCGGGAGCGCGACGGCGGTGGCGAGCTAGGGTGGACGGACGTCCGTCCAGACCCCAGGCGGACGCGGCGACGTGGTCGGCGCACATCCGTGTGCGCTGCGTCCCACGGCAACAGCGGTAGACGGAAGAGGCGCATACCCCGGTGGAGACCCAGGACACCTTCGGTGCCAACGAGTGGCTCGTCGAGGAAATGTACGAGCGATACCGGCAGGACCCGAACTCGGTCGACAAGGCCTGGTGGGCGGTGTTCGCCGAGCGTGAGGCGGCCGTAGCCAATGGCAGCACAGCCAACGGCGGCACGAACAACGGCGCGGCGAAAACGGCCCCCACCCCGGCCGCGGTGGCCCGGCCCGCAGCCGTGACACCCGCCGTCGAGGCGCCGTCGGCAACCCCGAAGCCTGCGGACCCGCAGCCGAAGTCCGTGCCGACGGCGGCGAAGCCGGCGCAGGCCACCTCGACCCGGCCGACTCCGGCCGATCCGTTGCGCAACCCCGACGCGATCAAGCCGGTGTCGGGCTCCGAGCCGGCCCAGAAGATCCTTCGCGGTGCCGCCGCACGCACGGCAAGCAACATGGACCTCAGCCTGAGCATGCCCACCGCGACGAGCGTCCGCGCGGTCCCGGTGAAGGCGCTGGCCGACAACCGCATCGTCATCAACAACCACCTGCGGCGGTCCCGGGGCGGCAAGGTCAGCTACACCCACATCATCGGCTACGCGATGGTGAAGGCGCTGCAGTCCGTCCCCGAGATGAACGACGGCTTCACCGAGACCGACGGCAAGCCGACCCTGGTGACTCCCCCGCACGTCAACCTCGGCCTCGCGATCGACACGGCCAAGCCGGACGGCACCCGCACCCTGCTCGTCCCGTCGATCAAGAAGTGCGACACCTACGACTTCGCCGGCTTCTGGATGGCCTACGAGCAGCTGGTGCGCAAGGCGCGGGGCAACAAGCTCACCGTCGAGGACTTCGCCGGCACGACGATCAGCCTCACCAACCCCGGCACGATCGGCACCAACCACTCCGTCCCGCGGCTGATGCCCGGGCAAGGCACCATCATCGGCGTCGGCGCGATCGACTACCCGGCGGAGTACCAGGGCACCAGCGAGGACCGTCTCAACGAGATGGGCATCTCGAAGATCCTCACCCTCACCTCGACCTACGACCACCGGATCATCCAGGGCGCGCAGTCAGGTGATTTCCTGCGTCGCCTGCACCAACTGCTGCTCGGTGAGAACGGCTTCTACGACGAGATCTTCACCTCGCTGCGCATCCCCTACGAGCCGATCCGCTGGGCGGTCGACCTCCCGACCACCCATGACGACGAGATCGGCAAGCAGGCCCGCGTGGTCGAGCTGATCCACGCCTACCGGGTTCGCGGTCACCTGATGGCCGACACCGACCCGCTCGAGTACAAGGTGCGCACCCACCCCGACCTCGACGTCATCACCCACGGTCTGACGCTGTGGGACCTCGAGCGCGAGTTCGCCACCGGCAACTTCGGCGGCGCCAAGACGCGGCTGAAGCTCCGGCAGATCCTCGGCATCCTGCGCGACGCCTACTGCCGCACCGTCGGCATCGAGTACATGCACATCCAGGACCCCGAGCAGCGCCGCTGGATCCAGAAGCGGGTCGAGCAGCCGCAGGACCGGCTGCCGCGCGAGGAGCAGCTCCGCATCCTGGCCAAGCTCAACCAGGCCGAGGCTTTCGAGACCTTCCTGCAGACCAAGTTCGTCGGCCAGCGCCGCTTCTCCCTCGAGGGCGGCGAGTCGACGATCGCGCTGCTGGACGAGATCTGCGACCTCGCGGCGATGCAGGGCATGGACGAGGTCACCCTCGGCATGGCGCACCGCGGCCGCCTCAACGCGTTGGCGAACATCGTCGGCAAGTCGAACGCGCAGATCTTCCGTGAGTTCGAGGGCAACATCGACCCCCGCACCGTTCAGGGCTCCGGCGACGTCAAGTACCACCTGGGCGCCGAGGGCGAGTTCGTCGGCCAGCACGGCGACCGGATCAAGGTCAGCATGGCCGCCAACCCGAGCCACCTCGAAGCCGTCGACCCGGTGCTCGAGGGCATCGCGCGGGCAAAGCAGGACATCCTCAACAAGGGTGCCGCCTACCCGGTGCTGCCGGTCCTCGTGCACGGCGACGCCGCGTTCGCCGGCCAGGGCGTGGTGGCCGAGACGCTCAACCTGTCCCAGCTGCGTGGTTACCGCACCGGCGGCACGATCCACATCGTCGTCAACAACCAGGTCGGCTTCACCACCTCGCCGGCCAGTTCGCGTTCGTCGATCTACTGCACCGACGTCGCCCGGATGGTGCAGGCGCCGATCTTCCATGTGAACGGCGACGACCCGGAGGCGTGCATCCGTGTCGCCCGGCTCGCCTACGAGTTCCGTCACGACTTCAACAAGGACGTCGTCATCGACCTCGTCTGCTACCGCCGGCGCGGCCACAACGAGGGCGACGACCCGAGCTTCACGCAGCCTGTGATGTACGACCTGATCGAGGCCAAGCGCAGCATCCGCAAGCTCTACACCGAAGCTCTCGTCGGCCGTGGTGACATCACCATCGTCGAGGCCGAGCAGGCGCTGCGCGACTACAACGCCCGGCTCGAGCGGGTGTTCGCCGAGGTCCGCGCCGCGAAGTCGGCGCCGTCGGACCCGTACTTCCGTGCTCCGGACTACCCGGAGAAGCCCGAGGGCACGACCGTCACCGCGGTCACCCCGGAGGTGCTCAAGCGGATCGCGGACGCCCACGTCACCTACCCGCAGGGCTTCACCGTGCACCCGAAGGTGGCCCCCCAGCTCGAACGCCGAGCGAACAGCATCAGCGCGGGCGGGATCGACTGGGGAACCGGCGAGATCCTGGCGCTCGGCTCATTGCTGATGGACGGCCGGCCGGTCCGGCTCGCCGGTCAGGACACCCGTCGCGGCACGTTCGTGCAGCGGTTCGCCACGATCGTCGACCGCAAGACCGGTGCCGAGTACACCCCGCTGTCGCATCTGAGCGAGAACCAGGCGAACTTCCACGTCTACGACTCGCTGCTCTCGGAGTACGCCGCGATGGGGTTCGAGTACGGCTACTCGGTCGCGCGGCCCGATGCCCTCGTGCTCTGGGAGGCGCAGTTCGGCGACTTCACCAACGGCGCGCAGATCATCGTCGACGAGTTCATCTCCTCCGCCGAGGCGAAGTGGGGTCAGCGCTCCGGCGTCGTCCTGCTTCTCCCGCACGGGTACGAAGGTCTCGGCCCCGACCACTCGTCCGCGCGGATCGAGCGGTTCCTGCAGCTTGCCGTCGGGGACGCGATGGCGGCGGCCCAGCCGTCCACCCCGGCGAGCTACTTCCACCTGCTGCGCTCGCACGCCCTGGGTGAACGGCATCGTCCGCTGATCGTCTTCACACCGAAGTCGATGCTGCGAAACAAGGCCGCCGTGTCGAGCCCGGACGACTTCACCACCGGTGCCTTCCAGCCGGTCATCCCCGACACCTCGGTCACCGCGGAGTCGGTCGACAGCGTCGTGCTGTGCTCCGGCAAGATCGCCTGGGAACTGCGCGCCGAGCAGACGAAGCGGGAGAAGGACAACCCGACCACGGCCATCGTCACCGTCGAGCTCCTCGCGCCGACCCCGGTCGAGGCGATCAAGGCGGCCGTGGACGCGTTCCCGAACGCCACGCGCATCCGCTGGGTGCAGGACGAGCCGTTGAACCAGGGCCCGTGGCCGCACATGTTCTCCCAGCTGGGCAAGACGATCAAGGGTCTCGACGTCGTGTCACGGCCCGCGTCCGCGGCCCCGGCAGTGGGTTCGAACAGCGTGTCGCAGGCCGAGTACGCCGCGCTGATGGATGAGGCGTTCTCGTCCTGAGGTCACTCGATCCGGCGACTGACCGGTCGGTCAGTCGCCGGGGTGCACGACGACCTTGCCGAACGTCGCGCCCGCGTCCATGGCCGCCAACGCCGGCTCGACGTCGTCCAGCCCGATCACCCGGTCGATCGCCGGGACAAGGCCGGCACGGTCGACGAATGCGGTCACAGCACGCAGCTCGCCGATGGTTCCCATCGTCGTCCCGAGCACGCGGAGCCCGGTGAAGAAGACACGGTTGAGCTCGGCGTTGCCGGGAGCGCCGCCGCTCGTAGCACCGCAGATGACGACCCGCCCACCCGGACGCAGCGCCTTCAACGAGTGCGACCACGTCGCCGCACCCACCGTCTCCATCACCGCGTCGACGCGTTCGGGCAGCCGTGCCCGGACGGGGAACGCGTCGGCGGCACCGAGCGCGACGGCCCGCGCGCCGCGCTCGGGCGACCGGCTCGTGACCCACATCCGCAGTCCTGCGGCCGCACCGAGCTGGACGAGCGCGCTCGCGACGCCGCCGCCCGCGCCCTGGACGAGGACCGTCTCACCCGGCTTGAGCTCGCCCTGCCCGAACAGCATCCGGTACGCCGTCAGCCAGCTCGTCGGCATGCACGCCGCCACCTCCCAGCTCATGGCGACCGGCTTGGGCACGACGTTCGCGGGCGGCACCCACACCGTGGGTGCGAGCGTCCCCGGATACCGCTCGGACAGCAACGACCGATCCGGGTCGAGGGTTTCGTCGCCGTAGCGGGCCGCCGACCCGATCACGGCATGCACGATCACCTCGGCACCGTCGGCCGTCTCGCCCGCTGCGTCGCACCCCAGCACCATCGGCAATCGGTCCGCGCGCAGCCCGACTCCGCGCAGCGACCAGAGGTCGTGGTGGTTCAACGACGCCGCGCGGACACGGATCGGCACCCAGTCGGCTGGCACGTCCGGCCGCTCGTCACCGATCTCACCAACCACCAGACCGGCCAGCGGATCGTTCGGATCGAGGGTCGTGGCGTAGGCGGCGCGCATACCGCGAGACTAGGGCGCGCGACCGACCCGGCGAGGTCGGCAACACCCCCGTCCGCTTCACATTCCCGTGACCGATCAATGGCACGATGCAGGCACGTCAACGTCGCCGTCCTTCGTCCACCGGCCCTGCAGCCGCCTGTACTGCCGCACCAGGAGACGCCCATGAATCTCACCACACGCGCGATGGTCCCGGCCGATGTCGCCGCCGACGGCAAGACCGTCATCGGGATGGACGTCGAGGTCTTCACGGCCGGGGTGGACATCAACGCGCCCTGCGGCAAGAAGATCGCCGTGCAGAAGGATCAGGCGATGCTCGCCGACCCGTACGGCGACGGCCCCTACGGTTTCGTCACCGCCAAGAAGGGCGCCATCACCGCCGACCAGGTCAAGGTGAACCCAGCCGAGTGACTACGCCCACCTCTCCCTCAGCGCCGCCTGCGCCCGCCGCACTCGCGCCGGCGCAGATCAAGGCCGTCCCCGTGCGGCATCCCTGGCGCTGGGTCCTCGTGGCCGTCATCGTGCTGCTCGCCGGCATGTTCGCGCACATGCTCGTCACGAACGCCGCGTTCAGCTGGCGCTTCATGGCCGAGAACGCCCTGTCGGCACCCGTGTTCAACGGCGTGAAGAACACGCTGTTCCTGACCATCGTCGCGATGATCATCGGGGTCGTCCTCGGGATCATGCTCGCGGTCATGCGGATGTCGGGCAACCCGGTGTTCTCGGCCGTCGCCTGGGCCTATGGGTGGTTCTTCCGGGCGGTCCCGCGCATCGTGCTGCTGGTGCTGTTCGGCACCATCGGCATCCTCTACCAGCGCATCGAGCTCGGCGTGCCGTTCGACTTCTGGCTCGAACGGCACCTCGGGTTCGACGCGAACCTGCGCCTCTGGGGCGTCGACTCGAACGTCATCCTCACCGCCGTGGTCGCGGCGATCATCGGGCTGGCGCTGTCCGAGGCCGCGTACATGGCCGAGATCATCCGGGCCGGCATGTTGTCGGTGGCCGGCGGCCAGTCCGAGGCCGCCGCGGCGCTGGGCATGAGCCGGGGCAAGGCGTTGCGTCGCATCGTGTTGCCGCAGGCGATGCGGGTGATCGTGCCGCCGACCGGCAACGAGACGATCGCGATGTTGAAGGACACCGCGCTGGTCGCCTACGTCCCGTTCTACGAGCTGTTCTTCCAGCTCTCGAACGTCGGCAACCGAACGTTCCACCCGTTCCCGATGCTCGTCGCCGCGTGCCTGTGGTACCTGGCGATGTCCAGCGTCCTGATGGCGGTCCAGTTCCTGATCGAGCGGCACTACGGCCGGGGCGTCAGAGCCGGTCGCACGACGGCGAACGCGCGCGGGCGCGGAGGGATCTGATGAGTGCCAACGTGAGTTCGGTCGTCCCCCAGGAATTCCGCCACGACCCCGATCCGATCGTGCGTGCCGAGCAGGTGGGCAAGTCGTTCGGGCGCCACCGCGTGCTGCGCGGCGTCGATCTCAGCGTCAACCCGGGCGAGGTGTGCTGCATCGTCGGACCGTCCGGGTCTGGAAAGTCGACCTTCCTCCGCTGCGTCAACCACCTCGAGAAGATCAACGAGGGCCGGCTATGGGTCGAGGGCCGGCTGATCGGCTACAAGCAGGTCGGCGCGAAGCTGCACGAGCTGCGGGGTAAGCAGATCGCCGAGCAGCGCCGCACGATCGGCATGGTCTTCCAGCAGTTCAACCTGTTCGGCCACCGAACCGCGCTGCAGAACGTCACCGAGGCACCCACGCAGGTGGCCGGGGTCCGTCGCAAGCAGGCCCGCGGCGACGCGATGGCGCTCCTGGAACGGGTCGGTCTCGCCGCGCTCGCGAGCAAGTACCCGGCCCAGCTCTCGGGCGGACAGCAGCAGCGTGTCGCGATCGCGCGGGCGCTGGCGATGAAGCCCAACCTGATGCTCTTCGACGAACCGACGTCGGCGCTGGATCCCGAACTCGTCGGGGATGTCCTGGACGTGATGAAGGGTCTCGCGAACGACGGGATGACGATGATCGTGGTGACCCACGAGATGGGCTTCGCCCGCGAGGTCGGCGATTCGCTCGTGTTCTTCGACGCCGGCCAGGTCGTCGAGCGCGGCACGCCCCGTCAGGTGCTGACCAATCCGCAGGAAGCGCGGACGAAGGAGTTCCTCAGCCGGGTGCTCTAGCGGCTGCGCCCGGTCGCGCCGTGGGCCGTCCCATCGCCGTCCGCGTCCGGTTTCTCGTCGTCGGCGCCGACGAAGGCAGCGGTCGAGGGTGGCATGAAGAGCAGCACCCCGGTGACGACGGCGACCGCGACGAATACGGCGACTGCGGCACGTGCAGCGAGCTGGGCGCCGAGGGCGAGGACGAGCAGTTGGGTGACGGCGGCCGGTGCCCTGCTCCACCGGGCTGCGCGCAGGACACCCCGGCCGGCGAACGCGACGCCGATGCCGAACGCGCCGAGAAGGCCCATCGCACCCCAGGCCGTCACGGCCTCGCGGGGCGGTTCGCGGAGGATTCCGACGAAGAGCCATCCGGTCACGACGAGGATGCCGAGACCCTCGACAACGGTCAGGAGGCCCGCAAGGATCAACGTCGCCGGAACCGGGCGGGCGGCGCGCGGTCGCGCTGGCACGGACGAGTCGGACGGCACGCGGCGAGCTTACGTGCAGCGATTCGGTCGTCCCGAAGCGGTGACGAGGACATGGCATCTGGACGTCACCCACTACACAACGTCACCGAAAGGGCAGAAATCGGCGGCATTGTTGTGCAGTACACACTGGAAACGGGTTCTCACCTCAGGACCCGTGTGACAACATAGTGAAACCGTTCACACACCGGCGCACAGGATGTCACGCGTGGGAAACACGCGTTGGCACCCTGTGCTCAGACTGTACGTGATCGGAACAGCCGGGTAACCGACAGCCACCCGCACTGACAACAGACTGACACCACGTCACTGCACTGCAGCACATCGACCTGAACCAAACCTGAAGAAGTCGACCGGCATGCACGTCCGAGTCTGGGCGCCGTATTCGTGCCGAGGAGTGGAGATCTAGATGGACTGGCGCCACCGCGCCGCCTGCCGCGACGAGGACCCCGAACTGTTCTTCCCCATCGGCAACACCGGCCCCGCGCTGTTGCAGGTGGAGGAGGCCAAGGCGGTCTGTCGTCGTTGCCCGGTGATCGACGAGTGCCTGACCTGGGCGCTCGAATCCGGCCAGGACGCCGGAGTCTGGGGAGGAATGAGCGAGGAGGAACGTCGCGCACTCAAGCGGCGAGCCGCCCGGTCGCGAGCACGCAGCCTCTGACCGACCCGACCACGACGAACCACGCGAGATGGAACGGCCCCGACACTTCTCCAAGTGCCGGGGCCGTTCCACGTTCTGCGCTCGGGCGGGAATCACTGCCGCCGCCAGCGGGAATCCGCGTCGAACTCGATCACGGCCTCGGTGCCCGGCCGCTCGGGGTCACCGGTGCCGTCCACGCGCGCAGCGAGGGAGAACGTCCCGTCGAGCTCGGTCTCCACGAGCGTGCGGACGATCTGCAGACCGAGGCTCGACATCGCCATCAGGTCGAACCCCGGATCCAGGCCGACGCCGTCGTCGACCACGGTGATCCGCAGCCGTCGCCCGGACCAGGTGGCCGAGACGATCACCTCACCGGCGTCGACGCTGCCGAGGCCGTGCTCGACAGCGTTCTGCAGCAGTTCGGTCAGGGCCATCGCGAGCGCGGTCGCGGTCTCGGCCTCGAGATCGCCGACGCTGCCGACCCGACCGGTCACGACGGTCGTGTCGGTGGCGGCGACATCGCCGACCATCATCAGCAGACGGTCCAGGACGATGTCGAAGTCGGCCTGTTCGTCGAGTGCCTGGCTCAGCAGTTCGTGCACCACCGCGATCGACCCGATCCGTCGCTCCGCTTCGCGGAGCGCGTCGGCGGCCACGGGTGAGTCCGTGCGCCGTGCCTGCATGCGCAGCAGCGCGGCGACCGTCTGCAGGTTGTTCTTCACCCGGTGATGGATCTCGCGGATCGTGGCCTCGCGGCTGAGCAGCTCGCGCTCGCGGTGCCGCAGATCGGTGACGTCGCGGATCAGCACCATGGCGCCGGTGTGGACGCCGTCGGGC
Organism: Actinopolymorphaceae bacterium; assembly: GCA_036786375.1. GTDB lineage: Bacteria > Actinomycetota > Actinomycetes > Propionibacteriales > DAIQRJ01 > DAIQRJ01. The sequence continues at coordinate 127,371 of DAIQRJ010000002.1, forward strand.
ACGAGCGGGATCACCCGCATCGCGAGCGTCGCGTTCTGGTTGTCCACCTCGGTCTCGACCGCGGAACCACCGCGCAGGACTTCGGCCAGCGGACGTTCGACCGGTCGCCGCGAACTCGCCACCAGCGACATCGTGACGGCGCCGAGGTCGGCGCCGACGAGGTCGGCCGCCCAGCCCAGGCGCCGGTACGCCGACATGGCGTTCGGGCTGACGTAGCCGACCCGCCCGTTCGCGTCGAGGGTGGCCAGCCCGTCGCCGACCCGTGGTGAACCGGTGGCGGCCGCGCTCGCGTCCGGATCGGGGAATCGACCCTGGGCGATCATCCGGGCGAGCTCACCGGCCATCTGCAGGTACACCAGCTCGAGCCGGCTCGGCGTTCGAACCGACAGCAGGTTGGTGCTCCTCGCGATGACGGCGATCACCCGCTGGTTCAGCGACACGGGGATCGTCTCGACCCGGACCGGCACGTCGTCGCGCCACTCCGGATCGCCCTCGCGGCAGATGCGTCCGGTGGTGAAGGCCTGGGCGATCAGCGGGCGCCGTCCCTGCGGCACGAAGCCGCCGATCAGGTCGTCGACGTAGGCGGTGGTGCCGGTCGTCGGGCGCATCTGCGCACCGGCCCAGTAACCGAGACCGTCGGCGTCGGGCAGCCAGAGGACGAGGTCGGCGAACGAGAGGTCGGCGAGGAGCTGCCAGTCCGAGACGAGCCGGTGCAGCCAGGCGACTTCCTCAGCCGTGCGGCTGGTGTGGCTTCGGGCGACGTCGTCGAGGGAAGGCACCCGCGCAGCCTAGCCGCGGGCCCGGTCGGTGAGGGTTGCGTGTCAGTCCTGCCCGACCGAGTCGACGACGCGTGCCAGGGCATCCACGACGGCCGGGTCGTACTGCGTGCTCACACCCATGTTCAGCCGCGCCATCGCCTGCAACCGGCGCTGGTAGGACGGCTCGCCGCCGACGAGATCGTCGTAGGCGTTCGCGACCGCGACGATCTGAGCGTCCCGGCGGATCGCCGACGATGCCTGCGATCGTGCGTAGGGAACCGCCTGCTCCTTGACGATCTCGGCGACGTCGGCCATCGCGCCGGTCTGCCGGATCACCTCGGCGCCACTCTTGGCGATCTCGATGCGCTGCTCCTGGGTCGCCAGCAGCGTCGCACCGGCCGGGATGCGTTCGGAGAGGGAGAGCTGCCCGACGTCGTGCATCAACGCGGCGGTCTCGAGCCGCTGCATACGGCGGCCGCGCAGGCCGAGCTCGGCACCGACCGCCAGCGACAGCCGGGTCACGCGGTCGCTGTGACCGACCTCGGTGTAGCCGGCGACCTCGGCGGCCCGGCTCAGCGCCCGGATCGTCTGCGCCTGCTTGCGTTTGACGACGACCGAGTGCCCGATCGCGACCACCGTCAGCAGCAGCGGCAGCAGGAAGATCGGCCCGGACCAGATGCCGAGCTCCCACGAGCCCAGGGCCATCACCGCGGCGGTCGAAGCGGTCGCCGAGCAGGCCAGCCCGTGCAGCGTGAACTCATCGGCGATACGGGACCACGCCGGCGTCCCGTAACGGTTCGGCGCGAGCACGCCGAGGACCGCGAGCATCAGCGAGACGGCCACGACGGCCGACACCAGGGCCACCCCCAGCCAGATCTGCGGGGTGCGCACCAGCGCCGCCCGCATCCAGCTGACGTCGACGAACGCGTGTGCCCCGCCCACGGCGACGGCGATCGACAGTGTCCGGGTGGCGACGCAGGTGATCTCCGGGTCGCGCCGCCCGGCCGCATAGACCAGCGCGCCGAGGACCTGTCCCAGGCCCATCACGGCGATCACCTCGACGAGCGGGATGAGCTCGACCTCGGGTGAGATCCGCACCATCGTCAGTCCGTAAGCGACACCGCTCGCGACCGAGAGCGGTGCCAGCGCATGCCACGAGCCACCGCCGCGAACCCGGAGCACCTCACCGAACACGATGAGCAGGCCGTAGACGGTCGCGTAGGCGGGCTGCTGCACCCCGCGCAGGACCACGACCACCCAGCACGTGATCACCAGCCCCGCCGCGAGAAACGCGAGCGGGGCGCCGGGATCAGCGAGAGCGCGCCGCAGCTGCCTCATGCGCCGGACCCTGGCACGCCGCGCACCGCCACCGGGCCGTCCAGGTCGTCCAGGTCGAACGACGGCGTCGCGCCGGCAAGATCGGCCTCGCCCGGCTCCTCTGCGGTCGCCGGGGTGAAGCGGCCGGACTCGACCAGCTCGACGAAGGTCGTCACGAACTCGGGGTCGAACTGGTTGCCGCTGCTGCGCCGGAGCTCCGCGATCGCCTCCTCGGTTCCCAGCGGTGCGCGGTAGGTGCGCGCCGTCGTCATCGCGTCGTAGGCGTCGGCGACGCCGATGACGCGGGCGACGACCGGGATGTCGTAGCCCTCGAGCCCGGACGGATACCCGCCGCCGTCGAATCGCTCGTGGTGGTGGCGGATTCCGGCGACCGCGTCGTCGAGGAACCCGATCCCGCGCACGACCTCCACCCCACGCAGGGGATGCAACCGGAACGCGGCCCACTCGTCGGTGCTCAGGCCGCTGCTCTTGCGGATCAGGGTGGTCGGCACGGCGATCTTGCCGACGTCGTGCAGAAGGCCGGCCGCGGTCGCCATCTCGACACGTTCCGGCGTCCAGGCGCGCGCCCGGGTGATGGCGGCGACGCTGCCGCCGACCCGCTCGCCGTGGCCGCGGGTATAGGGATCCTTCGTCTCCAGCGCCTTCGCGAGCGCGCGCAGCGTCGCCTGGTACACGCGCTGGTCGCCCTCGGACTGCAGGATCGCGAACTGGCCGACGACGAGCGGGAGCAGCAGCAGAATCGCAGCGGTCGGGCCGAGGGTGCCGAGCCAGAGCTGGGCGACCATGAACCCGATGAACCCGAACAGCAGCTGCCCGAGCGTGGACAGGTCGGTGATGTGGCGCAAGGTGACCAGGACCGGGATGTGCGCATCGAGGTAGAGCACGCCGGAGAGCGCGAGGAGGTTGACGAAGAAGAGCACACACATCCCGGCGGCCAGCGCGCCGAGGCCCGCCCACAGCCGACCGCTGGCGAACAGCGACTGCCGGACCGGGCCGCCGAGGGCAACGTAGACCAGGCCACCGGCGAACACCGCGATCGACGTCGCGGCGAAGTTGTAGAGGCGTTGCAGCAGCGGGAGCCGCCGGCTGGGAATCAGTGCTGGCGCCAGCGCGGCGAGCGCACCGAAAGCTCCGAGCAGCGGGAACGAGATGACGCCGATCACACCCGAGAGCGAGAGCGCGGCGTTACCGGAGGGCCGGACGCGCAGTCTCATCTGACGGGAGACGACGAACAGGAAGACCATGAAGATCTGGATCAACCAGTGGTGGGTGCGAAGTGCGCAGTACACGCCGATGGCGGCCGCCAGCAGGCAGACGACGATGACGTACCGGCGTACCGGCGGCGAGATCGAAGCTTGCGAGGGCAAGGCCACCCTTCCTCTGCGCGAGCGCGGCCAACACTCAGCATGACGAAGACTGTCACACTGCTGCGCAAACGGGACAACCCGAATATCTGATCGAGGAATATGCGACGAGCTGGTGGTACGAGCGCCGGCGCCGACGTGACGGGCACGTCGCGACGCGAGCCAAGGATGGCACGCGGAGGGGCACTCTCCAAGCGACCTACCGCCACCAGTCCCAAGTTTGTCTACGAATCATGACGAGACCTCCATTTCCAGATCGAATCGAGCGAACAGCGATCGAGCATGTACTCAGCGCCACCAATCCCATGTACTACGACGAGCCATTGACCACACCTCCCTTTCCATACCTATTCCGTACCTCTTCTTGCGGGTGAATGTCTAATTCCGGGGTGGCTTAGCGCCACCAATCCCATGTGCTACGACGAGCCATCAACCACACCTCCCACTTCGACGCGACCTTGCCGACCTGACCGAAACCTTTGGGCGGCCTAGCGCCACCAATCCCATGTGCTACGGCGAGCCATCAACCACACCTCCCACTTCGACGCGACCTTGCCGACCTGACCGAAAC
>DAIQRJ010000002.1:131501-193925 GCA_036786375.1 Actinopolymorphaceae bacterium
CTTTGGGCGGTTAACGCCACCAATCCCATGTGCTACCACGAGCCATTGACTGCACCTCCTCCGACGCTCCGGGGCCATCACCGGTAAGCGCTTCCCGTTCGATCCGCTCGCGTGTTCTTGTGATGCTTTCCGGCCGCGCGCCGGTAAGCTGATCGTCGATAACTGAATTGCGTCCGGGTGGGCCCGGGTCAGGACCCGATCGAGCACGAGCTGCCGATCAGGTTCGTTCCGCGCCGGTGGTTTTGATGCCCGGTCAAACCGTGCTTCTCTGCTTTCGATGCGTTTCGCACTCGAGAGCCGCCGTATTATGTCCGCTTCGCTTGGTTGACGGGCTCCATAGTTCACGACTAGTAGGAGATTCGTCCAGCGACAAAACGGCATAAACGTGATATAACGCCGGAAATATTTGCGATTTTCTACACGCTCTGCGACGAGCGCACACAACTCGTGACGGATCTTGGTCTCAACGTCGCTCATGGGTGGTTTGCGTAACTCTGGGCGACCACGACCGATCTGTCCGGTGCGACCGTCGGCACGGACCTTGATTGGTGGGTCCCGCCCGTTGCCCCGTAAACTTCCGGGGCGCACGTCATCACCGGCGCGCTCGACAGGAGGCGAACCACATGGGTAAGAAGGGCCGCAAGAAGCGCGCTCGGCGCAAGAACGCTGCGAACCACGGCAAGCGCCCCAACGCTTGATCGTCCGACGACAAAAGGCGGGTCATGACCGTGAGGTCATGACCCGCCTTTTGTCGTGCTACGTCGCCGTTCGCCATTCGGCCCGCCGCGGCTCAGCCGCGGACGGTTCAGTCGGTACCGGCGGGTCAGTCCGTGAGGGCTGCTCAGTCCGCCAAGAACGTGTCCTCGCGAATGGTGATCTTGACCTCGCGGATCCGGGTCAGCACCCGCTGCCGCAACTCGGCCGGCGCCGCCTGATCCGAGCACGACCGAAGCACCAGCTGCTTGACCAGGCGCTCGAGGTCGTAGGCGGCCAGACACGGACCACACTCGTCCAAGTGTTCCTGGATCTTGCGGTGGTCGGTCTCGGGGATTTCGTTGTCCAGGAACAGGTACACAGCCTCGAGAGCCTCGGCGCACCTCGAGTGGTCGTCCACGACCATGGGAGGGATGCTCACCATCACTTGTCTCCTCGAGCGACAGCCATGCCGCGGTCTCGCGCATAGTCGGTGAGCAGGTCGCGCAGGAGTCGCCGGCCCCGGTGCAGCCGCGACATCACCGTCCCGATCGGCGTCCCCATGATCTCAGCGATCTCTTTGTAGGCGAAGCCTTCGACGTCGGCCAGATAGACCGCGAGCCGGAAGTCCTCGGGAATGCTCTGCAGGGCCGCGGTCACGTCGGAGTCGGGCAAATGCTCGAGCGCCTCGAGCTCCGCGGACTTGTGACCACCGCCGACCAGACCCTCGGCACGGGCCATCTGCCAGTCCTCGATGTCACCCGTCGACGTGTGCAGCGGCTCGCGCTGCTTGCGCCGGTAGTTGTTGATGAACGTGTTCGTCAGGATCCGGTACAGCCATGCACGCAGGTTGGTGCCCTCGGTGAACTGGTGGAACGATTGATAGGCGCGCGCAAAGGTCTCCTGGACGAGGTCCTCGGCGTCGGCCGGGTTGCGCGTCATGCGCAGGCCGGCGCCGTAGAGCTGGTCGAGGAACGGCAATGCGTCGCGCTCGAACCTCTCGGTCCGTTGCTCTGGGGTCTCGGCCGGGGCCGGGGTGTCGACTGTCATCGTCGTCAAGGGTATCCCCGCGCCGATCCTGGCGTCGTCATGCGACGACCACGCCCGTAGCCGTTCCGACGTCGGCTTCACCGACGTGCTGGTCATCACCGTCATACGGTCACCGTTTCCCTGCATCTCCGCGGTCACGAGCACGGCTACGACTGGAGCCCGACCTGCGAGGGCACGTGCGGCCCGTGCGCTGTAACCGAGGACGCCTACGACCGATTCCCGTTGCGCCAGGCCAAGCACTCCGCGACGACGAGATCACCGACGTCGTGGGGTGTCAGGCCGGTGGATCTCGGCACTTTGAAGCCGTGATCGGCGCCTGGAATCGCTGCGACGGTGACGTTCGCGAGGCCGTCCGGGATCGAGGCCGGACCGCCGAAGGTGTCGCGGGTGCCCGCGATCACGAGGGTCGGGACACCGGCGCCGGCGAGTTCGTCCAGCCGGCTCCGCTCGGGCCGGCCCGGTGGATGGGTCGGGAACGCCAGCGCCAGGCAGGCTGATGCCCCCACGGCGACGGCCGTGCGGCAGGCGACCCGCGCACCCGCCGAGCGACCTCCGACGATCAGCGTCTGGCCGCGACGTCGGCGCAGGACCCCGGCTCTCGGGCCGGCGAGCCAGGTCAGAGCGTCCAGCCAGGCCAGATCGAGCTGCGCGGGCGCGGCGGCCACACCGCGGCCGGCCAGCCGCCAGGGTTGCTCGAACCTGAGCACGAGGTACCCGTGCGCGGGCAGTCGGTCCGCCAGCGCCTGCAGATCGAGCGCGTCGGGTCCCCCGCCGGCGCCGTGGCCGAGGACGAGGATCTCGTCGGCTGCACGGGCTCCGCCGGGTGGCGCGTCGACGAGCAGCCGAGCCGGACCGCCGGTCACGTCGAGGGACACGGCGCGTGTCACGATCCGGCGGTCCCGCCCGCCTCGGGCAGGTCCTCGAGCGCAGGCTCGCTCGCGGCGGGTTCGATCAGCTCGGCCGAGTTGTTCGCCACGTTGTTCACCAGCGCCGACACCGGATACGCCTCGAGCAGTCCGGGAACGGCCGGCTGCAGCGGCCCGTCGCCGTCGGCCCGGGCCCAGTCGTCGGCGGGGACCGTCTTCGGGTCGAGCCATGCGCCGATCGCCTGCGGCCGCACGAGCAACGGCATGCGTTCGTGGATGCGACCGACGTCGTCGGCCGCGTCGGTTGTCAGCACGGTGACACTCCAGAGCCAGCGAGTCGGATCGTCGTCGGCCTTCGACTCGTCGCGCCAGATCTCGTACAGGCCGGCCATCGCGAGGCTCCCGCCGTCGCGCGCACGGACGTAGAACGGGATCTTCGCCGGCTTCTTCGGCTTGCGCCCTGTGCCTGTTCTGCTCACGGCCGCTGCCGGCGTCTCGTCCCCCACCGGCTGGTACCACTCGTAATACCCATCCGCCGGCAGCACGCACCTACGGGTGGCCCAGGCCTTGCGGAACGACGGCTTCGTCGCGGCCGTCTCGAGCCGCGCATTGATCATCCGGCTGCCGATCGAGATGTCCTTCGCCCAGCTCGGCACTAGTCCCCAGCGCATCTCGGTGAGCCTCCGGGTGACGACGTCGGGCTCGTCACGGTCCGCACGCTCGAGAACGGCGTACACCTCCTTGGTCGGTGCGACGTTGTGGTCCGGCGGCAGCGGCCGTTCCTCGACGACCGAGCTGACGCGGTCGACGTCGAACTCCAGCACCAGATCTGCCGGGCTCTTGGTCGAGGCGTAGCGACCACACATTCAGCTCGTCTCCCTCTGCGCCGTCCGTACGGTGGGCGCGATATTCACGAGCGTAGTCGTCGATCTCGACGTAACCTCGGGTCTGCCCGGGTCGGATGACAACGACGCAACGCGAGGGCCGCCCGACCCGCGTCAACCGGTCGCAAGAGGTCGCCAGGACGTCCGGGCTCCGGTCCGGACGGGCGACGAAGGTGTGGTGGCACCGCGAGTTCCCCTCGCCCACACCCCAGGGAGTCCATGCCACTGGGAGGTGACCCCCATGCACGTCGTTCCCACTCCGAACACCGTTTCTGCTCCGCACACGGCTTCCACTCTAGGAAACCTGCGCGTCCTCGCCGCGGAGTTACCGGAGTTCATCGCACAGCCACCCGCGCCGGCCCCGCTCGACGCAGCGGGTCGGACCGTCACGATCGCCGGCTGGATCCATCGACGCCGGCGGCTGGCCAACGTCGCGTTCGTGGTCGTCCGCGACCGGTCCGGGCTCGTGCAGGTCGTCGTGCACGACTCGGAAGCGCGGACCGCCGTCGACGCGATGACGGAAGAGACCGTCGTCGAGGTGACCGGCCTCGCCACCGCCAACCCGGCGGCACCCGGCGGTGTCGAGATCGTCCAACCCCGCTTCACGATTCTCTCCGTTCCGAGTGAGAAGGTGCCGGTCGAGCTGTGGCGGCCCACGCTCGGCGTCGGTCTGCCGATGCTGCTCGACCATGCCGACGTGACGCTGCGGCACCCTCGACGGCGCGCCGTCTTCGCCATCACCGCGGCCGCGATCGCCGGGTACCGCTCGACGCTGTCGTCGTCGGGCTTCACCGAGATCAACACGCCGAAGATCGTCGGCTCGGCCACCGAGAGCGGGGCGAACGTGTTCGGGCTCGACTACTTCGGCCGTCCCGCTTTCCTGGCGCAGTCGCCGCAGTTCTACAAGCAGACGATGGTGGGTGTGTTCGAGCGGGTCTTCGAGACCGGGCCGGTGTTCCGCGCCGAGCCGCACGACACCGTCCGGCATCTTGCCGAATACGTGTCGCTCGACGCGGAGATGGGGTTCATCCGCGACCACCAGGACATCATGCTCGTGGCGACGGCGGTCGTGCACGGGATGCTTGCGTCCGTCCAGCGATCGGCGCATGCGGCGTGCGAGCTGGCTCAGGTAGAGCTGCCGGCGGTACCCGAGGTGATCCCGCAGATCCACTTCGCCGACGCTCTCGAGCTGGTGGGTGCGGACCCGGACGAGCCCGACCTGGCCCCGGACCACGAGCGCGCGCTCGGTGACTGGGCGCTGGCCGAGCACGGGAGCGATTTCGTCTACGTGACCGGGTATCCGATGCGCAAGCGTCCGTTCTATACGCATCCGCAGCCGGACGACCCACGTTGGTCGAACAGCTTCGACCTGTTGTTCCGGGGTCTGGAGCTGGTCACCGGCGGGCAGCGGCTGCATCGGCACGAGGACTACGTGGCGGCCATCACGAGGCGCAGCGAGGACCGGACGGCGTATGCGAGCTACCTGGCGCCGTTCGCGCACGGGATGCCGCCGCACGGCGGTTTCGCGTTCGGGCTCGAGAGGTTCGTCGCCAGGCTGACGGGTGCGGCGAACATCCGTGAGACGACGCTGTTCCCGCGGGACCTCCATCGCCTGACGCCCTGACGAGGACATCCGGCCGGCCGACGTCGGTTCGGGCCGGTCAGGCGAAGAGTGCGGCCCAGCGCACGCAGCGCCTGACACGTCCCCGGCACGCACCGATCAAGGACCGACCCGGCCAAACAGTCAGGCGAAACGTGCCGGCCTGCGCACGCAACGCCTGACAGGTCGCCCGACCCGGCCGATCGAACCTGGCCAGGTGCCCGGCTGGAGGTAGATTGGCAGGCGGCCCGACAACCGCGCCGCACGTGACGAACGCCGACCCGGAAGGCCACATGGGGCGCCCGCGCAAGACCCGGCCCGCCGAGGACGACGGCGGCGGGTTCGGCGATCCCACCCTCCTCTCAGCCGCCACCGGCGACCCCGGCGACCCGGCTTCCCGGCGCGGCATCCTCGGACGCCGCGCGCTCCTCGCCGGAACCGCCGCCAGCAGCCTCCTCGCCGCAGACGTCGTGCTGGGCGGCCCCGCCCGCGCAGCCACCCCGGACAGCCCCGCAGCCGGTGGGCCCGGCACCCTGCACCTCTGTGTCGTCACCGACACCCACGCGAACGTCGACGCCCCCGACCGCCTGACCGGACTCCGCACGGTCTTCACGTCGATCGAGGCCGCCGACCCCGACGTCGTCCTGCACTGCGGCGACATCAGCGACTACGGCGCGAGCGACGAGTACGCCGCCTACCTGGCCGCCGTCCCGCGCGGCCTGCGCCCGCGCCTGCGGCACGTCCCCGGGGACCACGAGGCCCGCTGGGACGAGCAGGCGCTGCACACCTACAGCCGTCTCTTCGGCCCGGCCCCGCACAGCTTCGACATCGACGGGATCCACGTCGTCGGGCTGAACCCGACCCAGCTGCTCCAGGAACCCGGGCATTTCGGCGCCGAGCATCTCGACTGGCTCCGGCAGGACCTGCAGGCGACCGGCCGCAGCACACCGGTGCTGATGTTCGTCCACTACCCGATGGGTGGCACGAGCTACTTCGTCAACGACCAGGACGACTTCTTCGCAGCGATCGCGGGCTACGACGTCCGGGCGATCTTCGCCGGCCACACCCACGAACAGGCCGTCGTCGGCATCAACGGGCTGGTCCAGCTGACCGGCGCGGCCGCGTTCGCGGCACCGTCCTACTACGACCTTCAGCGCGTCGCCGCCGACGCCGGCAGCCGTGACCGGCTCGAGGTCGAAGTCGTGACGCCGAAGCCGGACGGGACCGAGACACGGATGCCGGTCGCGACGATCCCGCTGACCGGCCCGCGCCTCGGTGGCCGGCTGACACCGACGTGGGCACGCGTCGGCGAGACGACGGGCGGGCTCGATCTCTCCGTCCGGATGCCGCCGCGAAGTCAAGCCGCGACCATCAGCGCGCTGATCTATCCGCAGGCGACGTTCGGCCACCAGAACGCCGGTCAGCCCGTCGACCTGGCCGGCGGGGACGGTCACTTCGCCGGCCGCGTCGACACCTCGGCCCTACCGCCGGGCCACCACCGGCTGACGATCCGCGCGACGGCCGCGCCCGGAGCGGGCATCCCGACCACGCACGAGCAGACCAAGGCGTTCACGATCACCCGCGGCCGCGGCCGCGACGCGATTGCCGACGGACCCCGGATCGCCTGGACCCACCGGCTGCCAGGCCGGGTCCAGGCCGGCCTGGCGATCAGCACGACCGGGCACGGCACCGGCCCGGTGGTCGTCGCGGCCACCACCAGCGGACGGATCGAGTCACTCGTCATCAGCGGCGCGAGCTTCCTGCCCGAATGGCAGGTGACCCTCGGCCCGGTGTACCGGACGCCGGTGTTCAGTTCCGACGGCGCGACGCTCGTCGTCGGTGACGCCGACGGGACGTTGCACGCACTCGCCGCCGACACCGGCGCTAAACGTTGGCGTGCGAACCTCGGCGGCCCTGTCCTCGGCAGCCCGCTGATGATCCAGCTGGCCGGCCGCGACGTGGTCGTCGTGGCCGCGGGACGCCAACTCCACGCGCGGTACCTCGCCACCGGCTCACCCGTGTGGTCGACGTCGATCGGCGGTTTCTCCGCAGGCCGCGCCGCCTTTGACGGCTCCGTGCTGGTTACCGGCTCGGGTGACGGATCTGTACGCGCGCTGGACGCGGCCACCGGCAGCATGCTGTGGTCGACGTCGGTCACCGACCGCGAGACCGCGTACCTCAAGCTCATCTACGGCGCCTGGAACTCGACCGTCACGTCGCTGCCCGGTGGGCTGGCGCTGGTGTCCACGGTGTCGTCCGCGAGGGCGCTGCGGGTCGTCGACGGCAGCATCGCCTGGACCGTGCTCGGCAGCTACCTCTACACACCCTCGACGCCGATCCCGAGCAGCCTCGGCGCACGCGACCTGCTGCTGATCGACGAGTTCGGCCGGGCCAGTCGCGTCGACGCCGTCAGCGGCACCGTGCGCTGGAGCCAGACCGACGCCCGCGCGACGGTGCCCAGGTCGCTCGACGGCGGACCGGTGCTGCGCTCGGGCCGCGCCTGGTTGCTCGGCACCACCGGCCTGCTGGCCGCCGTGCGGCTGGCCGACGGGGTCGTCGAACTCACCCACCAGCTGAGTACGGCCAACACCTTCAGCACCCCGGTGCTGCACGGCTCCACGTTGATCGCCGGCGACCAGTCCGGCCTGCTGCGCGGCATCACGCTCCCCTGACCGGCGGCCGACCGGCGGCACGTCGGTACGAGGCCGGTGATCGTGCCCGTGAACGCGCGCGTGAACCGAGTGTGCGAAGCGAGTGTGCGAAGCGAAGCCCGGCAGGGTACTAATGCTCCATGAGCATGGTGAGATTCGTCGCGCGTTCCCTGCTGGCCGGCATCTTCGTGGTGCAGGGGGCCAAGGCCGTGAAGAACCCGGACGCGCTGGTCGAGCGCGCTGCCGGGGTGACCGACAAGCTCGGCCCGATCCTGCACCGGGTCGCGCCGCCACAGATCAGCGCCCGCATCCCCGACGACACCCGATCGCTGGTACGGCTCAACGGTGCCGTCCAGGTCCTCGGTGGGCTCGCGCTGGCCAGCGGAATCGGCCGCCGCTTCGGCGCCGGCGCGCTGGCCGCCAGCCTGGTTCCCACCACGATCGCCGGACACGCATTCTGGGCCGTCAAGAACGACCCCGAGGCACGCAGCGCCCAGTTCGGCCAATTCCTCAAGAACGCCGGCCTGCTCGGCGGTCTACTGATCGCCGCCGGTGACACCGAGGGCCGGCCCGGCGTCGCGTGGCGCACCAAGCACGGCCTCGAGGCCGCCAAGAAGAACTCCAAGCACGGCATCGACTCGGCGAAGAAGAGCACCGGCCGCACGATCAAGACGGCCAAGCGTGAAGCGAAGCTCGCCAAGCGAGCGGCGCGCGCCGAACTCCCGTTCTGAGCACGCCACCGATGTCCACCACCGCGGCCGGTCCGGGCCAATCGGCGGGCCTGCCGCCCGGCCACCCGCCCGCGGGTGACTGGCCGGCTCCGGTAGCGCTGGGGCCGCTCGCGGCAACCGTCACCATCCCGGGATCGAAGTCGCTGACCAACCGCGAGCTGATCCTCGCGTCGATCGCCGATGGACCCAGCGTGCTGACCGAGCCGCTCCGTGCCCGCGACACCGACCTGATGGCCGCGGGCCTGCGAGCCCTCGGCGTCGACATCCACGACACCGACGACGGCCACGGTCTGGTCGTCGTCCCGGCCGAGCTGCACGGGCCGGCCGACATCGACGCCGGCCTCGCCGGAACCGTCATGCGGTTCCTCCCGCCCGTCGCCGCCCTCGCACAGGGACCGATCTCCTTCGACGGCGACCCGCACGCACGCACGCGCCCGATGGCGCAGGTGCTCGGCGCGCTGCGGGCACTCGGTGTGCAGATCGACGACGGCGGCCGGGGCTCGATGCCGTTCCGGGTCGACGGCACCGGGCACGTCCGCGGCGGTGTCGTGACGCTGGATGCCTCCGCGTCCTCGCAGTTCATCTCCGCGCTCCTGCTCGCAGGCGCCCGCTACGACCGTGGCGTCGACGTCCGGCACAACGGCAAGCCGGTGCCCTCGCAGCCGCACATCGACATGACCGTTGCCCTGCTCCGCTCGCGCGGCGTCGAGGTCGACGACAGCGAACCCGACCGGTGGCAGGTGTCTCCCGGCCCGATCGCCGCGCTCGATGTCGCCATCGAACCCGACCTGTCCAACGCCGCGCCGTTCCTCGCCGCCGCCGTGGTCGTGGGCGGCGAGGTCACGCTGACCGGCTGGCCTGCGACCACCACCCAGCCCGGCGGGCAACTCCCCTGGCTGCTGCGGGCGTTCGGCGCCAAGGTGAGCGCGGTCGACGGACGGCTTCGGGTCGTCGGTGACGGCAAGCCCGTCGGCGTCGACCTCGACCTCCACGAGGTCGGCGAGCTCACCCCCGTCGTCGCCGCGATCGCCGCCCTCGCACAGGGACGCTCGTTCCTGCGCGGGGTCGCCCACCTCCGCGGCCACGAGACCGATCGGCTGGCCGCGTTGACGACCGAGCTAACACGCATCGGCGCCGACGCCACCCAGACCGAGGACGGCCTCGTCATCGATCCCCAGCCGACCCACGGTGGCCTGATGCGCACCTACGCCGACCACCGGATGGTGCACGCCGCCGCCGTCGTCGGCCTGCGCACGAGCGGGATCACCATCGAGAACGTCGCCACCGTCAGCAAGACCATGCCGACGTTCACCGACGTCTGGACGGAGCTGCTGGCCGGTAACCGCACGTGAGCTGGAGCCGGGACGAGAACGCGGAGTACGACCGGCCGCAGCGCCGGACGCGGCCGCGGACCAAGAACCGGCCCAGCCACGACGACGCCCAGATCGGCGTCGTCATCACGATCGACCGGGGCCGGGTGACCTGTCTGGTCGACCCGCAGACCCCCGACGAACGGCTGGTCACCGCGACGAAGGCCCGGCAGCTGGGCCGTCGGGCCGTCGTCGTCGGCGACCGGGCGAAGCTCGTCGGCGACCTCACCGGCGAGGACGGCACGCTCGCCCGCATCGTCGGCGTCGAGGACCGCACGACCGTGCTCCGCCGCACCGCCGACGACGACGATCCGGTCGAGCGCGTCATCGTCGCGAACGCCGACCAGCTCGGCATGGTGGTCGCGCTCGCCGACCCGCCACCCCGTACCCGGCTGATCGACCGCTGCCTCGTGGCCGCGTACGACGCCGGCATGGATCCCCTGCTGGTGCTCACGAAATCCGACCTGGCCGACCCGCGCGAGCTGCTGGCCCTGTACGAGCCGCTCGGTGTACTGGCCGTCGTGACGACCCGCGAGGACGATCCCGAGCCGATCCGGCACATGCTCGTCGATCGGACGACGGTTCTCGTCGGGCACAGCGGGGTCGGCAAGTCCACGCTGGTGAACGCGCTCGTCCCGGATGCGAACCGCAGCGTCGCCGGCGTCAATGCCGTCACCGGCCGCGGCCGGCACACCTCGACGTCCGCGATCGCGCTGGCCGTGCCGGGCGGCGGCTGGATCGTCGACACCCCTGGCATCCGCTCGTTCGGGCTCGCGCACGTCACCCCGGATCGCATCCTGGAGGCCTTCGGCGACCTCGCCGAGATCACCGTCGACTGCCCGCGCGGGTGCCAGCACACAACCGGAGCGCAGGAGTGCGCGTTCGACGTCGCGATTGCCGAGGACCGCGCCGACCCCCACCGCGTCGCATCGTTCCGGCGGCTGCTGGACGCGCGGCTGGGCAACGAGGAAGGCTCGCCGGATGGCGAACGATCTGGCTGAGCTCCTCCTCGCCGATGCCCAGCAGTGGCGGGCGTGGCTCGACGCGCACCACAGCGAGTCGCCGGACGTGTGGCTGGTGCTGCACAAGAAGGGCGGCGACGTCACCGGCCTCACCTACGACGCGGCGCTGGACGAGGCGCTCTGCTTCGGCTGGATCGACGGGCAGGTCGGCAAACGGGATGCGGGAAGCATGCTCCAGCGGTTCACCCCACGGACCAGGCGAAGCCCGTGGTCGTCCCGCAACGTCGGTCACATCGCCCGGCTGATCGAGGAGGGCCGGATGCGCCCGGCCGGGCTGGCCGCCGTCGAGGCGGCCAAGGCCGACGGGCGGTGGGACGCCGCCTACGCAGGCCCGGCGACGGCGGTCACGCCGGCCGACCTGCTCGAGGCGATCGCGACGAACCCCGAGGCGCAGCGCATGTACGACGTCCTCACCTCGGGCAACCGGTACGCGCTGAGCTGGCGGCTCGGCCAGCTGAAACGGCCGGCGACACGCGCGAAGAAGATCGACGACTTCGTCGCGATGCTGGCCCGGGAGGAGACGATCCACCCGCAGAAGAAACGGCCGTCCTGACGCGTCGTCAACCGAGCTTGACGCCCGACCAGGCGGCCCGCGCACCGGCGTCGCCCACCCGTGCGACCTGGATCGCGACGACCACCGCGATCACCACCAGGACGCCAGCTATCGCGATCTGCACGGCCCTGCCGCCGACCGCTGCCCGTGCGAGGGCACCGGAGGCGAGCTGCGAGCGGCCGCCGAGGGTGAACACGGCGATCAGCGCGACGATCGCGAACGCGTAGACGAGGAGGACGAGGACGTTCGCCCGGCTGGCGTGGATCTTGACCAGCGGCAAGTTCGCGAATGCGACCTGGAGCTTCAGCCCGCTCCGCTTGGCGACGAAGGAGACGGCCGCACTGACGATCGCACCGGCAGCGAGCGGCCAGCGGAACAGCCAGCGTTGCTTCGGCAGGACGGCGAACAGGATGGCTGCCAGCACCGTCAGCGGCACCAGCACGACCACCGCGTGCACGACGAGCGGGTGCAGCGGCAGTCCGTTGAACGTACCCATGCGAAATCCTCCGGGGTCCTGGGTGATCGGCTGGACACTGCTGACACGTACACGGCCCGCGATCGGTTCACCACTACGGTGGGCCCATGGCATCCGGGCACATCGACGACGTGCGACTCGCCCACCTCCTCGCCGACGACGCCGACTCGCTGTCGATGAACCGGTTCCGTGCAAAGAACCTGCAGGTGTCGACCAAGCCCGACAGCACCTGGGTGAGCGACGCCGACATATCCGTGGAGGAAGGCGTACGCCGCACGCTGTCCCGGGCGCGGCCGCGCGACGCGGTCGTCGGCGAGGAGCAGGGCACCACCGGCTGGGGTCCCCGTCGCTGGGTGATCGACCCGATCGACGGGACCTCGAACTATGTCCGCGGCGTCCCGGTCTGGGGCACGCTGATCGGCCTCATGATCGAGGACGAGGTAGTGGCCGGTGTCGTCAGCGCGCCGGCTCTCGGCCGTCGCTGGTGGGCCAGCAAGGGTGACGGCGCATTCGCCGGCAAGGGGCTGATGTCGGCGCAGCCGTGCCGCGTGAGCTCGGTCGCCACGCTGGCCGACGCTCAGATCTCCTACTCCTCGCTCAACGGGTGGCAGGAAGCCGGCCGGCTGGTCCCCTTCCTCGACCTGCTCCGACGCTGTTGGCGCACCCGTGGTTTCGGTGACTTCTGGTCCTACATGCTGCTCGCCGAGGGTGCGGTCGACATCGCCGCGGAACCCGAGCTCAAGCTGCACGACATGGCCGCACTCGACGTCATCGTGAAAGAGGCGGGCGGCCGCTTCACCGGTCTCAACGGCGTGGACGGGCCGAACTCCGGCAACGCGGCGGCCACGAACGGCCTGCTTCACGACGCTGTGCTGGAGATCATCGGCGACGCGGCGAACGGCGCCGGCGACGAGGACGACGCGGACGCGTGAGAACGGCGGACGGGTGGAACCGCCGGCAACACCGAGGATCGGCAGTCGTGACGGCGTTGGTGTTGGCGCTCGTGCTCGCAGCCGCGGCCTGCAGTTCTCCGCAGGCGGCGCCGGTACGTCCCACCGAGGTCGCGACGTCACCGCCCACGAACGACCCGTCGACCGTCGGCTTCACCGCCTACCCGGCGGACCGGGCCCCTGCGCTGCCCGTCCTCAGCGGTGCCGACCTGACCGGTTCGACCCTGACGATCCCGGCCGCCGGCGCTGCGGTCACCGTCGTCAACGTGTGGGCGTCGTGGTGCCAGCCGTGCGTGGCCGAGATGCCGAAACTCCGGTCGGTCGCGGCGCGGTTCGCCGCCGACGACGTCGTGGTCTCGGGCATCGCAACCCGGGACCGGACGGCGGCGGCCGTCAGCTTCCTGTCCGCCACCGGGTTCGACCTGCCCAGCCTGGCCGATCCGAACGGGGCGAAGGCGGCCCGCTGGGGTGCGATCGTGCCCGCCGCGGCGGTTCCCAGCACGCTGCTCGTCGACTCCGCCGGCCGTGTCCGCGCCCGCTGGATCGGTGCGGTCGACGGGAGCCGGCTCGGCGACGAGGTCTGCGCGACGTTGCAGGAGGAGAAACAGACCGCCGCATCCTGCCCCGGCTGACCCGTCCGGCTGACGGTCTGCCCCAACCGGCGGGCCCGGCTCTCGTCCCCGACCCCGCCATGCACGAGAATGACCGTCGATCGTCGTCGGGACCCTAGAATCCTCAAGCTCTGAAGGAGACCGCCATGTCAGCAGAAGCCACCGCGTCCATCGGTGTCACCGGCCTGGCGGTGATGGGCCGCAACCTCGCGCGCAACCTCGCCCACCACGGGTACACGGTGGCGCTCCACAACCGCACCCAGTCGCGCACCGACTCCCTCGTCGCCGACCACGGATCCGAGGGCGACTTCGTTCCCACCACGTCGATCGCGGAGTTCGCTGCTGCCCTCGCGCGGCCGCGCAAGGCGATCATCATGGTGCAGGCCGGCCCCGGCACGGACGCCGTGATCGACGAGCTCGTCGGCGTCTTCGACGACGGCGACATCATCCTCGACGGCGGGAATGCGCACTTCGCAGATACCCGCCGGCGTGAGAAAGCCCTGGCGGAGAAGGGCATCCACTTCGTCGGCACCGGTATCTCCGGTGGCGAGGAGGGCGCTCTGAACGGGCCGTCGATCATGCCCGGCGGGTCCGCGCAGGCATGGGAGTCGGTCGGCCCGATCCTCACCTCTATCGCCGCCGTCGCCCAGGGTGACCCGTGTTGCATCCGGGTCGGGGCCGACGGTGCCGGGCACTTCGTGAAGATGGTGCACAACGGCATCGAGTACGCCGACATGCAACTCATCGCCGAGGCCTACGACCTGCTCCGTAAGGCGGCCGGCCTGTCCCCCGCCGAGATCTCCGAGGTGATGACGTCCTGGAACTCCGGCGACCTCGAGTCCTACCTGATCGAGATCACCGCCACCGTCCTGGGTCACGTCGACGCGAAGACGGGCAAGCCGTTCGTCGATGTCGTCCTGGATCAGGCCGAGCAGAAGGGGACCGGACGCTGGACCGTCCAGTCCGCGCTCGATCTGGGCACCCCGGTGTCGGGGATCGCCGAGGCGGTCTTCGCCCGCGCGCTGTCCGGGCACGCCGAGCAGCGGGTCGCCGCGCGCGACCTGCCCGGTGCCTCGCAGCCGTGGACGGTGCAGGACAAGCAGGGCTTCATCGACGACGTCCGGGCCGCCCTGTATGCCTCGAAGGTCGTCGCGTACGCGCAGGGCTTCGACATGATCGAGGCCGCCGCGAAGGAGTACGGCTGGGAGATCGACCGGGCCGCTGTGTCGCGGATCTGGCGCGGCGGCTGCATCATCCGGGCCCGCTTCCTCGACCGGATCTCCGACGCCTACATTGCCACCCCCGACCTCCCGTCGCTGCTCGTCGACCCGTACTTCGTCGAGGCCGTCGGCGCAGGTCAGGACGCCTGGCGCCGAGTCGTGGCCGGAGCTGCCTCGTCCGGGATCCCGGCACCGGGCTTCGCCTCGGCCCTGGCCTACTACGACGGGCTTCGTGCCGGGCAGCTGCCCGCCTCGCTGATCCAGGGCCTGCGGGATCTGTTCGGCGCGCACACCTACAAGCGCAACGACGGACCGGGGACGTTCCACACGCTGTGGGCCGAGGACGGCAAGCCACAGATCGACGCCTGACGCCCGATGCGCGAAGCCGGTCCGGGTCAGTCGGTTGGGATCGGCGGCACCGCGTCCCGCGCGGTGGCGGCGTCGAGTCCGGTGACCTCGGCGAGGTCGACGACGAGCGAGCGGATCTGCGCGAGCACCACCGTCGTCGACAGCGTCGGGGTCAGGTCGTAAGCCGAGCTGGCCACCCCGATCGCGGTGAGATCGGCCCGGTGCCCGTCCAGGCCGCGGTGCGCCGCGAGGTCGTCGGCCATCGCCGCGGCGCTGTGGCGCAGCCGGCGGATGAGCTCCACCGTGCCGGCCGGCATCTGTTCGCCACGCCAGATCGACACCGCGGACCGCCGGACGAGGACGCGGACGTTGCGTGTCGCCCGGTCCAGCGGCGGGGTCAGCCGGGAGATCTGGCCGCGGCGTCGGCACTCCCCCGCCCACGCCGCCGCCACAGCACCGGCAGCCGGGCCGCGCCGACCCCCTCGGTGACGGCCGCGGACAGCTCGCCGGTGAGCGACTCGGTGTCGCGGGCCCGCGCCAGGACCCGATCGGCACCCTGCTCGTCGGCAGCGGTGAGCGCGCCGACGGTTTCGTCGAGGATGGCGGCCATCTCATACAGCAGGGCACCCGCGAGCTCGCGCGGCCGCGCCGTCGCCCGGGACGGCACCACCAGCGCCAGCACCAGCCAGCGCCAGCACCAGCGCGACCATGCCTCCGATGACGGCGTCGAGCCATCGGTTGAACGCTCCATTGGGGCCGACGACGGTAATGACCACGATCGACTGCACGCCGGCCTGGGTGATCATCAGCTGTCCCGCGCCGGCCAGCAGCGCCAGCGCCATGGCGACCGTCACGACCACCCCGACCTGCCACCAGCCGACGCCGGCCCAGACCCGGAACAGATCGCCGATGGCGATGCCGATCGCGACGCCGACGGTGACCTCGAACCCGCGCCGCAGTTGCTGGCCACGATGACCGCCACGACGGGCGCGAAGAACGGCGCGGCGTGGCCGATCAGGTCGTGCGCGATGAACCATGCGGCCGCGGCGCCGACGGCGGACTGGGCGATCAGAAGGTCACGCGACCGAAGTCGGGCGAATCGGACCCGAACCGACAACCTGCCCCGGTTTGCGGCGTCGCCGGCCGTGAGTTGGCCCACAGAGCGCAACTCCGCGAGGGTCCACCGATGCGCCGCCATGGGCCCATGATGGCCCGGGTCTGCACCTCGTCGTGGCCCCACCCCGACCCGGCCTTCCCAGGCGCACCGAACGGCCGGATCGCCCTTGTATACCGGCGTCCTGAGCACCCGCGACCGCCGTGGCTCTGGCGTCAACGGGTGCCCTGGACGTCGGTCGCCAGACCGTGCAGAGCACCGCCGCATGCGCCACGGGCAGCTGAGTGCCACCTGAAGACCGGTTTGGCGCCGGGCGGCTCGCTACGTACGTTCGTCAGTGGTCAGGTCTCACTCCTGGCCGGTCACACAGCGCCGAACCCCGTCCGGTCGTGATCCCACAAGTCCTCAGGACGGGGCCGGGGGACCCACTTTCGTGGTCCTGAAAGACATCCGTCCCGCAGGGGACTTGGGGTGAAGTCATCGAGCCGGGCATGTTCCCGACGGTGGCCGGGCACCGATCGCCCGAACCCGACAGCTAACCCCGGACGCGTCGGATCGGGAGGATCCATGTTCTTCAGTCGTGCCTTCAGGGGCTCAAAGCCAGGCCGCCACCGCAAGCCGAGCATCACGCGTGGCCGCATCATCGCCTCGACCGTGGCTGCCACCGCAGTCGTCGCGGCACCGCTCGCACTCAGCGCCGCACCGGCGCAGGCTGCCGGATCCGTCTGGGACCGCGTCGCCGCCTGTGAGTCGGGTGGCAACTGGAGCATCAACACCGGGAACAGCTTCTACGGTGGGGTGCAGTTCACGAACAGCACGTGGCGTGCCTACGGCGGCGCCAAGTACGCCTCGCGGGCAGACCTCGCGACGAAGGCGCAGCAGATCGCCATCGCCAAGCACACGCTCGCCAGCCAGGGCCCGGGCGCCTGGCCCGTCTGCGGTCCCAAGGCCGGCCTGACGAAGTCGACCGGCGGCGCCAGCGTCACCGGTGACACGTCGTCGAAGAGCTCGTCCTCGACGAAGAGCTCGTCCTCGACCGGCTCGCCCTCGACGAAGAGCTCGTCGAAGTCCGACCACAAGGCGTCTGACCGCAAGGCGTCCGACCGTGACTCCGACAGTCGGTCCGTCACTACCCGGCCCGCCGCGCACGGAACGAACAAGGGTGACGGCCTCGCCGAGTACCGCGTCAAGGCAGGCGACACCCTCGCCGGGATCGCCGCGTCCGCACACATCCGCGGCGGATGGCACGCCGTGTACGACCGGAACGGCGCACGCGTCGCCGATCCGAACCTGATTCTCGTCGGTCAGGCACTCGACGTTCGCTGACCGCAATCAGCTGATCCACAGCGTCAGAACAGGGGTGTCGACCGTGCCGAATATGGCGCGATCGGCGCCCCTGTGCTCTTCTCAAGTCCCGATCCGGGACGTAACGTGATTCCTCGTCCGGTCGAAGACCGGTCACGGCGCTTATACCGCGTAACCCCGTCCGATCGGCGCCGACACTCCGACAGTCCCTGTGACGGGGCCGGGGGACCCACCATGAGGTCCCGCAAGAGACTTGGGGTGAAGCCGCCCCGCAGCTGCCGCTGCGGAACGGCCGGGCACCGATCGCCCGAACCCGACAGCTAACCCCGGACGCGGTGGATCGGAGACACCATGCTGTTCACGTCCCTGTCCCCCGGGCGCCACACGAAGCCCTCCACCACCAGCCGGAGAGCCCGCGTCGTCGCGGGTTCGGTGATCGCGAGCGCGCTCGCCATCGCCCCGCTCGCTCTCACCACCACACCTGCCAACGCAACCGGTTCCGTCTGGGACCGCGTCGCCCGGTGCGAGTCCGGCGGCAACTGGAAGATCAACACCGGCAACGGCTACTACGGCGGCCTGCAGTTCAGCCACGGCACCTGGAAGGCCTACGGCGGCGGCAAGTACGCCAACAACGCGAACGGTGCGTCGAAGGCCGAGCAGATCACCATCGCGCACAAGACCCTGAAGAGCCAGGGCCCCGGCGCCTGGCCGGTGTGCGGTCGCAAGGCCGGCCTGACCCGCGCCAACGGTGGTGCAGACACCGGCACGACCACCACGAAGACGAAGACGAAGCACAAGCCCAAGTCGAAGGACACGGGCAAGTCCAAGACGAGCACCGTCAAGCTCGATTACAAGGTCGTGCACGGCGACACCCTCGCCAGGATCGCCCACAAGAAGCACGTGGCCGGTGGCTGGAAGAAGGTCTGGGCCAAGAACAAGCCCCGGATCCACAACCCGAACCGCATCTACGTCGGCCAGCGTCTCGACGTCAAGTAGTCGCGAACCCGACTCGAACACGAACACCGAACACCGACAACGAAGCGCCGGCACGGGTGGACGCCGCCCGTGCCGGCGCTTCGTTGTCGTCCACAGCCCGGCCGAAGGTGATCTCGTCCACAGCCCCGATCACGACTGTCGGTGGCCGCGGCGACTCTCGTCGTATCGCACCGGCAGCAGCGCCCGTGCACGGCAAGGGAGACCGACATGGCCCAGCACAGCGACCACACCGAGGGCGACACCGACACAGCCGACGCAGCCGATCCGACCGCCGAGGCGGTCGAGCCGGTCGTGCAGCGGTTCTGGATCAACACCGTCTCGCTCGAGCACGTGGGCATCGGGGTGGCCGGCGGGTTCGTGCAGGCTGATCACGGCGCGCCGACGCGGCTGCGCTGGCTGCGCCGCGGCGACTGGATCGTCATGTACTCCCCACGGGAGGGCATGCGGGCGGGCGCGGCCGTGCAGGCCTTCACCGCGCTCGGGGTCATCACCGACGACGAGCCGTACCAGGTGCGGCTGGGTCCCGATGTCGAGCCGTGGCGGCGACAGGTGCGGTGGGAGCCATGCGCGGCCGCCGACGTCCGCCCGATGCTCGACGACCTGACGTTCGTGATCGACAAGAAGCAGTGGGGCTACCCGTTCAGACGTGGCCTGTTCCGCATCGATGCCACCGACTTCGCCCGGATCGCCCTGACCATGGCGCATCAGTGGCGCGCCGACGACCGGCGGGCCGACGCCGGATCGCCGGTGAGCGGCGCGGCTTAGGCTGGCGGAATGAGGTCACCGCTGCTGCTGACGACCGATCCCGGCACCGGCCTGACCGTCGAGAACGATGTCGACGGCTCGCGATACCGCATCCGCGACGGTGCCGACTACCTCGGCCTCATCGATTACACGACGCGAGCCGACAGCACGGTGTTGGCGATGACGCACACCGAAGTCCTGCCCTGCCGGCAGGGCGGCGGTGTGGCCGGGGTGATGGCGAAGGCGGCTCTCGACGACGTCCGGGCACGGCAGCTCAGCATCGATCCGGTGTGCCCCTACATCGCCACCTTCATCCGGCGTCATCCCGAGTACGCCGACCTGCTGGCGGGCTGAGCGCAGCCGTTCCGACGGCCGGAGAGGCGTGCCCGGGAGCTTCGAAGTCGACGCCGGACGTTGTGTGATCCGCCCGACGGTCCCGGTGTTCCCGACGCCTGTCCGGGGGTACCTCGGTGGTGCGAAGATCGGTGCCGTGGCCGACAACTCACCTCAGACGATCTCCTATCCCGCCCTCGGTGCGCGGTCGGCCCGTGACGGCTCGGAGCAGATCAAGCCCCACGTCGTCGTGCTCTTCGGCGCGACCGGGGATCTGGCGCGGCGCAAGCTCCTACCCGGCCTCGCGCACCTGGTGGCCTCAGCCCTCGCGCCTGACTTCCGCGTCGTCGGCAGCTCGCTCGAACCGCTCGACGACGAGGAGTTCAGGGCCTTCGCGCGGGTAGCCGTCAACGAGTTCGGCAGCCATCCGATCACCGACGCGCAGTGGGACACCTTCGCCAAGCGGCTCACCTATGTGCCGCAGAGCGCGGGCCCGGTCGCACTGGCCGCGGAGGTCGCGCTCGCCGAGGCGGAGCTCGGTCCGGACGTGAACTGGCTGCACTACCTGAGCGTGCCGCCCAAGGCCGCGCTCGCGGTCATGTCGATGCTCCGCGACGCCAACCTGGTCAGCAAGGCGCGGGTGGTCATGGAGAAACCGTTCGGAACCGACCTGGTCAGCGCGATCGCCCTGAACAGTCAGGTGCACGAGACGTTCGCCGAAGAGCAGATCTTCCGCATCGACCATTTCCTCGGCAAGGAGGCGGCCCAGAACATCCTCGCGTTCCGGTTCGCGAACGGCCTTTTCGAGCCGATCTGGAACCGCAACTTCATCGACCACATCCAGATCGACATCCCGGAGACGCTCGGACTCGACCGGCGGGCCGGCTTCTACGAGTCGACCGGCGCCTACAAGGACATGGTCGTCACCCACCTCCTCCAGGTCCTGGCCTTCGTCGCGATGGAGCCCCCGACGGCCCTCGAACCGAGGTCGATCAGCGAGGAGAAGAACAAGGTCTTCCGATCGATGCTCCCGATCGATCCGCGCGACGTGGTGCGCGGCCAGTTCAGCGGGTACCGCCTCGAGGACGGCGTCGCCCGCGACTCCGACACCGAGACGTTCATCGCGCTGCGGGCCGGCATCGACAACTGGCGTTGGGCCGGCGTGCCGTTCTACCTGAGGACCGGCAAGAGGATGGCCGAGGGGATGCGCATCATCTCGGTCGCGTTCAAGGAGGCGCCGCGGACGATGTTCCCGGCCAATTCCGGTGTCGGCTCGGCCGGCCCCGACCACTTGACCTTCGATCTGGCCGACTCGTCGAAGGTGTCGCTGTCGTTCTACGGCAAGCGGCCCGGCCCCGGGATGAAGCTCGACAAGCTGAGCATGCAGTTCTCCACCCAGGAGACCGACCACGCCGGTGACGTCCTCGAGGCGTACGAGCGGCTCATCCTCGACGCGATGCGCGGCGACCACACGCTGTTCACCACCGCCGACGGCATCGAGAGCCTGTGGGAGCGGTCGATCCCGCTGCTCGAGGACCCGCCGCCGGTCAAGCCGTACGCGCCCGGCACGTGGGGCCCGAACGCCATCCACCAGCTGATCGCCCCGCACGCCTGGCGGCTGCCGTTCGAGCGGACGTGGCGCGAGAAGCGTTAACCCGTCCCCGCTGATCAGTCCCTGCTGACGGACGCCCGACCGCGCAACCCTCGCGGTCGGACATGATGCCGGGGTGACCACGTTCGTTCTTCTCGTGGTCGCCGGCATCGGTGCCGGGCTTACCGGCAGCATCGCCGGGCTCGCCTCGCTGATCAGCTACCCGGCCCTGCTTGCGGCCGGGCTGCCGCCGATCACCGCCAACGTCACGAACACCGTCGCGCTGGTGTTCAGCAGCGTCGGGTCGGTCAGCGCCTCACGTCCCGAACTGCGCGATCAGGCACCGCGGTTGCGCAGGCTCGTCCCTGCCGCGGTGGCCGGTGGCACGCTCGGCGCCTACCTGCTGATCCGCACACCATCGAACGCGTTCGAGAAGCTCGTGCCGGCGCTGATCGCCTTCGCCTCGGTCGCCGTGATGATCCGACACCGGCCGGCCGACCTCGCCGCTCACCACGGCGGGCCGGCCGCACCGAGCCGGGACAGCTGGTGGCTGATCGCGGCGACGTTCGGCATCGGCGTCTACGGCGGCTACTTCGGCGCAGCCGCCGGCGTCCTGCTGCTCGCACTGGTCCTGCTCGCCACCGGTGAACTCCTCCCCCGCAGCAACGCCATCAAGAACGTCCTCCTCGGGTCGGCGAACCTGGTCGCCGCGACCGGGTTCGTCCTGTTCGGCCACGTGGCGTGGCTGTCCGCGCTGCCACTGGCGATCGGATTCCTCGTCGGTGGCCGCATCGGCCCTCGGATCGTCCGTCGTGTTTCGGCCACCGGACTGCGGATGGCGATCGGGGCGTGCGGTCTCGGTCTGGCGATCTATCTCGGCATCGGCGCCTACCGCTGACACCGACGCCGATGCCGATGCCGATGCCGAAGCGCGAGCCGCCGGGTCAGTCCCCCTTGCCGGTCACCACCAGACCCGGTGCGGCATCCGGCGAGCTACCGGAGTGCCGGGACGCCGGTGTTCGGCGATCTGGCCGATGCCGACAGTCTGGCCGCCGCGCTCGACGGGGTCGACGCGGCCTACTACCTCGTGCACTCGCTGGAATCGGCGGACTTCGAGCACCGGGACGCCGACGCGGCTCGTCGCTTCGCCAAGGCCGCGGCGGACGCCGGTCTCGAGCGGATCGTCTATCTCGGCGGCCTCGGTGTCGACGACGGCGGACTCTCAAAGCATCTGCGCTCCAGGCGCGAGGTCGAGCATCTGCTCGCCGAGGGCGGCGTGCCGGTCACCGTGCTGGGGGCGGCGGTCGTGATCGGGCACGGCGGTATCTCGTGGGAGATCCAGGCTCGCGCTGGTCACCGACGTCGACATCGCAACCGCGCGCAACCTGGTGGACTCGATGGCGAACGAGGTGATCGTGCGTGACCACGCGATCACCGACGTCGTGCCCGGCGAGTGCATCGGCTACGACGAGGCGGTGCGACTGGCACTGGCGGAAGGGGCCGAAGCACAGCGTGCCGCCGCCGCGTCGGGTACCGCATCTCGATGAGCTCGCGGCAGACGCGACTCGAGCGCGCCCTGGGGCGGGCGCTGATCGACAAGGTCGACCGCGATCACCAGGAGCCGGACGAGCGGTTCCGGCGGCGCCGGATCGTCATCGCGATCGTGCTCGTCATCGGGGCCGTCCTGCTCGGCTTCTCGCTCGCAGCGCGGCCCGGCGACACGATCTTCTATCCGCTCAGGTTCGCGCTGGCGGTGACCTGGGCTGTCGGCGGGTTCGCGTCCGGGCCGTTGCATCTGGGCTACATCCCGTTCCGGGGTGCGATGCGCCGGCCGATCCTCACCGGCCTCTTGCTCGGTCTCGCGGCGGCGGCCGTGTTCGTCGCCGGTGCGCTCGTCGTCCGGCAGATCCCGCCTCTGCACGACTATGTGGAGAACGTGCGGACGCCGGCGCCGGGTTCGGCTACCACAATCCCGAGTACCGCCGACCCGGATCCACCGTCGTCGAGACAGCGGTTGGGGCGGCTTGTAACCAGCAGACGCCCGCTACTCCCCCGCTGAGCCCTCGGGCGAGGCAGGAACCCGGCCACTGCAACCGTCGTCCAACCGACATGAAGCGCTCGACGATCGTGTCCGCACTGGTGGTCCTACTCGCGGCATGCGGGGAGCAGGCGCCTGTGTCGAAGCCGGAGTCCGGCATCCGAGGAGTGCCCGGGATTGTGGTCCGCGTGAGCGCTGCTGACGGGTCCGTCCGGCAAACTCGCACCGATTCCGCGGGCCGCTTCGACGTGGCCGTTGCTCGCGGCGGATTCGGCGTGCGGCCGGTTGTCGACAGCGGTATGCCGACCTTCTCCAAGCCCGTCCAGGTCAAAGTCCCCGACCAGGATTCTGTCGACGTCGCTCTGCACGTGGATACCGGCATCAGGTAGCGGTCACCGGCCATCGCCGGCGAAAGCCACGGTCACCCATCCGCGGTGGGCACACCACTGGTGAGGTCAGCCGACGAACCGAGTCCCGGTGACCGGATCGCTATCCTGCGTCGGGTTTGATCCCGAGTTGAGACATCATCTTCATGTCGTTCATCAGCACCTTGTGGCGGTAGCCTTTTCCGTTGCGGAACTCGCCGATGTTCAGACTGTCGAAGTCAACGGCATTGCCGGTCGCGGCGATGCCCATGAATTCGCCCTTGTGGGTGCCTGTAGCGCGGACCGACCAGGCGACGTGGTTCCCTTCCTCGATCAGGTCGTCAACCTCACAGTGGATGTCGGGAAATCCAGAACGCCAGGCGGCGACATATCCTCTGAAACCGTCGCGGTCAAGCGTGCCCTGCGGTGTTTCGCTGGTGAACTCGGGATCAAACAATTCGTCGACCAGGTCCAGCTTCCCGTCGTTGATGATGTCGCTGAACATGCGCCGGATGGTGTCCTTGTTGGCAGACATCACGACGCTCCGGCTGTGAGGTAGTTGTGGACGTCGTAAAACGTCATCTCAGGCGGCCCAGGCATACCGACCTCGGCGGTGATCGGGCCGATCTGCTCCTGGGCGAACGCGTCGAACTGTTCGCGGGTCTGCCAGACGTCGGTGACGCGGACCCCGTGCTCGCTCGCGGCGCACCAGTGGAACATGCCCCCGGGTGCACCGGGGGCGCCTGGCGAGAAGTGCATCTTCTCGATGACCTGGTCGTACTGCTCCAACGTGGCTCCGTTGAAGTCCATCACTACTGCAATGGCCATGACATGCTCCCCACGTCGACGGCCGACCGCCGACTGTGTATCGGGCCCCCGAATGAACGGTTCTCGCCGTTGTACGCCCGCCCGGCACCGCCGTCAAGCTGCTACGTCGAGCCTCTCGACGCGCCATCGCGGGAGCGGGTAGCGGGTCAGGTTCCGCCAACTGCCATGCTGCCTTGTTGACCGCCTCAGCGCGCGGGGCGGTCACCTGAGGTTGGCGGCGCACACATCGGTGAGTCCTTGGAGCAACTGCTCGAGCGGGTGCCGAGGTCGAGTCCGCTGTCCGCCTTTTGCTCGGCTGCTCGACCGGGTCGGCGACGCCGGGATCAGACTGACCGGCGCCGGCCGCCTGCCGCGGGCGCCGAGGCCATGTCCGTGCTCGATGCTCGGATCCACTGGATCGGCAAGGCCAACCGCGAGGAGCACGCCCTGCCAGGGTTCGAGCCTCGGGGCGGGCCGCTGAGCCTGGCACCGGGCCAGGCCCAGTCCACGCTCGCACCCGCGCTAGCCGCTGGCGAGCCGCCCGGGCGACGTTGGCTGGGCCTGGACCTGGGCCTTCGCCTCGAGGATCGACACCTGAGTACGTGTGTGAACGACCCTGGTCAGGGAGAGGCCGGCCGCGTCGAAGAGCATTGCGAACTCCTGCTCGCTTCGTTCCCGGCCGCCCGGCAGCACGAGCATGTTGAGATCGGAGAATGCTGCCTCGACCTCGTGACCAGGCCGGCCGAGGACCATCTCGACGACCAGGACTACGCCGCCTTCGCGCAGCGCCCGACCGCAAGTGCGCAGGATCTCGACGCACCGGTCGTCCGGCCAGTCGTGCAGGATTGCCTTGAGGATCTGTACGTCCGCAGGTGGAACCGATTCAAAGAAGCTGCCGCTCACAGCGGCCCAGCGGGATGCGACCGAATCCGTCGCCCCGGGTGTCGGTGTCGCAGCCACCGCGTGCGCCTGGTCGAAGACCGTTCCGGTGAGGTGTTCATTCTTGGCAAGCACAGCCTCGAGCAGCACACCCTGTCCGCCGCCGACGTCGACAACGCTCGACAGTCCGGAGAAGTTGTACGCGTCCGCGTCCGCGACCGCGTCGGCGACGAGCGAACTGAGCGCTGCCATGTTGGCGTTGAAGATCGCGTTCTGCTCCGGCAGGCGTTCTCGGTGCGTCCAGACGTCGATCCCGTGCAGCGCCTCGAACGCGTTGTCACCCGTGCGCACGCTGTGGCCGAGGTGGCCCCAGGCAGACCACAGGGCCGGATCCTGAAGGGTTCGGGCGAGGGGTCGCATGGTCCCTGGCACGTCGGTGCGCAGTCCCGCACCGAGGCTGGTGTTGGCAAACGCACCCTCGTCGGTCTCGGCGTACACCCCGACGGTGGCAAGCGGCCCGCAGTAACCGCTTGAGTGTGTCCTTGTCGACGGACAAAGCGTCGGCCAGGTCAGAAGCCGTGCGTGGTCCCCCAGCCAGCTGGTCGGAGAGCCCGAGGTCGGCTGCGACACTCAACGCCGCCGAGACACGGAAGCCGATCAGCATCGAGCGCAGTTCGTCACGGCTCCCCATGGATCGATCATGCTCTCAAGACCAACTGATCCGCCATGGCCCATGATCCCTTCGCAATCGAGGGATCATGGGCGTGAGCGCGGGAACCGTTGGAGGTCACGGCGCGCCGCCCAGACGCCAACGCATCCGCACCACGTACACGGTGTCGGACGGCTCGCGCCCCCGCTTCGGGGCTTGGGGAGGGTCACGACCTCGGCCCGGACGTCCTCGAAGACCCCATCGCCGGCCGGGATCACTGCGGCGACGAGCGGCAGACACCTTGTTGAAAAGCGCAGATAGGCATGACCACCGAGATTGGTGATCGTCGAGACACGGTCGTCGCGCAGCACGTCGCAGTACGACCGCACCGCAGCTTGTCGACCAGTCGCCTCGCGTCAGACACCTACCAGCTCCGCTCGTCGAACAGCTTCATGAGATTGCGCTTGGGCCTGTGCGTCGTGCGCAGCTTCGCGAGGTACGGCGGGAAGTCGGCCGCGCGATCCGCCGCGATCAGCAGCCGTCGCACCCGCACGATGAGATCGACCGCCTCCGCGTACGCGCGGTTGTTCTTGGCATCGATGACCCGCTCGATCTCACCCTGCCAGATCGGGATCGCCTCCAGCGGGTGCTCCCCCTCGCGGCGCCGGGCCAACTCGAGCCAGAGGTCGCGCCGGCATCCGGCTGCGCTCGCCTCCGCCCATGCCAGCTCGACGTCTCCGTCGTACAGGAGCACCTCGACCAGCGTGGAGCCGTCGGGTCCCCGCTCCGCCCGCTGACTGACGCGCCCGCGTGCGGGCTTGCGCTGACCCTTCGCGATGCGCTCCCGCAGGAGAGTGATCGTCTTGTCGTGCCAGTCCGACCACAGCCCGGCTCGCGACGCCTGCTCCGAGAGCTGACGGTAGGTGTGCAACGCCGGCGAGGCGTCGTAGGCATCCCACGCGATCCGTACGGCGTCCTCGCCGCGACCGGCACGGTGGTACTCCTCGGCGGCAGCCTCGACCAGCCGCGAGT
The DNA here is from genome assembly GCA_036786375.1 of Actinopolymorphaceae bacterium. GTDB lineage: Bacteria > Actinomycetota > Actinomycetes > Propionibacteriales > DAIQRJ01 > DAIQRJ01. Next base: position 158,379 of record DAIQRJ010000002.1, read on the forward strand.
CCGACCCACCGTGCAGCGCCAGACCCTTCTCCGCCCACGCCAGCGCATCGTCGTACCGCCCCGCCTTCGTGTAGAGCTCAGCGATGCGGACGAACTGGTAAGCCGACGACTGGTCGCGCGCGAGCACATCGGCCACGGCATCGACGTCGCCGGTCAGCTCGGCGAGGGTCTCCATGATCTGGGTGATCCGGAACCTTCGTGAGGAGTAGCTGCGTTCTTCCTGCCCCGGCCCCAGAGGTGGCAGGGCATCCCACTCCGCCTTCGCCAGCCGCCGATACTCAGCGATGCCCTCAGCGCCGAGCACGTCGGCATACGTGCCTGCGGCGTTGTAAAAGACGTCGAGGTCACCGGAGTGTCGCTCCCGCTCGAAGAGCGTGCGGGCCAGCGCGACGGGCTCCGGCTTGGCCACGGCGCAGGCGTCGCGATGCAGCTCCTGAAGCCGTTCGGCGATGCCGGACATGTAGCCATCGGAATCGTCCACGTAGCCCAGCGCGTCCTCGGCCCGGTCGATGGCGTGCTCGGCCAGGGTGATGACCGCCTCTGCGTGACCGTCGTCGAGCAGCTCCCGCAGCGAGTCCAACGCGGAGTCGATCGTGCTCGCGTAGTCGTACATGTGGCGGTAGTCGACGTAATCGCGCACCATGAACGCCTCGTCGAGGGCGTGCCGGAACACGTCGATCGGCGGGGCTCCCGCTGTCGCGCGCGCCGCGGCCATCCGCAAACGCGCATCAAACACGTCGTCCTCCGCTGCGCGCTCGACGAGCAGGTCCACCAGCGCGTCGTGGTCGAGACCTGTGAGGTACTCGCGGATGTCGATCACGGCCTCGGCTCGTCGGTCCGGATCAGCCACGGCATCGGTCACAACGAGCGCGAGCGCGACGGCGTGCTTGCAGAACCTGCCGTCCATCCCGACCGGGCACGAGCAGTCGAAGTCCGGGCGACCGTTATCGAGCCAGAGCTTTACCTGGTACGAAGCCGCGCCGCGCACCTCGGCCTTCACGCTCGACTCGGCCACACTGCGCTTGCCGACCCGGCCGTTGGCGGCGTAGAGCAGCCCGCGCTCGAACGACCGCCGGTCGGCCATCGCCTCAACCGGACGGCGAGCAAAGGCCATGCGGAAGGCGCGGCCGGGCCGCTCGGTAGCCGTCACGCGGGCCGACCTGAGAAAACACGTGCCACGAGCGCCCGCTTGAGGCTCTGTCTGCGGATCGGCGTGTTCGACAACTCCGCCTGCAGATGACTGGCGCGGTCTTCAATGACAGCCGCACGGTCGACCACATCACGTTGCTGCTGAGCGTCGGCAAGAGCAACCTCGACACTCAACAGCGACGACTGCGAGATGTTGCGCATCGAATCCTTCGTTCCTGTCGCAAGCCTGGACGCCTGGCTTCGAGTGCTACAAGCCCCGAGAAACCGTGGCCAACCAGGAGCGGTCGGTACTCGCCGTCGGGATGAGTCTCCTGCTCTTGTCACTGAGCAGCGACAGCGGCCTCGTCGTCCTGACGAACACCGGCGCAACGACGTAGTCCGTGGCGTCAGCGCGGCTCACGAGCACATCGCCCCGCTGGATCTCAAAGCGGATCGACCTTGCCGCCTGGAACCTGTGGTCAGGACCGTCATTGCAGGGAACTCATCTCCCCGCCTTCGCTCGATGATTACGCACCAACCGGTGCGTCACCCCATGCTGACAGACAGGGGGTGGCCTTCGCGGCCGCGTTGCCACATCCCCATTCGCAGAGGGATCGGAAGCAAAGCGGGCCTGGCCAGTTCACTCATCGACGCCGCGGAGCACAGCGCCAACGTCGGGCAGGCTGTGACCGAACTGCGGGAGCGGCCCGGCAACCCCGTCGAGCAGGTTCGTACCTTCGTCGCGTTCGACCGGCGGCTCTTCGAACGCGGCGGCGACGTCATCCGGATCCTGGGCGAGGGCCGTCGGCAGCATCCAGAGCTCGGGACGGCCTACGACGAAGGCCGAAGCCGCGGCGACAGCCAGCGCAGGGCCGTTTTCTCATCCTGGCCGGCAGCGGTGTGGCGTGCCGGGATCGATACCGACAGGGCAATCGCCATCTACGCCGTCATGGTCTCGCTCGAGAGCTTCGACATCGCGATTCGCGAGTGCGGGTGGAGCCCGGATGAGGTCGAGAACTGGTGGCACGGCACGCTCGCCGAGCTGCTCTTGAAGTAGCTCTCGGCAGTGTCAGCCGGTCGCGCCGAGGCGTGCCAGTTCCTGCTCCTTCATCCGAGCCTGACGACGAACCCGTTCCGGGACGATCGATTCGCGCGGGTGGGTCGGTTCGAAGTCGTAACTCTCGACGCCCAGGCCACGCAGGACCGCCTGTTCGACAAGAGAGTGCTCGGCAGGATCCTCCCTGTCGAACCGCATCGGCTCAGCCAGGTGGACGGGCGGGTTGGTGATCAGCCTCGGGTGGCGGAGCACGTTCTGCGCCTTCGCATGCAGGATGAACGGGTGCAGCAGGTAGACGTCGCCGATCTCACCGGTGGCCTCGGCGAAGTCGCTGCACGAATCGATGATCCCAGCCGCCGAAAACGCACCCGGAAGGACACCTTCGGGGCGGTCGGCGAGGAACCGCGCGATCGGCCCGACCGAGTCCGCGGCCGCGAACGTGGCGCCGCCCTGATGCTCGACATCCGACCAGAGCACCAGCGTCAGCAGCCCCTGCTCGGGTGAGTCGAGGAAGTGCCGGAAGAAGTCGCCGTCCTTGTGCCAGCCGGGCGAGGTAGCCGACGCGTCCTCCCACGGGCGGTCGGCACCCTCGTGCAGGTTGACGATGAAGCCGTCGCCCCACGCGAACGGCCGCTGGATGCGATCGGCACCGCCGACGAGCTCACAGGCGGCCTGCCACGCCCGCGGCGCGAACTGCTCGACGTCGAGATGGTGATGGGTCGGCATGTGGATCGACGGTTCCACCCACGTGCTCTGGTCATCCGGGTCATAGCCGAGCCGGGCCCACACCGACGCGGTGAGCTCGGCGGCGGCGTCCCGGGTGAAGCAACCGGGGACGCGCACGAAACCCTTCTCGAGAAAGTGCTCACGCTGATCGGCATCGAGAACCTCGTACTCCACTGGTCGACCTCTCATCGATTCGACTGATAACCCATCGAACCACGCGGGCAGAGTGGCCACGCTCCTCCATACGGCGTCATACGGCCGACGCGACCCGGTCAGGCCTTCGTCCGAGGCGCGTCCGGATCCGATCCCCAGCGTGACCATGGCGACTCCGACGATCACTACGACGCCGCCGACGGGCTCGGCGTGGGTGTCGAGGCGGCCGGGTCGACGAAGGTACGCACGATGATCTGGCCTGTGTCGCACCGCCGCGTCAGCCCGTGCAGGTTCAGGCGGACACGTACTCGAGACGGGTCATCATCCCGGCCTCCGCGTGATACGCGTTGTGGCAGTGGACCATCCACTGCCCGGGATTGTCGGCGACGAGGTCGACGTTGACCGCACCCATCGGGGGCACGAGGACGGTGTCCTTGCGGGCGCCACTGCCGCCGGCCGGGCCGAGCTGGAAGGTGTGCCCGTGCAGGTGGACCGGGTGGGACATCATCGACATGTTCGTGATGCGCAGCCGCCCCGCCTGCCCGGGGTTGATCGTGAGCGGCACGGTCTGGTCGTAGGTTCGGCCGTTGATCGTCCACACGTAGGGCCGCATGCTTCCGGAGAGCGCGACGTCCTGAACGGTGTCCGGGTCGCGCTGCGCGAGCGCCGTTCCCGGTGCGGCGGTCAGCGCGTCGGCGGTGAGCGGGAACGCCGACACCTCGGTGGGTCGGAAGGACTCGGCCGGCGCGGCGCCGGCACCGGTCCGCACGAGAGCTCGTGCGATCCCGGCCTTGCCGTAGGGCGCAGCGACGAAGGGGAAGATGCCGTCGCCGAGGGTCGCGATCACGTCGTACCGCTCGCCCATGCCCAGGCGCAGAGAGCTCGTCGTGACCGGGGTGACGGCGTACCCGTCGGTGTGCGTCACGGAGAGGTCGTGGCCACCGAGGGCAACCGTGAAGATGGTGTCCGCGGCCGCGTTGATGATCCGGATACGGACCTTCTGGCCAGGCTTTGCGGTCAAGACGTCGGGGTCGGTGGGTACGCGGCCGTTGATCAAATAGAGCGGGTAGGCGACGTCACCGCCATCCATCCCGCCCATCCCGGGACCGCGCATGTGACCGCCCATCCCTGTGGTTCCGCTCGAGGAGTCGCCGCCGGCGGCGACAAGGTCGGCGTAGATCTGGTCGGGCGACTTGCCGACACCGTCGGTCCAGTCGTCGAGGACGACGACCCACTCGTGGTCGTGGACTCCAGACTCGTTCGGGTCGTCGACGATGAACGGTGCGTACAGTCCGCGGTCCATCTGCATGCCGTGGTGCGGATGGAACCAGTGCGTACCGGCATGCGGAATGGTGAAGTCGAAGGACGTCGATCCACCTGCGGGGGTCGGGGTGGTGGTAACGGCCGGGACGCCGTCCATGTCGTTGCGGATCGCGAGACCATGCCAGTGGACGCTGGTCTCGGTCGGCAGGTCGTTGGTGAACGCGATCCGTACCCGGTCGCCGGCAGTGGCGCGCAGCACGGCGCCGGGCAGCGTGTCGCCGTACCCCCACGTGTTCACAACCGTGCCGCCCAGGTCGACCTGTACGGGACGTGCTCGCAGGGTCAGGTCACGGACCCGGCCGCTGGACGGGCCTGCGGACTCCGCAGGAGCCACAACTGCCGGACCCGGCGGGCTGCCGCCACCACGCCCACACGCCGACAACCCGGCGACGGCCCCGATGCCCGCCAGCCCGAGCAGGACCTGACGGCGAGTGACAACCTGAGCCACGAGGAGACCTCCGAGAGCGGGATGCGCAGCGCCGGAGTGCGCCACGGAACCAAACGTGCCGGGCTCGAGTGCATGGGCCGTCGAGGAACAGTGAAGGTCCGATGAAGGAGTTCGGCTTCACCGAACCTTCATGGTCCGGAGGACTGTTCCTCTATCCGAGGTGACGACACTCGAGGTCCAAGACGAGGTCAGGAGACGGCCATGATGGGTTGGTACAACGACGGGTGGCACGCTGGCAACTGGGTCGTGATGTCGGTGATGATGTTGTTCTGGGTCGCGCTCGTTGGCGTTGCCATCTGGGCGGCAGTGAAATTCCTGGGCGGCCGCACGTCGACGACTTCGAGCGCATCTGTGACTCCGACGCCACGCGCAATCCTGGACCGGCGCCTCGCGTCGGGAGAGATCGATGCCGAGCAGTACGCCCAGTTGCGACGCCTGCTGGGGGGCCAGGCCGCGGACTCCGGGTCACACGACACACCCGCGAGCCCTTGACCGCAGATAGCCTTCCTGGGACGCCAGGTGCACCCGGGAGGACCCGATGGTCGAGCAGTTGACGGTGCTCGTCGTCGACGACGAGATCGCGCTGGCCGGCGTCGTGACCGGCTATCTCGAACGCGAACGGTTCACCGTCGTCCAGGCCCACGACGGGCCGTCGGCGGTCGAACTCGCGGAGGCCGTCCGCCCCGACCTCATCGTCTTGGACCTGATGCTGCCCGGGTTCGACGGAGTCGAGGTGTGCCGGCGGGTTCGGCAGTTCACCGACGCGTACATCATCATGCTGACCGCTCGTGATGAGGAGGTCGACAAGATCGTCGGCCTGTCCGTCGGCGCGGACGACTACCTGGTCAAGCCGTTCTCCCCCCGTGAGCTCATCGCCCGGGTCCGGGCCATGCTCCGGCGGCCACGGACCGCACCGGTCAACCATGTGGTGACCACCGTCGGAGACCTCGCCATCGACGAGGAGGCCCGCACGGTCACCGTCGCTGGGACCCTTGTTGAGCTGACTCGTACCGAGTTCGACCTCCTCGCCACGATGGCGGCCCGACCCCGGTTGGCGTTTTCCCGACGGCAGCTCATCGACGAGGTGTGGGGGGCGGACTGGTACGGCGACGAGCACCTCGTCGACGTCCACGTCGGGCACCTGCGCCGCAAACTCGGCGACGACGCGAACGAGCCCCGGTACGTGCGCACCGTGCGCGGCGTCGGCTACGGACTGGGCACCGGATGAGCCGCCGCCCGCGGTTGGCTGTCCGGCTCATGACCGCGCAGGCACTTGTCATCGCGGTCGGCGGCCTCACCCTGCTGCTCACCGCGACCCTGGTCGCACCGGGGCTGTTCCACGAGCACCTCGCCCGCACTGGGGTCGACTCCCCGGACGTCACACACCATGCCGAACAGGCGTTCACCTCCGCCTTCGCGATCTCGATCACCGTCGCCATGGCCGTCTCGCTGCTCGCAGCCGGACTTGTGTCCTGGTTCCTGGTTCGTCGGGTCGCCCGCCCGGTCGAGGAGCTCGCCGAAGCAGCCGAGACCGTCGCCGCCGGGACGTACTTGGTTGAGGTGCCCACGGAGCCGTTCTCCAGTGAGCTCGAAGCGCTCTCGACGTCGTTCTCCCACATGGCCGACCGGCTCGCGGAGACCGAGTCCAGCCGCGCCCGGCTGCTCGCCGACCTGGCCCATGAGCTGCGGACCCCGCTGGCCACGCTCGAGGCCCACATCGACGGGCTCGAGGACGGTGTTGTCGCGGGATCGGAGGAGTCCTACTCGACGATGCGCGGCCAGGTCGCGCGGCTGCGTCGGCTAGCGGCTGATCTGCGTGAGTCCGCTGCCGCCGACGAGCACGCGCTCCACCTCGCCCCGGTCGAGCTCGATGCCGCCGCGGCTGGTGCGGATGCGGTGGCTGCGGCGACGCCCCGGTACCTGGCCAAGGGTGTCGAGCTCCAGCTGGTCCCCGGGCCTGCGGACCTGACGGTGTCCGCCGATCCCGAAAGGCTTGGTCAGGTGCTGGCGAACCTGCTCGACAACGCGCTGCGCCACACTCCGGCCGGCGGCCACGTGCGCGTCGCCGCAGCGGCGGCGGCCGGTTCGAAGGTCACCGTCGCGGTGACCGATGACGGTGAGGGCATTCCCACGGACCAGTTGAGCTCCGTCTTCGACCGCTTCCACCGCGTCGATCCGGCGCGGTCCGCGAACGATGGGTCCGGCAGCGGTCTGGGTCTCACGATCGCGCGCGCGATCATCGCCGACCACGGCGGCGCCGTGGTCGCATTCAGCGACGGGCCTGGAACCGGCTCGACGTTCACCGTGACGCTGCCTTCCTCGAAATAACCGCGCCGGAACGAGGGGCACAGCCCGGTGGCCAGAGGGCGTCAGGCCCGACGCCTTCTGGCGTCCGGAGCGCGAGCGGGGCATGCGGGTCGTCCTGGTTGACGAAATCTCATGTTCCAGTAATCCTCGGAACATGAGAATAGACTGGGGCGTCATGTCGGGCGTGCGGGTCGAGCCTCTGCTGGATGAGGGTCTGGGAAACCAGTCCTACCTGGTCGACATCGGTGACGGTCGAGGGTTGGCGCTGGACCCGACGTTGGACCTGCGCGCGCTCGATGCCGCCGCGGACCGCCTCCGGCTGCGCGTCGCGTACGCCGCCGAGACCCACCTGCACGCCGACTTCCTGTCAGGCGTGGTCCGTCTCGCCCGGCGTGACGGCGCTCGCGCAATCGGCTCCGCGCTCGGAGCTCGCCGGTTCGACCATTTGGCGATGGCTGACGGTGACGAGCTGGACCTAGGTGGCCTGACGCTGCGTGGCTGGTCCACCCCTGGTCATACCGATGAGCACATGTCCTACCTGTTGGCTGACGGCGATCGGACCATGGTGGTGTTTACCGGGGGGTCCCTCATCGTCGGTGCGGCGGCCCGCACCGACCTGATGGGCGCGGAACTGACCGAGCCGCTGGCTCGCGCGCAGTTCCGCTCGCTGCGCCGGCTCGCCGAGCTTCCCGACGACACAATGGTCTACCCGACCCACGGCGCCGGCTCGTTCTGCTCGGCGCCTCCTGGCGCCGACCGGACGTCGACGATCGGGTTGGAGAAGGCCACGAACCTGCTGATGCGGATCACCGACGAGGACGCGTTCGTCGAGGCGCTGGTGTCCAGCCTGGGCACCTATCCGCCGTACTTCTCGCGCCTGGCCGAGGTCAACCGGCAAGGAGTCGGCGACCCCGGCCCGGTGGGGTTGGTCCCGCTGTCGGTCGCCGATGTGATGGCGCTGCGTCGAGATGGCGCCGAGGTCGTCGACGTGCGTCCGACCACCGACTACGCGGCCGGACACCTGCGGGGGTCGCTCGCGATCCCGCTGCGGGGCGTGTTCGCGACGTGGCTGGGGTGGCTGCTGCCCGACCCGCGTACGCCCATCGTGATCGTGCGCAATCCCGATCAGGACCCGGACGAGATCGTCTGGCAGGCACTCAAGGTCGGTTACCGGATCGGGGTCGAGGTGGCCGGTGGCGTGGCGGCGTGGGCGGCGGAGGGGGGATCGGTCGTCGCCACGCGGCTGGCCGACCCCGCGACCGTGGACCCGGCCACCGTGATCGACGTGAGGCAGCGCGCGGAGTTCGTGGCGGGCCACGTGCCGGGTGCCGCGAACGTCGAGCTCGGGACCCTCGGCACCGTCGAGCTGCCCGACGGACCAGTCGTGACGATGTGCGGGCACGGCGAACGCGCGGCCACTGGCGCGAGCGTCCTGGAGCGCACCGGGCGGACCGACGTTGCGGTCATGCCCCTGGGCCCGCCCGAGTGGGCGCGGGCGGCCAACGGCGCGCTGGAGGTTACCCCGTGGCGCTCACGCAGCAGCTCCCGATGAAGCTGGGCATGCGGGTCAACCTGGCCCAGTTCAGCCTGCTCGTCGGGGTCAACGCCCTGGTCGGTGGGATGCTCGGACAGGAACGCACCGTCGTGCCTCTGCTGGCCATCAAGGTGTTCGGCGTCCCCGGTTACACCGCCGCGTTGACATTCATCGTCGCGTTCGGCATCGCCAAAGCGGCGACCAACTACTTCGCCGGCACGCTGTCGGACCGGTTCGGTCGCAAGCCGGTCCTGGTGTCGGGGTGGCTGGTCGCGTTGCCGGTGCCGTTCCTGCTGATCTGGGCCCCGTCGTGGGCCTGGATCGTGTTCGCGAACATCCTGCTCGGCATCAGCCAGGGCCTGACCTGGTCCACGACCGTGATCATGAAGATCGACCTCGTCGGGGCCGCCCGGCGCGGTCTCGCGATGGGGTTCAACGAGGCCGCCGGGTACGCCGCCGTCGCGCTGACCGCGCTGGCAACCGGCTACCTCGCCGCCGCCCACGGGCTGCGCCCCGCCCCGTTCTACCTCGGCATCACGTTCGCTGCGCTCGGCCTTGGTCTGTCGACCCTGTTCGTGCGCGAGACCCGCGAGTACGCGCGCCTCGAGGCCAAGAGCCACGTCGCTCGCGCGGACGGCCGCCACGACCACCTCGGCGACGACTTGTCCAACAGTGAGATCTTCCTACAGACCTCGTTCAAAGAGCCGGCCCTGTCCGCGGCCAGCCAGGCCGGCCTGGTCAACAACCTCAACGACGGCCTGGCCTGGGGGCTGTTCCCGGTGCTGTTCCTGTCCGCCGGGCTGTCCATCGAGCGCATCGGCTTGCTGGCCGCGATCTATCCGCTGGTGTGGGGTCTCGGTCAGTTGGTCACCGGCGGCCTGTCGGACCGATGGGGCCGCAAGTGGCTAATCGCCGCCGGCATGGGGGTCCAGGCGGTGGGGCTCGCGATCATGGCGGCTGCTGACGGGTTCGACTGGTGGGCCTTCGCCGCCGTCCTGCTCGGCGCCGGCACCGCAATGGTGTATCCGACCCTGCTCGCTGCCGTCGGCGACGTCGCGCACCCCGCCTGGCGGGCCCGCGCAGTCGGCACCTATCGACTGTGGCGGGACGGCGGCTTCGCCGTCGGCGCGCTGCTCGCCGGTGTCCTCGCCGACCTGTACGGCGTGCGTACCGCGATCGGGGCGGTCGCCGCACTCACTGCGCTGTCCGGCGCTGCCGTGGCCGCGCGGATGTACGAGACGCGACACGACCCGGTCCCGGCTGACACAGTCGCCCCGGAGGTTCGCCATGAGCCGTCGTGAGGCAAAGACCGCGCTCTACGAGCAGTTCGCCCGTGCCGGGAAGGGCCTGTCCAATCCCAAGCGTCTCGAGCTGCTCGACCTGCTCGCGCAGGGCGGGTACTCCGTCGAGTCTCTCGCGTCCGCAGCCGGGCTCGGCCTGTCGACGACGTCGGCCCACTTGCAGGCGCTCAAGGACGCAGGCCTCGTCCGAACCCGTCACGAGGGCACATTCGTCCACTACCGGCTCGCGGGCGACGACGTCGCGGCCGTGCTTGCGCTGCTGCGCACCATCGCGACCACCCACCTCGCCGACGCCCAGCGGGCCACCGCCGACTACCTCGGCGCGCCTGTCACTGACCAGGCCGACGCAGTCACACGCGACGAGCTGCTGCGCCGGACCCGCGCCGGAAAGGTCGTCGTCCTCGACGTCCGCCCTACCACGGAGTACATGGCCGGTCACATCCCGGGCGCCGTGTCCGTCCCGCTCGACGACCTCGAACACCGCCTCTCCGATCTCCCGTCCGATGTGGAGATCGTCGCCTACTGCCGCGGCGCGTACTGCGTCCTGGCCTACGACGCCGTCGACAGGCTCGCCGCCGCAGGCCGTCGGGCGCGTCGCCTGCACGAAGGGATGCTCGAGTGGCGGCTTGCCGGTCTTCCTGTCGAGGAAGGTGCGACATGACCGACCGGCTGCCCGCCTGGAGGTCCGCCCTCGCGGTTGTGGCGCACCCCGACGATGAGTCGTTCGGCCTGGGTGCGGTGCTCTCCACCTTCGTCGAGCAGGGAACTGCTGTCTCTGTCCTGTGCTTCACGCGCGGCGAGGCGTCCACGTTGCAGGGAGTCGACGGTGACCTCGCCGAGATCCGCACGCGTGAACTCACTGCCGCGGGGCACGAGCTCGGCGTCACCGATGTCGAGCTCCTGGGCTACCCGGACGGAGATCTGACCGGCGTCGACATCGAGACCCTGCGTGACGATGTCGTCGGCGCACTGGACGCTTGCGGTGCGGACGGCCTGATCGTCTTCGACGCCGACGGAGTCACCGGGCACGCCGACCACCGGCATGCCACCGAGGCCGCGCGCTCGGCTGCCCGTCCGCGCGGGCTGCCCGTTCTCGGCTGGACGATCCCCACCAACGTGGCATCGGTGCTGAACGACGAGTTCGGGGCGGCGTTTTCCGGTAACGACCCCGCAGACATCGACGTGGTCGTTACCGTCGACCGGATCAGACAGTCGCGCGCCGTCGCGCGCCACCTCAGCCAGGCCGTGCCCGGAAGCGTCCTGTGGCGGCGCCTGGAGCTCCTCGCCGACCGCGAGTACTTGCGCCTCCTGTCCGGCACGGACAGTCAGGTCACGGGCATCCCACCGGGCGGGTCGCTCGGAATCGCCAACGAAGGACAGACGGCATGAACATCCTCATGATCATCAACGGGTCCGCCTACGGCCTCGACTCGACGTTCAACGCCATCCGACTGGCCGCCAACATGGCTGGGCACGAGGACGTCGAGATGACGGTTTTCCTCCTGGGCGATGGTGTCACTGCCGCGATGGCAGGGCAGAAGACGCCCGACAGCTACTACAAGCTCGACCGGATCATCAGGTCTGTTCCCCGCCACGGTGGCCGCATCCTGTGCTGCGGGACCTGCATGGACGCCCGCGGGATCACCGAGGACATGCTCACCGAGGACGCCGCCCGGTCCACCATGGACGCGCTCGGCGACCACACGCTGGCACCCGACAAGGTGCTGGTCTTCTGAGCCCGAAGACAGGCAGGAGCCCAACGATGACAGCGCAGCTCGGACACCCGGGTCTTCGCGACCGACCGATCTACCTCGACTACAACGCGACGACGCCCATCGACCCAGCCGTGGTCGAGGCGATGGCGCCGTATCTGACCGAGGAGTTCGGCAACCCGTCGAGCAGCCACGCCTACGGAGCCGCCGCTCACGCCGGACTCGCCCGGGCGCGTCACCAGGTCGGCCGGCTCATCGGTGCGCCCGACGAGACCCTGGTGTTCACCGGCAGCGGGTCGGAGGCCGACGCGCTGGCTATTAGAGGCGCGGTCCTCGCCGCCATGCCCCGGGCGCGGCCTCACATCATCACCCAGGTCACCGAACACCCCGCGGTGCTCGCCGCGTGCCGGGAGCTCGAGGAAGTGCACGGAATTGCCGTGACCTACCTGCCCGTCGACCGTGACGGACGCGTCGAGGCTGCGCAGGTCGAGGCCGCGATCACCCCGGACACGATCCTCGTGTCGGTGATGCACGCGAACAACGAGACAGGCACGATCCAGCCGATAGCAGAGATTGCGGCCGTTACCCGGGCACAACGGGTGCTGCTGCACTGCGACGCGGCCCAGTCGGTCGGCAAGATCGGCGTCGACGTGGACTCTCTCGGCGTCGACCTGCTCACCGTCGTCGGGCACAAGATGTACGCACCGAAGGGCATCGGCGCGCTCTACGTCCGTCCCGGAGTCCGGATCCGGCCGCTGGTCGGCGGTGGCGGGCAGGAGCACGGGCTGCGGGCGGGCACCGAGAACGTCGCCTCCGTGGTCGGCTTCGGTGAAGCGGCCACGCTGGCCGCCCACGCGCTCGGCGCTGGCGAGCGCGGTCGTCTCATTGAGCTCCGTGACCTGCTCGAGCGCCAACTTGCCGAGCTCTTGCCCGGACGCGTGCACCTGAACGGGCATCCGACCGAGCGCCTGCCGAACACCGTGAACCTGCGCATCGAGTCGGCACCTGCCCTGGGCTTGCTGGCAGCGATGCCGGCGGTCGCGGTGTCCGCTGGTTCGGCCTGTCACGCGGGCCGCGACGAACCGTCTGAGGTCCTCACCTCGATGGGACTCGCACCTGAGGACGCCTTGTGCGCGCTCCGCATCTCGCTGGGCCGCTGGACCACGACCACGGACATCGACGAAGCCTGCGCACACATCGCCGCAGCGGCCCGGAACGTCCCCGGCTGATCGGACCAACCCCCCCGACCGCAAGCATGTCCTGGCCCCAACGGGCGACCTGGCCACCTACCGTTGCGCCACCAACCCCGGACAGTGGGATGGTCCCTTGCCACACGTCTACCACCTGGAGGCCGGCATGATGACCCGCCTGAGCTACACCTCATGACCACCACACCCCGTCGCGCTGCCGACGCAGCTGGAGCGGCGACATGAGCAAGAAAGGGCGGCTCGACAACGCGCGGCGCGCCCGGCTCGAAGCAGTGCGAACAGAACAGCGTCGAACCCGACACCGCCGCACCGCGGCGATCGCGGCCGTCTCGGTCGTTGCCGTCGGAGCTGTGGTCGCCGGGATCGTCTTCGCGGTGGTCCGCCGCGACGGGCCGCCGTCCGCGACGCAGCCGGGCGGCACGATCTCAGGCGTCCAGACGTACACCGGCCTGGGACGCGACCACGTCAGTGGCACGGTCACCTATCCGCAGACACCCCCGGTCGGCGGCAACCACTCAGCCATCTGGCAGAACTGCGGCGTCTACGCCACTCCGGTGGCCAACGAGAACGCGGTCCACTCCCTTGAGCACGGCGCCATCTGGATCACCTATCAACCGAACCTGGCTGCCGACCAGCTCTCTGCGCTCCGGTCGGCCGTCAAGGGTCAGGCTCAGACCCTGGTCAGTCCCTACCCCGGTCTGCCATCACCGGTCGCGGTCACCGGATGGGGAGTGCAGCTCAAACTCGACTCCGCCAACGACCCTCGACTGAGGGCTTTCCTCGCTGCGTACAAGTCGGGAAGCCAAGCTCCAGAACCAGGCGGAGAGTGCACCGGCGGCGTCGGTACCCCGTCCTCGTGATGCCGTCGGCCACACCCATCCGAACGTCTGAGCCACGCCGTTCAGATGATCCGGACGACCGGCGATACCGACGCCTTCGTCGGGAGTGACCTGCATGCGGTCGCCCAACGTGACGGCGTCTTCGTCGCCGGGCATGACGGTGCCGCCTACTCCGACGAGCCAGGCGCCTGGACCCCGATCGACTCGTTGGCAGGAAAGGGACGCCATGGCCTGGTCGGTACGGACGTCCGACATCGTTGTGGCCGGTCACGTCGGGGTGTTTCGCTCCACCGACAACGGCACCACGTTCGCCCCGTTGGCGGGTCTTCCCGTCACGGATGTGCATGCCGCCGGCGCCACCGGGGCCACCGGGGCCACCGGCGAATCGTTCACGGGACGCTGCGGGTCGACCCCCAAAGCCCCCTTCGCGTCATGCCGGCCGACATGCTCCAAGGCGTCGTCCAGACCGTCGACGGCGGACACACCTGGCAGGTACTGGGTGGCATCGAAGGACCCGTCGGGCTCAACTGGAACCCCTCCAACCACCAGCAGATCGTCGTGACCGCCCCGGGCGACGCAGGCATAAGCCTCGACGGCGGGAGCAGCTGGCGCGAGGTGTTGGGTCCAGGCGTTCACGTCCGCGGCGAGTTGCGCCATTCCATGCGTGGCACACACGTGATCCGCTTGGAGACTCCAGTGTGAGCGCCGATGTTGCTGACTACCGGCATTTGAGTCAGCGAGCTCCCGGACTCCTGACGGCGTGCGAGCGGAGAGTCTTGTGCAGGGTGTCCGCTCCCACGACGAGTGGCGCCGCGAGCAGCGCCAGGGCCCACCCGAGAAGGTCGGGCCAGCTGCCCCCGAGCAGGTGCGGAAGCGGCGGCACGGTGAGGAACAGGAACAGGACGAGGACCTCGACGCCGACTGCCGCGAGCAGCAGCGGGTTAGCGGTCAGCGACTGGCCGAAGGCCCACCGGCGCTGGCTGCGGCAGGCGAAGGCGTTGGCGAGTTGGCCCAGGACGACAGCGGAGAAGGCGGCCCCGGAGGCCTCAGCGAGCAGGTGGTCCGAGGGCGTCGCACCCCAGGCCCACCCACCGGCGAGCAGGACGCTGCCGAACGCGAGCATCTCTATCGCCGCTTCCGTGGGCCCCAGCACTCCGAAGACCCGGCCGAGCAAGGCCTTGTCCATGAGAGCCGTGTTGCGCACCGGGCCCTCGAGGACGTGGGTGTTGGGCGGCTCGGCCCCGAGTGCCAGCGCGGGAAGCAGGTCGGTGCCGATGTCGAGCGCGAGCACCTGCAGCACGGTCAGCGCCAGCGGGATCCGGCCGGCCGAGAGGGCCCACACGACGAACGGCGTGAGCTCGGCGACGTTGTCGGTGAGGTGGTAGGTCAGGAACCTGCGGATGTTGCTGAAGGTGGCCCGACCCAGCTCCACGGCAGCGACGATCGTCTCGAAGCGGTCGTCCAGGAGCACCACGTCGGTGGCCTCGCGGGCCACGTCGGTGCCGGAGGCGCCCATGGCAACGCCCACGTCCGCGGCACGCAGGGCCGGACCGTCGTTCACCCCGTCGCCCGTCATGGCGACGACGTGGCCCCGTGCCTGCAACGCCTCGGCGATACGCAGCTTGTCCTCGGGCGTCACGCGGGCGACGACGCAGTCCCGGTCCAGCAGCTCGCCGAGCTCGGCGAGGTCGTCGGGGAGGTCCCGTCCCTCGAGCACCTCGCCGTCCCGGCTGATGATGCCGACCTCGGAGGCGATGATGCGAGCGGTGGCGGGATGGTCGCCTGTCAGCAGCGCGATCCGGATCCCGGCGCGGCGGCAGGCCGTGATGGCAGCAGCGACGCCGGGCCTCGGCGGGTCCTCGAGCCCGACCAGGCCGAGGAGCTCGAGGTCGCGCTCGACGTCGCCGGCTCTGCCCTCCGGTACCGGTCCTGGCCGGCGCGCGACGGCCAGCACGCGCAACCCGCGCTCGGCCAGGCGGTGCAGCGCCTCGTCGGCCCCGGCCACGGGCAGGCAGAGTGGCAGCACCGAGTCGGGTGCGCCCTTGACGTGCAGCACCTCATCGGCCACGACCGAGGACCGCCGTCGTCGCGGGTCGAACGGGTAGCGGCGCGTGACCGGGGAAGGCCCCTCGGCCCCGTCGGGCTCCACCCCCGCCCGCAGAGCGAGCACGTGCAGGGCCACCTCCATGGGGTCGCCGACCGGCACCCAGGCGCCGGCGCGGTACTGCAGGCGCCCCGACGAGCACAGCACTGCGGTCCGCGCCAGCGACCGCACCACGTCGACCGGCCCGTCGACGTGGCCGTAACGCTCGTACCCGGAGCCGGACACCCGCGCGGTCCCGGCCGGGGTCCAGACCTCGACGACCGTCATCTGGTTGCGCGTGATGGTGCCCGTCTTGTCGGTGCAGATGAACGTGGTCGAGCCAAGCGTCTCGACGGCCTCGAGGTGCCGCACCAGGGCGTGCTTGCCCGCCATGCGCTGGCTGGCCAGGGCCAAGGAGAGGGTCACCGTGGGCAGCAAGCCCTCGGGGACCAGCGCCCACGGTCACACCGACCGCGAACAGGAAGCCCTCGCTCGGGGGGCTACCCAGCAGCAGGGCGACCAGGAAGAAGACCCCGCCTACGCCGATGGCGATCACGGCCACCAGGCGCACCACACGGTGCAACGCCACGGCCAGGGGACTGGTGGGAGGGTGCGCGGTCTCGGTCAGGTCCGCGATCTCGGCCAGCCGCGTCCGGCCGCCCGTCGCGACGACCTCGGCCACCGCCTCGCCCTCGACCACGAACGTCCCTGCCCACGCGGGCCCACCGGCGCTGGGCTGCACCAGGGAGCTCTCGCCCGTCAGCATCGACTCGTCCAGGCGGAGTTCGTAACCCTCGGCCAGACGGAGGTCGGCACACACCCGGTCACCGCCGGAGAGCAGCACGATGTCGCCGACGACGAGGTCGGCGGCATCGACGACATGGCGACGGCCATCACGACGGACCGACACCCGCATCGGGAGCAGGCTGCGCAGCCGCGCCGCGGCCCGGTCCGCGCGGAACTCCTGGGCGAACGAGAACAACCCGTTGAGCACCACGACCACGGCGATCGCGACAGCCAGCGTCGGCATGCCGGCGACGAGCGCGAGCGCGGCAGCGACCCAGAGCATCAGCGCGAAGAAGTGGGTCATCTGCGCGCCCAGCAGCCGCACCGACGAGGCACCTGGTGGCTCGGGCAGGGCGTTCGGCCCGTCCCTCAGCAGCCGTTCAGCAGCATCCCGGCGGCTGAGCCCGCGCAGCCCTTCCGGCGATGCCTCCACGGGACCACGGTCGGGGCGCAGATACCTTGACGGGAAGGGCCCGAAGGCCCCTTGTGACCGGAGTCCCTACTTCGGCCACTCTCGGCTCTGTCGGGTGTCGGGGCGTTCCCCGACCATGGCCGTCCTCAGCCGACGGCGAGGTCGGTCGGCGCCTGGTGGTCGAGGAACCAGTCCCGCGCCAGGTTCGCGGCCATCTGGAGGGTGCCCGGCTCCTCGAACAGGTGCGTCGCACCGGGTACGACCGCAAGATGGGCCTCGCCACCAAGGTGCGCGAGCGCTCCGCGGTTGAGGCCGAGCACCTCCAGGTCACGACCACCGACGATGAGCAAGGTCGGCGCAGTCACGGCACCGAGGCGGGGCAGCGCGAGGTCAGGGCGGCCGCCGCGCGACACGACAGCCGTGATGTCGGCGCTCGGCTCCGCCGCGGCCCACAAGGCAGCGGCAGCCCCGGTGCTCGCGCCGAACAACGCGATCCGGTTCGGGCCGAGGCCGGCGCTGCGCAGCCACCCCGCCGTTTGGCCGACGCGGCGGGCGAGCAGCGGGATGTTGAAGACGTTGGCCCGGTCCTGTTCCTCCTCAGCCGTGAGCAGGTCGAGCAGCAGTGTGCCCAGCCCGGCCCGGTTGAGCACCGAGGCCACGAAGGCGTTGCGGGGGCTGTGCCGGCTGCTGCCGCTGCCGTGCGCGAAGACCACCGTCAGCTGCGCGGAGCCGGGCAGCGTCAGCCGGCCGGGCAGCGCAGCGTCGGCGGTGTGCACGGTGACGTCCAGCTCGCGCGCGGTCGGGTCGATCTGCGCAGTCTGTTCGCCGAGAAGGCGACCCGCTCGGGCGAGCAGCTGCACGACGACGTCGTCGCCGACCGGCGTGAAGTCGGCGTACCACTGCCCCACCGCGAAGAAGTCCCGCGGCATCTGAAGGCAGACGATCTCGTCCGCCACCGCTCGCAACGCTGCCATGGTCTCGGCCGCACCGACCGGCACGGCAAGGATCACGCGGGCAGCTCCTGCGGCCCGCACTGCCTGGCACGCCGCCCGGGCGGTGGCCCCGGTCGCGATCCCGTCGTCGACCAGGATCGCAGTCCGCCCGGCCAAGGGAAGACGCGCCCGGCCCCCGCGGAGCCGGTGGACGCGCCGGTCCAGCTCAGCCTGCTCCTCGTCCTTGACGGCCGCGAACTGCGCGTCGCTCACGCCCGCGTGCCGAACGACGCCATCGTTGACGACGACGACGCCACCCTCACCGAGAGCGCCCATGGCCAGCTCGCGCTGGTACGGGGTGCCGAGCTTGCGCACCACCACGACATCCAGCGGTGCATGCAGCTGCCGCGCCACTTCGAACGCGACCGGCACCCCACCGCGCGGCAGCCCCAGGACCACCGGGGCGTTCAGCTGCACGTGCGTCAGCCGAGCGGCCAGCTGTCGGCCGGCGTCGGCTCGATCAGAGAACAGCATGACCAGCCTCCCTCACCTATGAACGAATCCTCCGGCTGCCGGTGAGTTCGGAGGCCAGCCGCGCACCCCAGCGACGCGCCCGCTCCTGCTCGCCGTCGCGCAGCGGGCCCAGCGTCCCGGTCACCCAGAAGCTCTCAGCTGTCGCGACGACCCGGAAACCATCCCGACGCAGCCGCCCCTGGACGGCGCGGGCTGCCGAGCCCGGCACCCACGACTTCCCGATCCGGGTGTCGAGCGCCGCCGCCACGCAGCCCCCACGCGCCGCGCGGCCTGCCTCCAGGTCCGCGAGCCACTCCCGCAGGCCGGTGCCGGCCGAGACCAGCGGCCGGTTGGTCTGGGTGGCAGCCGACTTCCGGGTTCCCGGCCGGCTCATCCCGAATGCATGGGATCGGACCACCGACAACGATCAGATCGAGGTCATCCCCGATCACGGACGGCGCAGCGCCGACCTCGACCGTCTCAACATCCAGGTGTTCAGACAGACCCACCGCGATGGCCCTGGCTATCGCCTCGGTGTTGCCGAACATGGACTCGTAGACCACCAGTGCCCGCATGCGCCCAGCGTTTCCGCTGCAACGGCCCTTGGCCAGGGTCAGGGGGCGCTGCTCGGCGGGACCTTGGTCACCACTTCCACCGACCCCGTTCCTCAGGCTGCAGCGCTATTCAGGCTGGCGGGGATGGATCACCGCGTCGGACTCGGGGAAGTACAACGCCTCGTGGCCGGTGTCCGACCAGCGGACCAGGTACGGCGGAGTGCCGTCGGCACCGTGGACCTCGAGGATCTCCCCGTCCCGATTCGGTCCCCCGACGTGCGGGGCGAGAACGGTGATCCGGTCATGAACGCTGGCGTGCATCGTGAGCTCCCTGGTCATGCGTAGGCTGCTGGCCCCGTCGCGACTGCGCCGAGGTCCCGAGTGGACATGCACCGCAC
The DNA here is from genome assembly GCA_036786375.1 of Actinopolymorphaceae bacterium. Lineage (GTDB taxonomy): Bacteria > Actinomycetota > Actinomycetes > Propionibacteriales > DAIQRJ01 > DAIQRJ01. The sequence goes on from DAIQRJ010000002.1 coordinate 177,793, forward strand.
CGGCCCTTCAGCCGAACAGTTGACGGTCGCTGGGAGGCCGGGACGGTCTCATGATCACAGTCATCGCTGTTCACCTCTCTCGTCCCGTACCCCATGAAACGCCGATCGTCCGATGCCGGGAAGGGACGAAGGTCCCACCAATGCAGGGGGACAGCGTCGCCCCCGGCAGTCACCAGCCGACACCTGTCCGCGCGCGCTCGGCCCCCTGCGGCGCCGAGGCGACGAGCGAGCTGGCTGCCCGCAAGACGGACGGGGCACCCTTTCTCTTCTGCCGCCGGGGTCCTCACGCGAGGAGACCTCTTGCTCGCGTGCTCGGGGCGCAGAGGCCGCACTCAAGCCTTTCCCTGCCGCGACGACGTCTTCCGCCAAGGATCACCAGCACGACTCGGCATACGGTCGCGGGCAAGAAGAAGGAGCCCAGACTGGAACGGAACCCGACACCGCCAGGGAGCGTCGTACCAGCATGGGCACCAGCCGGCACGAGTCCACCCGCTTCCGTCGGTTGCTGCCCGTGGTCGCCGTCGCGACGGTCGTCGCCGTGGTAGCAGCCGTGGTTCTCGTCGTGTCCGCCGTTCGTGGCGGGAACGGCCCCACTCGCCCGCCGGTCCTGCATCTGACCAGCCTCGCCAGCGGGTCCCTCGGCCTGCCAGCCGACTCTCCGGACGGCGGCTCCGGCAAGGGCGGCATTCCGAGCAGCAATCCCAGTGGTTCTGGCTGGCGGCTGAAGGGGACGCTGCCGGCCGGGCCGTCCTCCGCCCGGGTCCACCTGCTGCCGGCGGGGGCGGCGACCGGCGCCTTCGTCAGCGCCCTCGCCCGCGCCCTGGGCATGAGCGGGGAGCCGCAGCACCTGAACGGCGGCTGGTACCTGGTCTCGGGCACCACCGAACTGTCGGTGTCCGAGCTGGCGGGCCAGCATTGGACCTACAGCAACCATGGCTGCGTCGCCGGACCGGTGCTCGACCCGCAGATGGGCACTGCCTGCGCCGTCGCCGAGTCCGCGTCGCCCCTCCGCGTCACGCCTTCTGCCAGCGGTGCGCCGGCCGGCAGCGGCGTCAACCCTCCCCCGACGCAGTCATCGCCGGTCCCGGTCGCCGAGCCGCAGCCGGTCCCGGAGAACGTCGCCCGGAGCATCGCCCGCCCGGTGCTCGAGGCGGTCGGGGTGAACCCGGACGCCGCGCGGGTCGAGACCGCGGGGGGGCAGCGGAGCGTCGTGTTCAGCCCCGAGGTGGCGGGCGCGACGGTCCTCGGACTCGAAACCCGGGTGGCGGTGGACGAGCACGCACAGATCGTGGACGCCATCGGCTGGCTGGCCACACCGGCCGCAGGCGCGACGTACCCGTTGATCAGCGCCCGACAGGCCTACGACCAACTGCTGCAGCAGCCGCAGCCCCTGAGCCAACTGGGCATGCCGTGCCGGATTGTTCCCGGCACGCCAGGCTGCGCCCCCACCCCTGACCGCGTGGTGACCGGGGCGACACTCGGGCTGATCCAGGCCTACAGCACCGATCGAGGCATCCTGCTCGTGCCCGCGTGGCTGTTCCAGGTGGGTGGCGAGCCGACACCGATAGGCGTCGTCGCGGTAGAGCGGGCGTTCCTCGCTGAGCCGGAGCAGCCCTCCCCGGGCGGCGAGCCGACCGCAGGGAGTGAACCTGGCGACAGCGACAGCGCCGGCGGGAGCGACCCGAACGGCAGCACCGCGACGACCCGTGTCCCCACCCCGGATGAGCAGGGCGGCCCCGCTACCGCACCGGCCTCAACGCCAGTGCGGTGAACCCGGTCGGGACACGATCTGGGACTGTTCCGGAGTGGCTTGCTCGCCGCTCGTACGGTCGACAAGAGCGTCACGTCGGCGGAGCTCAGATCAGCCAACTCCAAGCCCAGCAGGATCGCCGTGGTGAACTACCTCGGGAAGCCAGCGTCGGGAGTTTTCTCGACCTTGAGCCGGTTCGCGCCAGCGAACCGGACGAGCTCGAGCTCGGGCCATGGCCGGCTTCAGATTCGGTTGGCGGCTGTCTTGGCCAGGGCGAGTACCTGAGCCTTGGGGGGTGAGGTTGCGGTGCGGATCTCGACCATGACGAGGACCAGCGCATCGCCCTTGTCGAAGTAGATGCTGGCCGTATTGGGTCCGGAGATCTCGAATGCCCTGTCGCCCAACCCGGCGAGGTCGGCGACAACGCCCGCCTGGCTCAGATTCGGGCTGCTGTGCATATGGTCGTAGGCGGCCTTGCCCTGGGTGGGAGTGAGATTCACCAGGACGAACGCGGTCGCGTAGGTGCCGTATTGGCATTGACTCGCTCCGTGGCTGGTGAATGCGCTGCCCGCGCCGGGGTCTGTTCCCAGCGCGGTTCCCACTTCTTGCTCGGTGACCAGCGCGCAGGCGGTCACGCCGGCGGCCGGAGCTGCCGCCGGGGTCGCGTCGGTGGTTGCCGGGTCCGTGGGCGCGACGCTGGCGGCGGGCGTGGTGAGGGTGGTGCCGCTGGCGGTGGCCTGCACCGCCGATGTGTCGGTGGACACTGCAGGGGCGGGCGCGCTGCTGCTGCATGCGGCGAGCACCAGGCTTGCGGCTACACCTGCGGCTGCTGCCGCGAGGGTCCGTCGGTGTGGATCTGTCATGGCGGTCTCCGTTTGATGCATTGTTCGACGAGCAGGGGTCAGTCAGACGTCCATCGGTAACCGACTCGCCAGGCTCAGACCCGGCCGGCGGCGGTGGTGGCCAGGGCGATGGCCTGGTCTTTGGGGGGTCCTGTCGTCGCGGCGGTGCCGAGGGTGATCTCGACGAACGTGGTGTCCTTGTACAGATAGACCGTGGCTTCCGAAGCCCCGCTGGGCGTCTCGAAGGCACCGTCTCCCACGCCGGCGACGTCGACCACCAACGCGGGGTTGATGCCGACGACCGTCGAGCGATCGCCGTCATAGATGGCCTTGCCGGCCCCGGACGCGTCCACGATCACCCTCACGACAGAGGATCCAGCGCCGTACACGCATGTACCCACACCCGTCACACCGGATGGCGTTTCCTGACCGGGCCCCGGGTCTGCGCCCAAAGCGGTACTCGCTTCCTGCTCGGTGACGACTGAACAGGGGTGGTCGTTGCCACCCGACGCCGCGGGGGTTGTCGCGCTCCCCGCCGCGGGGGTTGTCGCGCTCCCCGCCGCGGGGGTTGTCGCGCTCCCCGCCGCGGGGGTTGTCGCGCTCCCCGCCGCAGTGGTGGCCTGGCTCGTCGGCGCTCCGGCTCGGCAACCGCTCAACGCCAGGATGATGGCAGCGGCCGCGGTCAGCGGCAGTGCGAGTTTCGGGAGGGCGGTCATGGTTATCCCCTTCTGGGCTGAACGTTTCTCGGGGACCGTTCGGGCCTGACGGTGGCCTCGGCGGTGCTGGACTCGATGGGGAACAGCAGAACCGCGTTGGTGATGCGGTCGAGCGCGAAATCGGCCGTGGCGTTGACCGCACGCACGGCGTTCGACGAATGCGCGCGAAACAGGCAGAAACAGGTGTCCTCCGTGGGCAGGTAGGCCGAGTACAGGTACTCCACCTCGATCCCGGATCGACCTGATTCGGTACAGACCCGAGCAACGCGAGCGACCGAGGCTGGCAGGCGGTCCGCCGCCGCGGGTGGCAGGTACCGCTCGACGAGGAACACCGTCCTGTCTGAGGCTCTCGGGGAAGGCATGCCCAGAAACGTAGAAGCAGCTACCTCAGTGCCGCTTCCGTGCAACTACGCAATCTTGGTCACGGGCCCACTGCACGACAGGCAGGACAGGCTTCAGGCTGCGCGGGCGTTCATCCTGGGAGCCGCCGGGACAGTTCGGTGCGTGACCGTAGCCCGAGCTTGCGGTAGATCCGACCGAGGTGACTTTCGACGGTGCGCACGCTCAAGAACAAGGTGCTGGCGACTTCCTTGTTGGTCTGCCCAGCGGCAACCAAGACAGCAATCCGTTCCTCCACCGGGGTGAGCGCTCCCGCTCGGTTCGGCCATCCACCGACGCTGGCCAACTCGGCGTTCACCTGCCCGACCTGAATCGGTGTGCCCAGCCGGACGAAGACTGTGCGTGCCGCCTCCAGCTCGCGCCGGGCATCGTTCCGATGACCGGATCGACGCAGGACGCTGCCGAACAGCAGGCGCGTCCGTGCCTCCTCGAACGGCATCGGCAGCAACTCATGGTCCACCAGAGTGCGCTGGAGAACCTCCAGTGCCGCAGGCACGTCGCCCGCGGCAGCGCTCAACAACCCGTGGCACCGCCCAGCCATCGCCGTCGCCCACGGAAGGTGATTGGCCTGCATGCTGGCATCAAGCTGGTGGGTGAGCCGCCGCGCGTCGTCGATGCGCCCCAGCATCACCAGGGCGACGACGGCGTCCGGGTGCAACCGGAGGATGGCCGGCTCTCCGATGCCGATCTCCTCCGAAGAGATGGACAGCGCCCGCAGGAAGTGTTCGGCGGCCGCCGAGTGGTCTCCCGCCACCAGCTCGGTGAAGCCAAGACTTCTCAGGTGCAGCGCGACGGCCGCGATGTAGCCCAAGGATTCGTCTGCGGCCAGGTCGCGTTGAGCAAGAGCCCGGGCTTCCTCCAGTCGACCGAGGTGGGCCAGTGCGAGCACGTGGGTCGAGTGCGGCATCGGTGCCCGCAAGCCCATCCGGGCTGCGTGCTCCCGGCCTTCCACTGCGTACTCCAGCGCGAGGTTGTAGTCCCCCGCCCAGCATTCGAGGGTGGCGAGGTGCCCGAGGGTGAGGGGCAACGCACTGTCGTCGCCCTCGTCGACGGCGCTGGTCCGCATCCTCTTGAGCCAGGTTCGTGACTCGTCGAACCGGTCGATGACCTTGAGGTACATGCCCAGACCCATGCCCGCCCGGTCGGCAACCGGAACCGGGTCTCCTTCCGCCTGCAACGCCGCGGCTCGCTCAAGGGTCGTCACCGCCAGACCGTGCCCGAGGCGGCATCCGTTGCACGCGACGTTGGTCAGGGAACTCGCCAACAGATCCGACGGCGGCGCCTCCATCGCGTCGAGCAGGCTGACCGCGCTCTCGGCGTGGAACAGGTCCATCGCGGCACCGGACGGGCTCGTATCAGCCAGGGTTGCGTGGCATCGAGCAAGGAGCAGCGTGTCGTCGCCGGCCTCGGCCATCGCCTGCTCGCACCAGCTGGCGACGGTCGCGTCGCCCTGCTCCCACGACGCGATCGTTGCCTGCAGGAGCAGCCCTCGTACCCGCGCAGGTCCCGGCGGCGAAGCGTCCAGGCCTTGGGTGAGAACGGTTCGGGCTCGTACGACGTCTCCCAGGAGGAAGAGGCAACTCGATGCGTCTACCGTTCGCCGGAGCAGCTCGTCGCGGTCGCTGACCGGAGTGCACGCTACGGCCAGCTCGGCGAGCTCAGCCGCCGCGTCGATGCTGCCGCGGGCGCGTGCCCGCCGCGCGGCGATGTCAAGAGCGGCGGCAACTGCGGAAGACGGCTCGATGGTTCCGAGGGCGGCGTGCCTCGCGTGCTCCTCGGGGTCGGTCACTGTCGTCGCGAGCCGTTCGTGCAGCTGACGGCGGACGTCGGGGGCCAAGTCCTCGTAAGGGATCGACGCGATCAGCGGGTGGGTGAAGCGGACGCGCTCGCCGTCGAGCTCGAGGATGCCTGCTCCCATGACCTCGGCGAAGCATCGCGCTGACTCCTTCGGGTCTCCGACAGCAGCGGTGACCGCGAGGACCGTCGGTTGGACCAGACCTGCCGTGAGGAGCAACATCTGGCGTGCGCCCCCGCTCAAGCCGCGCAACCGCTCGGCGACAAGCACCCTGAGGTCGGCCGGAACCGGCAGGGGCTCGCCCGCCGACGGCTCGCGCCCGCGGATCTGCAGGACTCGCGCCATCTCCAGACACATCATCGGGTTGCCGCCGGTGGCCTGGTGGAGCCGAGTCAAGGTCGGGCGCGACAAGGTCTGGCGCAATCGAGTCTGGACGATCCGCTGCAGGATGCCGATGCTCACCGGTCCAACGACGAGGCGCTCAACCGGGAGACCCAGGTCCGCGGAACCGACCCCGTCAGAGAGCGGCCCCGAACGACACGACGCGATCAGCCGAACCGGCTCATCACTGAGCCTTCTCAGCGCGAAGGAGAGAACCTTGCGAGAGCTCGCGTCCAACCACTGGATGTCATCGACCGCGAGCACCAGCGGACCTGACCGGGCGATTGCTCGCAGGACCCCCAGGACCGCAACCCCCACGGCCCGGTCGCCCGGCGAAACGTCCACGACGTCGGACAGCAGCAGCGCCGCAGAAAGGGCCCGCTGCTGCACCACGGGCAGGGCCGCCAAGACCTCGCCACCCAGACCTTCCAGGAGATCGCCCAGGCATGCGAACGCCCAGCCCGCATCGGACTCACTGCAACGGCAGGTTCGAACCACCACGCCATCGGCACGAGCATCGAGCACAGCCTGCTTCCAGATCGCTGTCTTGCCGATGCCCGCCAGCCCCTCGAGCACCAGCGAGGCCGGGCCCCCATCAACCTCGGCCACAAACCGCCGAACGGCACCCAGCTCGTGTTCGCGCCCCACGATCGACATCTGGAGACCCTGCACCGCGTCCCCTTCGCGCTCGAGCCGTCGAGCAGACCGGGCATCAGCCGCTGTGGGCTCGACGCTATCCCAACCACATGTCCCCGCTCGACCCCATGACCTTGCCCGTCGGACACGTCACCCGATGGGAAGCCAACCCGGCACCGGTTGAGTAGAACGGGCTTGTACTGGATCAGTATGCGTACTAGATTTCAGCCGTGTCGCAGTTGTCTGCCGATCCGGCCGATGTCGCCCCCCGGCGGCGGTACCGCTCACCCCACCGGGCGCAGCAGGCCGAGCGGACGCGAGCTGCGGTCATCGCGGCAGCGACGCGGCTGTTCACCGCGGACGGGTGGGCAGCGACCGGCATGCGCGACATCGCGCGGGAGGCAGGGGTGGCCACCGAGACGGTGTATGCGCACTTCTCCTCGAAGACGGGCCTGTTCCAGCAGGCGATGGACGTCGCCGTGGTCGGCGACGCAGCCCTTGTGCCGTTGGCCGGCCGACCAGAGTTCACCGCGGTTGGACAGGGCACCCGTGCCGACCGGATCGCCGGGGCGGCCCTGCTGGTGACCGAGGTACACCAGCGCACGGCGGGCTTCGCAAAGGCGCTGCGGGAGGCGGCCTCCAGCGACGGGGCGATCGCCGAGATGCTGAAAGCCACCCGCGAGCGCCAACGACGCGACATCGCGGCGGGCGCGGAAGCCGTGATGGGCCGGAAGCCGACCCCACGCGAGCGCGACGGCCTGTGGGCCCTGCTCAGCGTTGAGGTCTACGTCCTGCTCGTCGAGGAGTCGGGCTGGAGCAACAAGAAGTACAAGGCATGGGTGGCCGAAATGTTGGAGCGCCACATCCCGAGTTCCTGACAGATGGAGGATCGGCAATGAAGACCGAACCGGACGCACCCGCGGACACCCGCATGATGGGCATCGTGCACCAGGCGCTCCGCCGTGATCTGGCGCGAGCCCGTGCTGCCCTCACACAGACGCCGCCTCCGAGCGCTCCTCAACGCGAGGCACTCGCGCACCACCTCGAGTGGATGATGAACTTCCTGCACCACCATCACGCGGGGGAAGACGCGGGCCTGTTCCCGATGGTGCGCAAGCGCAACCCGGCGGCGGCCGACCTGATCGAGGCGATGGACGCCGACCACGAGGCGATCGGGCCCGGGATCACCGCACTGGAGCGCGCCGCCATGGACTACGGCAAGGGCGACTCTGCCGGTCAGCGTGAACGTCTGGTCGCGTCGATCGAACAGCTGGAGGTGACACTTCTCCCGCACCTTCGCCGGGAGGAGGACGAGATGATGCCCGTGGTGTCGTCGACCATCACCGCCACCGAGTGGCGCGAGTGGGATGAGCAGTACAACCTCAAGCCGAAGTCGTTCATCGAGCTTGGCCGTGAAGGCCACTGGATCATCGACGGCCTCTGCCAGGACGACCGCGAGGTGGTGGTCGGCCTCGTTCCGCGGGTCCCCAGGTTCATCCTCGTGCACGGGTTCGCCGGGTCCTACCGCCGCCACCTAGCCCGCTGCTGGAGTGTGTCGTCCTGAAGGGACGTGGAGTCCAGAAGGGTGGCCGGGTCGAGGTTCTGGTAGCCGCGGCCCGTCAACTCCGCGTAGAGGTCCGTCGAGACCTCGATGTCGCGGTCGTCGGATGTGTGAGAGAGAGACATCGTGGTCACGGTCCACCCGATCCTTCTGCACATCCGCCTGAACTTGGGCCAGGAAAGCGTTCTCGATGCCGCTCATACGCCCCTCCAGCCTGCGGACCGCGGTGGTGGCACTTCTGACGCGTCTCTCTGTCTCTTTCTGCTGGTTCGACTGGGCGGCCGCGGCCTTCTTTCTGGACCGCTGCCTCCTCGGTAGCGATCTTCCTCGACAGGTCGGCGATCTTCTTCTCGTGTGAGGCAAGGGATTTCTCTGCGGCAGCGCGGGTTGTGCCGAGCCGCTGCAGGTCCGAGAGCAAGGAGCGCTGCCGAGACGCGCTCGGGTTGCGTGACACCTCTCTCTCCTTTCCGACAGCCTTCGCCGACGCGTGCGAATCGGTGACCTCCCGACCCGAGAGCCGAATTGCGATCCCAGAAGGCGCGTCTTTCCGCGAATGAACTGGCCGCGTCGCTTGCGAGGGCGGGGGACGACGAACGGGTCCGGCGGCGAACCGCCCGCTCAAAGCCGCTGGTCGCACCATCATCATCGCGTTCGTCCACGTTCCACTCCGGAGCTGAATTAGTGTCGACTTGGCTCAGCACCCTCGCCGTAGAGCGTGTGGCGACCGGCGCCCGGGTTGGGCTGGTGTCGCCTGGGCGGGCACCCGGTGGCGCCGATCCGCTGCGCAATACGGTCGAGGAACATCGGCAGCGTGAAGCGGACCTGGGGGTGGCGAAGTGCGAGTCGAGGCCTGGCTGAGTAAGGGGCTCTATACCCCGGGGGGTATAGTAGTCGTCACGTCGGTCACCGAGCCCAGGGAGCTTCCCGTGTACTTCGCCCAGCACTACCTCGACTGCCTCTCGCACGCCTCGTACCTGATCGGTGACGAGGCGACCGGGCAGGCCGTGGTCGTCGACCCGCGTCGTGACGTCGCGGAGTACCTCGCCGACGCTGAGCAGCACGGCCTGAGGATCGTGGGTGTGATCAACACCCATTTCCACGCCGACTTCCTAGCCGGCCACCTCGAGGTCGCTGCGGCGACCGGCGCATGGATCGGCTACGGCAGCGCGGCGACCACGGAGTACCCGAGCCGTGCCCTCGCGGACGGCGAGCGCATCGTGCTGGGCGACGTGGTCCTGGAGATCATGGCGACCCCGGGACACACGCCGGAGTCGATCAGCGTGCTCGTCTTCGAGCAAGCCGACGACGAGGTGCCCTATGGCGTGCTCACGGGCGACGCACTGTTCATCGGCGACGTCGGGCGCCCGGACCTGCTCGCCTCGATCGGGTTCACCGCCGACGAGCTCGGGCGTCAGCTGTACGACTCGATCCAGCGCAAGCTCATGGGCCTCCCGGGCCAGGTGCGGGTCTTCCCGGCCCACGGCGCAGGCTCGGCCTGTGGGAAGAACTTGTCGACCGAGCTGCAGTCCACGATCGGCCAGCAGCGCCTGTTCAACTACGCGTGCCAGCCGATGGGCGTCGAGCAGTTCATCGCGATCGTCACCGCCGGTCAGCCGGCGGCGCCGGAGTACTTCGTGTATGACGCGATCCTCAACCGGAAGAACCGCGAGGTGCTGACCGCCCAGCGCCAGATCTCGGCGCTCGGGGCGGCTCAGGTCGCGTCCGCGCGCGCGGCGGGAGCCGTGGTGATCGACACCCGCGACGACCAGGAGTTCGCGGCCGGGCACCTGCTGGGGTCGATCAACATCCCAGCGGACGGCCGGTTCGCCGAGACCGCAGGGATGGTGCTCCAGCCCGCCGACGCGGTCATCGTCATCGCCGCGGCCGGCGGCGAGCAGGAAGTCGCCACCCGGCTGGCGCGCATCGGCTTCGACCGCGCGATCGGCTACGTGCCGAACCCCGAAGCCGTCCTGCTCGAGCTCGAGGACCAGGTGGGCCACTCCAGCCGCCTGACTGCCCCGCAGCTCGCGCTGCTGCTGCAGACTCCGGACGCGCCTTGGGTGCTCGACGTGCGCAACGTCGGCGAATACGAGACTGGGGCAGTCCCCGGGGCGACGCACATCCCGCTGGCCGAGCTCGGTCGCCGACTCGACGAGATTCCCGGCGACCGACCACTCGTCGCCTACTGCGCGGGCGGGTGGCGCTCGAGTGTCGCCGCGAGCTTCCTGCGCCAGCGGGGCTACGCCGACGTGTCCGACCTGGCCGGTGGATTCACCGCCTGGGATGCCCTGCACGCGCCGGTCTCAGTCTGATGGGCCCGGCCGAGGCCACGGTCCACGAACGGTCCACCCCGTCACTTCTGGGGCAGCGCAGCACACGTGAATGTGCTCTCGCAGCTGGGCGTGCAAGATCACATCTGCGGTAGCCGGCCTGCACAGCCGGCCGTTCACCCAGTAGGCAGCCACCCACGCAGCTGCGACGCCGGACAGTGTCAACCAGCGGCCCCGTGTCGAGGTCTGCATCCGTTCGACGATCGTCACGTCGGCACCGGGCTTTCGCTCACAGACGCGGGAGCCCCGCTGTGACTCCCTTCGCGACCGTTGCGGCGACGATGCTCGTCGTCGACGCATGATTCGACGTCCTCAACGCCGCCACCGGCGCTGCTGGCACTCCGTTCGCCGGACGCGACCCGGCTGAGCGAGAGGTCAGTGGCGGGTCAGGCCGGGGATGAAGCGTGGGGTGCGGGCGGCATAGCCGGCGTAGCCGGGGAACCGCTGGGCGAGGTGTTGTTCCTCCCAGCGGGCCTTGACGTTGATCAGCACGACCAGCGCGAGGCACGCCGACGTGGTCCACAGGTTGCCGGAGGTGAGCGTGAGGGCCGCGGCGGAGAGCAGCAGCCCGGTGTAGATCGGGTGCCGGACGAAGTGGTAGAGCCCACCGGTGCGGAGCTCGGCGTGGGCGTTGGGCAACGGGGCCGCGGTCAGACCGCGCCCGAGCGCGGCGGCGGCGACCACCATGAGGATGACCCCCGCCGCCGTGGCGACCTGGGCGGCGCGAGCGACGGCGACCGGAAGGGTCCAGGTGTCCCCGCGAGGCAACAGCACGATCAGTCCCAGCAGGAGGAACTGGCCGAGGACCAGGAGCCAGGCGGTGCGACGGTCACCGGGCGAAGGCGGGTGGGCCGGCGAGGGTGGGGCGTTCACGAGGGCTTCACGCGAGGGACAGGAAGAGCTTCTCCAGGGCGGTGAGGTCCGGGGTCCCGGACTTCTCGGGCTGGGTGACGCACTGCCGCAGGCTGCTGGAGACGATCGCGAAGCCGGCCTTGTTCAGGGCCGTGGAGACGGCGGTGAGGCGGGTGACGACGTCCTGGCAGTCGCGGCCCTCCTCGAGCATGCGGATGACGCCACCGAGTTGACCCTCGGCCCGGCGGAGCCTGTTGAGGATCGGGGTGGATGTTCGGCTGGGTCAGCGAAGCGGCCTCGAACACCGGCCCGAACTGTCGGCACGGCCCGCACCAGGACGCCCAGAAGTCGACGAGCACGATGTCGTTGTCCAGCCCAGCGGTCTCGAGGGTGCCAGCGGTCAGTGCGCCGGTAGCCATGGGTCACATCCTCGGTCGGAAGCAGGCAATATACCCCTACGGGTATAGTAGCGGGTGGCGGGTGGCGGGAACGGTTCTATTCCTGCGACGCACCGGCCGGCCAGGGTTCCAACAGTGGCAGGAGACACACGTGGACAGCTCCACCTGGGACGAGCGGTACTCGGGCAACGACCTGGTCTGGTCGGCGACGCCGAACCTGTGGGTCGAGCAGGTCGCGGCCGAGCTGCCGCCGGGGCGGGTCCTGGACCTGGCCGGTGGAGAGGGACGCAACGCGCTGTGGCTGGCCGACCGCGGCTGGCAGGCCACGGTCGTCGACTTCTCGCAGGTCGCGCTGGACCGGGCCCGCGACCTGGCCGCGAAGCGGTTCGGTGGGCAGGACGGGCGCCTGAGCACCGAGCGGGCGGACCTGCTGACCTACCAGCCCGAGCCCGACGCTTTCGACCTGGTGCTCGTCGTCTACCTCCACCTGGTCGCCGATGCTCGACGCGCGGTGCTGCGCATGGCTGCCGGCGCCGTCGCGCCCGCGGGCTTGCTGTTCGTCGTCGCCCACGACTCGACGAACCTGACGCACGGTGTGGGCGGACCGCAGGACCCAGCCGTGCTGTACACCGCCGAGGACATCGTTGCCGACCTCGCCGGCTGCGGACTGCAGATCATCCAGCGAGCCGAGGCGGTGTCCCGCCCAGTGACCACTGACCAGGGCCGAAGGGACGCGGTGGACGCCCTGTTCCTGGCCCGCAAGAACCCTGTCCAGAAGCCGAGAAACCGGAGGCGGTCATGACGTACGGCAAGCAGGTCCAGGACGAGCTCCGCCCGCACGCGCGCGAGCTGCGCCGCATGATCCCCGACGTCTACAGAGGATTCGCCGCACTCCATGACGCGGCCCTGGTCGACGGCGCGCTCGACACCAAGACCAAGGAGCTCATCGCGCTGGCCATCGCGGTCAGCTCGGAGTGCGACGGGTGCATCGCCGCGCACGCCCACGCCGCCGTGCGCCAGGGCGCCACGCTCGAGGAAGCAGCGGAGGCCATCGGGGTCACGATCTTGATGAACGGTGGACCCGCCACTATCTACGGCCCCCGGGCGTACGCCGCGTTCTCAGAATTCCACGCCGAGCTCGCCGCTACCGGGACAGCGCAGATCGGGTCAGGCCCCGACGACGGCGCGGGTCACGGTGAACACGGCCACGGCCACCATCAGCACCCCGAAGGCAGCTGACAGCAACCACCCCGGGGATCCGGTGGGACACCAGCGTGACGGCAGAGTTGATGACGATGACGACCAGGGCCGTGGCGGTGGCGCGCTTGATGGGTACGCGCATCGCCGGACACCAGTGCGGGCACGATCACCAGCGACATCGTCAGGGTGACCAGCCCACCACGCTCGCCAGAGTGAGGATCCGGACCCGTGACGTCGGGGGCGGCGACGGCTCTGGCGGGGCCCCACTCAACGCTTCCATGACCTTCGGCACGCACACGCGTCGTGGGCACTCGCCGGCGGGGCTGACCTCACGGCGGTCATGGAACGGATGGGCCATGCGCAGATCGCGACGACCCAACGCTATCTACACACCCTGCCGGACTCCAACCACCGGATGCTTCTGCACATCCGCCTGAGCTTGGGCCAGGAAAGCGTTCTCGATGCCGCTCATACGCCCCTCCAGCCTGCGGACCGCGGTGGTGGCACTTCTGACGCGTCTCTCTGTCTCTTTCTGCTGGTTCGACTGGGCGGCCGCGGCCTTCTTTCTGGACCGCTGCCTCCTCGGTAGCGATCTTCCTCGACAGGTCGGCGATCTTCTTCTCGTGTGAGGCAAGGGATTTCTCTGCGGCAGCGCGGGTTGTGCCGAGCCGCTGCAGGTCCGAGAGCAAGGAGCGCTGCCGAGACGCGCTCGGGTTGCGTGACACCTCTCTCTCCTTTCCGACAGCCTTCGCCGACGCGTCAGCGATCGCCCTGCGGTCCTTGGCTGCGGCATCGCGTTCCCGCTGGAGCTGGGATCGATGCATATCGAGGAGGGTCATGCGGACAGGGTGTCAGTCGGGACAGACAGGCAACCGTCGTGCGCCGATGTCAGCCGTCCACTGCCTTCGCGGCCTCAAGCGCGGCGGCGACCGCTTCGAACTCGAGGAGCGCGGCGGTGAGGTCTTCGACAATCTCTCGCGCGATGATCTCCGGTGCGGGGAGGTTGTCGATGTCCTCAAGTGAGTCGTCCTTCAGCCAGGTGATGTCGAGGTTGGCCTTGTCCCGGGCGATGAGCTCGTTGTAGCTGAAAGAGTGGAACCGCTCACTTTCCTTGCGCCGGTCGCGCGGCTGGCCGGGGGCGAACGACAACACGAACTCGTCAAGGTCCGGGCGCCGTAGCTGGCGTTGCTTGAGCGTGAAGTGCTGATTGGTCCGTAGGTCGTAGACCCACAGCCGCGACGTCCAGGGCGTCTCGGCGGCCGGCTTCTTGTCGAAGAACAGCACGTTGGCCTTTACCCCGCCCGCGTAGAAAATGCCGGTCGGAAGGCGCAACAGCGTGTGGACGTCGAACTCGCGGAGCAGCCGCCGGCGGATCGTCTCTCCAGCCCCGCCTTCGAAGAGCACGTTGTCCGGCAGCACGACGGCAGCCCGGCCGTTGATGTCGAGGATGGTCTTGATGTGCTGCACGAAGTTGAGCTGCTTGTTGGCGGTGGTCACCCAAAAGTCGTCGCGCACGATCTCCAGGTCGTCGCGCGACTCGCGTCCGTCCGCGCCGATCATGGTGACCGAGGACTTGCGACCGAACGGCGGGTTGGCCAGCACCACGGAATAGCGCCTACCGGAGTCCGCGATTAGCGCGTCCCCGACCGTGATCAGCGAGTCCCCGCCGGGCTTGCCGATGCCGTGCAACAGAAGGTTCATCGCGGCGAGCCGGGCCGTGCCGTCAACCAGTTCTGTCCCCGTGACCAACAAGTCGCGCAAGTGGTCGCGCTGGTCGGGGTTGAGGTCCTCAGCGCGCTCGGCCGCAAACGCGTGCGCAGCAAGGAGGAAGCCGCCGGTGCCACACGCCGGGTCGACGACGCGGTCGGCCGACCCGGGCTGGATGCAGTCGACCATCGCCGAGATGAGCGCGCGCGGCGTGAAGTATTGCCCCGCGCCGGACTTGATGTCCTCGGCGCCCTTGGCCAACAGCTCCTCGTAGGCGTCGCCCTTGATGTCGACCCCCGCCGCGGACCAGTTCTCCCGGCCGATCAGGTCGACGATGAGCCGCTTGAGCTTCGCCGGATCCTGGATCCGGTTCTGTGCCTTGCGGAAGATCACACCGAGCGTGCCCGATTGCCTCCCCAGCATTTCGAGCATGTGGCGGTAGGTCGTTTCGAGCTCGTCACCGTCCGCATCGAGGAGAAGTTGCCACGAACATGCCTTCGGAACGATCTGCTCCGGGTTGAGCCATCGCGTCGCCCGCTCGTGTGCCATCTTGAGGAACAAGAGGAAGGTCAGCTGCTCGGTGTACTCGATCGTCGAAACCCCATCGTCACGAAGCACATTGCAGAAGGCCCACAGCTTGTCGACCAGACGTCGCGCCTCAGACACCCGCGAACTCCTCGAGTGTTCCAGCGGCTGGTGTCGTACCAGTGAGCCGGCCGGAGAATGCGGCCTCGAGCAGTGCGTGGCGAAGCATGGCGCTGCGGCCTAACGCGTGTAGAAGCAACCCATCCAGTCGCACAGCCGCGTCGTCGAGTTCCGTGACGGCTGCGACGACGGAGGCCTGGCCGTCGGCCGTAGCTGTGGGCACCTGAATCGTTAACAGGGAAGCCTGTGAAATGTTGCGCATCGAGTCCTTCGTACCGGTGGCACGCTCTGACAACTGTCGCCGCGCATCGGGGGCGCTCAACACACGATGCAGGTATGCCGTCGAGACACCATCGCGCGGAATCAACCGGAGGCTCTTGTCGCTGAGCAGCAATCGGCCGCGAGTGTCCCCAACCAGTACTGGCGCACCAACATACTCGGTGGTATTGGCTCTGCTCACGAGGATGTCGTTGGTATGGATCTCGTATCGCTTGTCAATGCGAGCTTCGTCACTGACAACCTTGTTTTGCTCTGGCCGGAATTCACCCCATGTCATGGCGCTAACCTTGATGATTCCCCACTCGTCGATCGTTGCGGGTCGTGAGGCCGAGCCAAAGGACCTGCCCGCCTCGATCCTATCCACCAGGGTGCTCAGCGGTACGCGCTTTCCTCCAAGGCGCTTCGTGATCTGATCGAGAGAAGCCCGACGCAGAGAGACCAGCCGGGCTGTCGCCACACGAACTGCTCTGCTCGCAACATCGAGGCGGGAGAGGTGGTCTTCGAGGATGTCGATGATGCGCCGCTGCTGTTCGATTGGAGCTAGCGGCATTACGCTCACGAGAACGTCCTTGTCGCGCACAGCCGGGTAAGTGCTCGCGCGTAAATAATCTGGTCGATCGAGTTACATTCGTGTAGTTCGGG
>DAIQRJ010000057.1:0-18331 GCA_036786375.1 Actinopolymorphaceae bacterium
CCCCGCAAGATCACTGCAAATCCTCGGCATCACGTGACTTTGCCGAGGCCCTGGCCCTATCCCGACGCCACCTGGACCTGGGACAAGGTCATCGAGACCGCGCCCAAGCTGCAGAAGACTTCGGGTAGCAAGGTGACGCGCTGGGGCATGGACATCGGCGCACTCGGTGTCTGGTGGGGCATCCAGACGCTGGCCTGGGCGGCCGGCACCGCCTCCGTCGACAAGCCGTTGGAGCCGACCAAGTTCCAGATGACCGACCCGAAGGTGGTCGAGTCGATGCGTTACGTGCAGGACATGATGTGGTCCAAGCACGTCGCGCCTCGCCCCGACGAGCGGGCCGGCGTCGCACAGAACAACGGCGGCTTCCAATCTGGCGCCTACTCCATGGTCGCCGACGGCGGCTGGACCATCTCGGCGCTCCAGCAGATGAAGGATAAATGGGCGATGACCTCGCTGCCGCTCTACCAGGGGCAGAGTGTCGCGCCGTACTGGCTCGGCGGCTGGGTGATCCCGCAGAAGTCGGCGGCCATCAGCGCGGCCCAGACCTTCGCCACCTGGAGCGCCACCACGTTCCAGAGCCAGATGGCCAAGGACCACGACTGGATCCCGCTGGAGAACGCGGCACGGGAGTCCAAAGACATGCTGAGCGGAATGCCCGAGGGCTTCGCGGAGGCCATGAAGAACCTGCCGAAGGAGCGGATCGGCGACATTTACACCAAAAACGTTCAGCAGATCGTCAACGAGGTGTTCGGCACCAACCTCGGGGAGCTGCTCAACAACAAGCTGACCCCGGAGGCCGCCGAGCAGAAGATGCAGGACGCCGCCACCAAGTTGCTCGGCTGAGGATCACCATGCAGGCGCTGGTACTCAGCGGGGTCGGCCACGTCGACCTGACCCGGCTCGAGGACCCGGAGCCCGGGCCGCGCGAGGTGCGGATCGCCGTCACTCAGTCCGGAATCTGCGGCTCGGAGCTCGGCGGGTTCCTCGGTACCGACGGTCTCCGGCATCCAGGGCTGGTCTTCGGTCACGAGTTCGTCGGTTCCGTCGACGGTTACGGATACGACGTGCCCAGGGCCCAGCAGTTGCCGCTGGGCACGCTGGTCACCGCCAACCCGCTGCAATCCTGCGGAAACTGCCCGATCTGCCTGGCCGGTCACGGCAACGTGTGTCCGCAACGCAGGTTGTTGGGCGGTCATGTCAACGGCAGCAAC
Source organism: Actinopolymorphaceae bacterium (assembly GCA_036786375.1). Classification (GTDB taxonomy): domain Bacteria; phylum Actinomycetota; class Actinomycetes; order Propionibacteriales; family DAIQRJ01; genus DAIQRJ01. The sequence goes on from DAIQRJ010000057.1 coordinate 1,212, forward strand.
GCCGGGCTGGTGGTGGTGCCGGTATCGGCGGTGCACCGGATTGATCAACTGCCCGACCCGAGCTCCAGCGTGTTCGCCGAGCCGACCGCCTGCGCCCTGCGGGCGGTTGGTCGTACCCGGATCGCGCCGGGCGGCTCCGCGCTGGTGCTGGCGCCGGGCCGATCGGCCTGCTGCTGGTCGAGGTGCTTCGGGTGCGTGGCATCACCAAGCCTTTTGTTCACGGAGCGGCTCGAGGGGCGGGTGGCCGCGGCCGAGGCCAGCGGGGCGGTCCGGTTGAGCGACGATCCGGCCGAACTGGTGCGGCAGGCCAAGGAGCTCACCGGAGGTCTGGGTGTCGACGCCGTCTTCGACGCGGTAGGCAGCGCCGATACCCGCACAGCGGCGACGCTGGCTGTCCGTCCGGGTGGAGACGTCTGTTTTGTCGGACTGCATTCGCCCGACGGCACGTTGCCGCTGCGGGACCTGATCCGCCGTGAGGTGACGTGTACCACCAGCTTCGCCTACAGCCCCGAGGAGTTCGGGACGGCTGTCGAGATGCTCGGCCGGGGGGAGATCGTCTTCCGTGGCGAGGTGGTGCGAGCCGACCTGTCGGACGGCCAGCACTGGTACGAAGAGCTGATCAAGGGCCACCCGGCGGGCAAGGTCGTACTGGAACCAAGAAACTGAAGGACGTGATCATCATCGACACACCGCTGCTTTCCCCTGCCCTGGCCGGGGCCGAGGTCCAGCTGGTGAACGACAGCGCCTCCGCATGCAGCTACGCCGTGACCATCACCGGCCCCTCTGCGCCGCAGGGCTGGGACCCGAGGATCGGCTCACTGCTGTTGCCCGCTGCACGATCCATCTCGGGCTTCACGAGCAGCTGGGGGCTGGAATTCCAGCCGGTCGGGCTGCCGGTGGACCAACCCGCCGAGCTGGCGGTGACCACCGGCCGGTCCACCCAGGGTGCGGTGCCGTGGCTCGCGGTCGAAACCGGCACCGGAACTTACGTGATCACCCTGCACTGGAGCGGCAACTGGCGGATCGCCAGCACGCCGACCGACGACGGCGTAAGGATCGACATCGCCCTGGATCCGGCGGGTCAGCGCATCGTGCTTGCCGGGGCCGAAACTTTCACACTTCCGATGATCAGCATCGGCTGGGGCGAAACCCGCACCGACGCGGCCGCGGCCCTCGCCCGGCACCTAGCCGCTCAGGTGCCGACCGGGCCCCCGCTGCTCACCGAGTGGAACCACTGGTGGCCGTACGAGGACGCCACGATCACCGAGGACGTGTTCCTCGACAACGCCGCCATTGCCGCCGATCTCGGTCTCGACGTCGCGGTTCTTGATGCGGGGTGGTTCGGGCGTCCGGAGGTGGACAGCGACTGGGTCGCCGAACGCGGCGACTGGCATCTCATCAACACCGCCCGCTTCCCACATGGGCTGGCCTGGCTGGCCGATCAGACGCGGGACCGCGGTATCGAATTCGGAATCTGGATCGAGGCCGAGGCGATCGGAGTACGTGCCTCCATTGCCGGCGAGCGTCCCGATCTGCTGGCCACGGGCGGCGACGGCTCCGGTCTGGGTTATGTCTGTCTCGGCTCGCCGGCCGGGCAGGAGCACATCTATACGACGGTATCGGGGCTGATCGAGACCACCCGGGCCCGATGGATCAAGTGGGACTTCAATCTCGACCCCGGGTCGGGCTGTACCCGCGATGATCACGGCCATGGCGCCGACGATGGGCTGCTCCGGCACTATCTCGGGCTCTACGGCGTGCTGGATCGGCTCCGGGATGCCTATTCCGACACGATTCTGGAGGCCTGCTCGTCCGGCGGGCTGCGGATCGATGCCGGGCTGGCCGCCCACGTGGATGCCTTCTTCCTGTCCGATCCCGACTGGACCGAACACCACCTCACCTGCCTGTGGGGAGCCGCACAGCTGCTGCCCCCGCGCCAACTGCTGCACTGGCCGCAGAGCGAATGGCGCGGTGAGCACCGGTTCCAGAAGGCCGACTACTCGGGCACCTTGATGACACCGGCCCAATTCGACACCAAGATCAGGGCGGCTTTACTGCACCGCTTCGGCCTGTCGGTGCGGCTCACCGAAATGCGGTCGGACCTGTTGCAACGGCTCACCCGCCATCTGCACGGCTACCGAACGTTGATCCGGCCGTTGGTCGAGTCCGGGGTGCTGATTCCGCTGACCGAGCAGCCGTTGCGTGAGGAGAAGGGTTGGCGGCAGCCAGCCTTCCAGCTGACCGCCGGCGATGATCATCTGGTGGCCGGGTTCCGGCTCGCGCCGACCGGCGATTGGGAGTCGATCCGGCCGGTCGGCCTGGACGCGGCGGCCACCTATTCGGTGCGGGTGATCGACTGCGGTGATCCGCGGCCGGTCGAGCGTCGCAGCGGGCAGGAACTCACCGACGCGGGGCTGCTGGCGACCGACCAGACCGAGAGTTCGATCTTGTGGCTCTTGAACCGGGACCAGTGAGGCGTGCCTTCAGGTGGAGTAGGGATAGCAGCGCGCCGTCGCGCCGCCGTCAACGGTGATCGACTCTCCGTTGACGAAGCTCGCCTCATCCGACAGCAGGAACGCCGCCACTCGGGCGATCTCCACCGGTTCGATCAGCCGGCGGATGGGATGCAGATCCGCATACTCGTCCAGCAGGGCGGCGGGATCCTCGGCCGCGTCCAGGAAGGACTGGGTCAGTGGCGTCATCACCGCACCGGGCCGGACGGCGTTGCACCGAATTTGATGCGGCCCCTCCTCAACGGCCAGCTGTCGGGTCATCGCGTCGATACCGCCCTTGGTGGCGGCGTACACGAACGACTCCGGAAACCCGACCAGTGCGTGGATGCTCGACATGTTGACGATGGAACCGCCCTTGTCCCGCATCGCCTCGGTGGCGACGGCGCAGCCGAGCATGGTGCCGATCAGGTTGACGCCGACTATGGCATGCAGGTCACCCTCGTCCAGAGCCCGGGCAGTGGTGGGCCGCTCGATACCCGCGTTGTTGACCCAGCCGGTCAGACGCCCCTGCCCGGAGGCCGCGTTCCGGGCACGTTCATGATCGACCCGGCGGCTCACATCGCCGGCAACTCCCGCAAAAGCGGGCCCGAGTTCGTCGCGCATGCGTTGCAGTCCCGGCTCGTCGCGATCGAGGCCGACTACAGCCGCGCCGCGTTCGACCAGCAGGCGTGCGATGGCCTCACCGATTCCATTTGCCGCGCCGGTCACCACAACAACAGTGTTATGTCTGCTGTCCACAGCCTCACTGTAAATGCTTCCCGATGAAAGGGCCTGTCGTGATCGAGTTTCCCCCGCCGCTGAACATTTCCCGGGCCACAACTGAGGACCAGATCGGTCAATTTGCGCGATTGTCGACCACGCTGGGCGCCTCACCTGAGGGTGCCTGCTTGATCGACATCGAGACCGCGGGCGCCGAGGCCCTGGTGGAGTGGCTGCACCCGTTCAGCTGGGACGCGTCTCTGCGGGGCGTGATCACACCGACGCGGACGCTGCGGGAGGGTGACATGCTGTGCCTGCATGCCGGTGCCTACGGCACGGCCGATGCGGTTGCCCACCGGAACGGCGAGCCGATGCAGTTTCCTGATCATGGTAAGGGTCATTGCTACTTGGCCGGGGACGCCCCGGGACCGGATGAGGACCATCACGATGCGGCGGCCTGGATTCTGGTGGAGCTCGGCACGCACTGCCTGGTGCTGGCCTGGGAATACAGCGGTTCGGTGATCACCGACGTCGCCGTCCGGGACGGTCAGGTGCGGATCACCAGCAGACTGCCGCAGGACACATTCCACCCGAGTGCCGACAGCGACCTGTGGAACACCGCCGGACCGGTCGGCTGGCTCGCGCTGGTGCCAGGTGGCCTTGAGGCGGGCGCGGCCGCGTTGCGCTCGCTGGTGATCGACGAGATGGTGACTACCCCGGACCTGTCGGGCATGCCTGGTGACCCGGAGTTCCCCTGCCTGGTGGGGAATTCCTGGGGCGTCCTGGAGGACACCTCCACCGAGCGGATCCTGGCGATGATGGATGCCACCGCGGCGGTCGGTGCCGAGGTTTTTGTTGTTGACAAGGGCTGGGAGCGCTGGGTGGGCGACTGGCACGCCAATGATCGATTCCCCTCGGGAATGCGCTGGCTGTCCGACCAGGCCCGGGAACGCGGAATGGGCTTCGGTGTCTGGTGCGGGTTCGGCAATGCCGACACCTCCTCACCCGTTGCCCTGGAACACCGGGACTGGCTGGCCGGCTGGCGAGGAGAGGTGCCCAAGCTGAGCTCCGGCAATCATGCGCTGTGCCTGGGCCATGATCCTGCCCGGGACTGGATCCTCGACGATCTCCGGCGGGTTGTCACCGAGTTCCGGCTGACCTGGTTCCTGCATGATTTCGAATCGATCGCGCGATGTGACCGGGATGATCACACGCATGATCCGGGTGCCGGTGAGCATGCCGCCGAGGCGGCCTGGCATCACATCCTGCGTACGCTGAAAACCGAGTTTCTCCAGCTGGTGCTGGAGAACTGCTGGAACGGGGTCCGGCCACTCGACCTGGCCATGGTGCGCAGTCACCACACCACGATCACCGAAGATCATTGCCTCTCGCACTGGAACAGCCTGGCGAAGGTCGGCCTCGGCCGATATCTGCCGCTCGATTGGCAGAGCGCCTACATGGGCGCCGAAGACCTGCCGCCGCGGGCCCGGATCGCCCCGTACGTGGTCGGCGGTCCATGGGTGCTGATGGACGATCCCGAGAAGTGGTCGGATGAAACCCGCCAGACCCTAGAAACGGCGGCGGCGGCGTTCCAACGCTGGCGCGGCCCCCTCCGGACGGCGACCGTCTGCCGGCCGGTGGTTGACCGTGATCAGTACAACGCCGTCCAGGCCACGACCGAGGACGGGCGTGTCCTGCTTGCCGTCAGTGTGCCGGCCGGAGCCGATCAGGTTCGGGTGCGTCCCGCCGGTGCCGTCGGGGATTTCCTGCTGACCGACGAGTGGACCGGCGAGGCGCGCTTCGTCACTATCAGCCCCGACGGGTTGACCCTTCCCGTTCAGCCGGCTGGAGACGGGCTCCTGTTCAGCCTCAGCCGCTAGTAGCGGACCGCGCTCGCGAGAAGCCCGGGCAGTTCGCCGATGCGGCCCGTCGACGGTCGCAACGGCGAACTGCAGGATCGGCGCCAGCTCGCGGGTTACGGCGGTAAGGCGGTAGCCCCCCGGTCCTCGGCGTAGGCGACGAAGGGTAGACGGAACAGGATGAGCAGCAGCCGAGCCGTGCCCGTCCGTAAGGCGAACGAGATGCGCCGACGATAGGCGGCGAGGCGCCGAGCCTCACCCGCTGACGAACACCGACCCGCCGACCTCACAACCGCGACGGCCCGCTTGTGCGCGCATGGTTCCGGGCGGGTAACCGGGCGACGCGTCATCGGTAACACGGTCCCGGCAGCGTGCTGGTGTGGACATACAGACGCGCGACACCCTGACCGACACCAGCGACACCCTCGAGGACACCCGCGCCGCAGCGCCTGCCGTCGCTCCGGGTCCACGACGGCTGGGCCGTCGGTGGATCGAGCGCTGGGATCCGGAGGATGCCGCCTTCTGGGCCAGCTCCGGGCGGCGGGTTGCATGGCGCAATCTGTGGCTGTCGATGCTGCCGGAGTTCCTGGGGTTCGCGATCTGGCAGATGTGGAGCATCGTCGCGGTCTTCCTGCCGGCGGCAGGCTTCACCTACTCGACTGACCAGCTGTTCTGGCTGATCGCCGTTCCCAGTCTTGTGGGCGCCACTCTGCGGTTCCCGTACACGTTCGCCGTTCCACGATTCGGCGGTCGCAACTGGACCATCGTGTCCGCCTTGCTGCTGGTGATCCCGGCGGTCGGCCTCGCCGTGTGCGTGTCGAACCCGCAGACGCCGTTCGGTGTGATGCTCGCGGTGGCCGCGCTCGGCGGCGTCGGCGGCGGCAACTTCGCGTCCTCGATGGCGAATATCTCCTTCTTCTTCCCGGCCAAGGAGAAGGGCTTCGCACTCGGCTTGAATGCCGCCGGCGGAAACCTCGGCGTTGCGATCGCCCAGCTCGCGGTCCCCTTCGTCGTCGTGATCGGTGGCGTGTTGAGCCTTGGACGGGCCGGCCTCATGTGGGTGCCGCTCTGCCTGGTCGCGGCCGTGCTGGCGTGGCGGCACATGGACAACCTCGGCACCGCTCGCGCCGACGTCCGCGGCTCCATCACGGCCGCCAAGGTCGGGCACACCTGGGTCATCTCGGCGATCTACGTCGGCACGTTCGGCTCGTTCATCGGATACTCCGCTGCATTCCCGCTGCTGTTGAAGACACAGTTTCCCGCGGTGACGGGGATCTCGGTCGCGTTCGCGGGACCCCTGGTCGGCTCCTTGGCACGGCCCCTGGGCGGTTGGCTCTCGGACCGGGTGGGCGGCGCCAAGGTGACCATCGCCTCGTTCGTGACGATGGCAGTGGGTGCTTCGTCAGCCATCGCCGCGCTGCACGCCGCGAGCTTCCCCGGCTTCCTCGTCGCGTTCGGCGTCCTGTTCACTGCGAGCGGCATCGGCAACGGCTCCACCTACCGGATGATCCCGGCCGTCTTCGAGGCCCGGGCCCGCCGGCAGGGCACGCCCGAAGCACTGGTCCGAGGCAGGCGCGAGGCGGCTGCCTGCATCGGCATCGCGGCCGCCGTCGGTGCGTACGGCGGCTTCCTCGTCCCACGTGGCTTCGCGGTATCGATGAGCCACACCGGCAGCCTGACCGCGGCCTTCTGGCTGTTCATCGTGGTTTACGCGGTGCTGCTCGTGCTGACCTGGTTCTGTTATCTGCGCCGGGGGTCCACGCTCGCCGGTGCCGGCATCTGATGGCCGTTGCCGCTTCCAGCACCAAGCCCACCACCGCTCCCGCTACGCATTGCCCGTACTGCGCTCTCCAGTGTGCGATGACCCTGGCCCCAGCGACCAGCAGGACCGGCGGGCGGGAACTCCCCCTCGAAGTCCGTGGCCGGGACTTCCCGACCAACCGCGGAGGGCTGTGTCGCAAGGGCTGGACGAGTGCCGAACTCCTCATCGCACCCGACCGGCTGACGTCGCCATTGATCAAGGGCACCGACGGGCGTCAGCGGCCGGCCTCCTGGGACGAGGCGCTCGGACTGATCGCCGATCGTCTGCTGTACATCCAGCACCGGTACGGGCCGGACGCCGTCGCCATGTTCGGCGGGGGTGGCCTGACGAACGAGAAGGCCTATCAGCTCGGGAAGTTCGCCCGAGTCGCGCTGCGAACCCGCTACGTCGACTACAACGGCCGGTTCTGCATGTCCTCCGCGGCGGCCGCCGCCAACCGCAGCCTCGGCGTCGATCGCGGCATGCCCTTCCCGTTGGCGGACCTCGGGGGCGCCGCGGCCGTCCTGCTGCTCGGAAGCAATCTCGCCGAGACGATGCCGCCGGCGGTCGCGCACCTGTCCGGCGCGCGGGCGAAAGGCGGTCTGATCGTCGTCGATCCACGACGGTCGGCGACGGCGACGCTGACCGACGACGGCGCGGGCCTGCACCTGCAGCCGGTGCCCGGCACCGACATGGTCGTCCTTCTGGGCCTCCTGCACCTGGTGTGGGCCCGCGGCTGGGCCGACGATCGCTACCTTGCGCGCCGCACGCGTGGCGCGGCGGAGGTCCGAGCCCTGGCCGCCCTGTGGTGGCCGGAACGGGTCGAACGGATCACCGGCGTGCCCGTCGAGACGCTCGAGCGCGCGGTCGACATCCTCGGTGCGGCCGCCCCGGCAGGCGGCGGTTCGGGTGCCTACGTGCTGACCGGTCGCGGCGTCGAGCAGCATGTGAACGGGACCGACACGGTGACGCTGGCGATCGACCTCGCGCTGTCGCTGGGGCTGTGCGGCCGAACAGGTTCGGGGTATGGGTGCATCACCGGCCAGGGAAACGGGCAGGGCGGCCGTGAGCACGGTCAGAAGGCCGATCAGCTGCCTGGATACCGCAGCATCAGCGACCGCTCGGCGCGAGAACACGTCGCCGGTGTCTGGGGCGTCGATCCGAGTGACCTGCCCGGTCCCGGCGTCCCCGCCGTCGAGCTGATCAACCGCCTCGGGACGCCGGCGGGACCGCGGGCGCTGCTCGTGCACGGGGCCAACCTGCTCGTCAGCGCTCCCGATTCAGGCAGTGTCCGAGAGCGCCTGGCCGCACTCGACCTGCTCGTGGTCGCCGACATCGTGCCGTCGGAGACCGCACGCATGGCCGATGTCGTCCTGCCGGTCACGCAGTGGGCCGAAGAGGAAGGCACGATGACGACGCTCGAAGGGCGGGTAGTGCGGCGCAGGGCGGCGATCGCACCGCCCGCCGGGGTGCGAAGCGAGTTGGACATCTGGGCCGACCTGGCCGAGCGGCTGGGCTGCACGGCGAGCTTCCCGACCGATCCGGCCGACGTGTTCGACGAGCTGGCCCGGGCCAGCGCCGGCGGGCGGGCCGACTACTCCGGGCTCTCCCATGCCCGCCTCGACGCCGACGGGACCGGCCTGCACTGGCCGGTGCCTGCCGTCGCCGCCGGCAGCCCGCCGCACCCGGGTACGCCGCGGCTCTTCCTGGACGGCTTCCCCACCCCCGACGGGCGTGCCCGGATGCTCACCGTCGAGGTCACCGGCGTGGACGACAACCTGCGTGCCGACGCGCCGGTCTACCTCGTCACCGGACGGCTCCTCGAGCACTACCAGTCGGGGGCCCAGACCCGACGGATTCCCGAGCTCGTCCGGGCCGCCGGTGAGGGCTTCGTCGCCGTGCATCCGCGGCTGGCAGCGTCGTTGGGGCTCGAGGACGGCGACCTCGTCGAGGTCACCTCACGCCGGGGAACCGCGGTCGCGCCGGCACGGCTGTCCACCGACCTACGACCGGACACCGTGTTCATGCCGTTCCATTTCGGCGGCGCTGCGTCGGCGAACCTGGTGACGAACCCGGCCACCGACCCGGTCTCGGGGATGCCCGAGTTCAAGGTCACCGCAGTTTCGCTCCGGGCCGCCCGTTGAGACGCCGGCTCGTCGTGGTCGGCCACGGCATGGTTGCGCATCGCCTGCTCGACGAGCTGGTCCGGCTCGACTCGCCGGACCCATGGCAGATCGACGTGGTCGGTGCCGAGCCGTACGCCCCGTACAACCGGTTGCTCCTCGGCGAGGTTCTGGCCGGGCGCCAGGCGGTTGCGGGTCTCTCCCTGCCGAGCGCGCATATGCGGGTCCGAGTGCACGCCGGCCGGACCGCCGTGCGGTTGGATCTGCCGAGCGGGCGAGTCGTCGACGATGCCGGCAGCTCCTATCCGTTCGACCGCGTCGTGCTCGCCACCGGCGCCGCGGCGACCATTCCTGCGCTCCCTGGGCTCCGCGGGCCCGACGGGCGGCTACGTCCCGGCGCGCACGTCCTGCGCAGTCTCGACGACTGCCGGGATCTGCGCGCTGCGACGACGAATGCCGAGTCTGCCCTCGTGCTCGGCGGCGGCCTCCTCGGTGTCGAGGCAGCCACCGCACTGGCCGAACGTGGGCTTGCCGTCACGCTCGCCCATCGCGGCCGGACTCTTCTGGACAGGCAGCTGGAAGCTACCGCCGGGACCACCTTGACCGAGGCTGTGCGGGACCTCGGCATCGAGGTCCGCACGGGCATCCGTGCGGACCGCGCAGTGGTCACGGCCGGCCGGGTCACCGGTATCGCCTTCGGGGACGGGAGCAGCGTCACCGCCGATCTGGTCCTGCTGTCCTGCGGCGTCGTGCCACGTACCGACCTCGCCGCGGAAGCCGGCCTGCCGGTCAGCCGCGGTGTGCTGGTCGATCCGGACCTGACCAGCCCGGGCGACCGTCGCGTCGCCGCGATCGGTGACTGTGCCGAACCATCGGCGGGCTGCACGGGACTCGTCGGGACCGGCTGGCGCCAGGCCGAACGACTCGCCGGTGTGCTCGCCGGTGTGCTCGCCGGTGCCGATGCCGTGCGTGACGAACCGACCTTGCCCGCCGGCGAGGTGGTCCGGCTCAAGGCGCACGGACTCGATGTCGTCACCATGGGCACGACCGCGAACTCCCGCCGGGATGGCCGAGGCATCCGGGTGCTGACGCTGGATGATCCGGATTCGCGCCGTTACGTCCGAGTCGCGATCGACCAGGGCCGCGTCGTCGGAGCTACCTGCGTCGGCGCCGGCGCGGTCAGCGTCGACCTTCTGTCCGCGTTCGACCGGGGCACCCCGTTGCCCGTCGATCCCGCGCTGTTGATGGTGCACGTGAGCCGTACCGAGGCGTCCGCCTCTGACAACTCAGCCGGTTCGCCCACCCGCATGCCCGACGATGCGACCGTCTGCCGGTGCAATGGTGTGCCGAAGCACGCGGTTGTCGCGGCGTGGCACGGCGGTGCGAATGACGTCGCCGCCGTCGCCGAGCGGACTCGCGCCACGACCGGTTGCGGTGGCTGCGCTCCGGTGGTCGACGGCCTCCTCGACTGGCTGCGGGCCACTGACCCGCGAGTCTCACAAGGCGAGCAGGGTGCATGTGAGCCGATGGTTGCCGAGCAGCAACACGACCCGACGCTGGCAGACACACAGAGTTCCTAGTGTCGACGCCATGATCAGCAACGGCGAGTCACGTGTCGGCGCATCCCTCGACGTGCGGCCGTCGGCCCGGAACGACGGCCGGCACGTGCTGGTGGTGGGCGGCGGCATGGTCGGCCATCGCTTCGTGGAAGCACTCCACGCCCGCGACACCGACGGCGACTGGACGGTCACCCTCCTGGCCGAGGAGCCACGACCGCCCTACGACCGGGTCGCCCTCACCTCGTACTTCACCGGCCGCGACCCCGACGATCTCGCCCTCGGCGACCCGGCGTTGTGGCACGACGAACGCGTACGGCTGCGGCGAGACGAGCGAGCGGTCGAGGTCGACATCGACCGTCAGGAGGTCACCACGAACCGCGGGAATGTCCTTCCCTATGACGAGCTGGTGCTCGCGACGGGCTCTGTCCCGGCCGTACCCCCGATCCCCGGCACCGACCTGCGTGGCTGCTTCGTCTACCGCACCGTCGACGACGTGGCGGCACTGCGGGGTTGGGTCGCCGAGCAGGCCATCCGGCATCCCCGTCGGAACGTCCGCGGCGCCGTCGTCGGCGGTGGACTCCTCGGCCTGGAGGCCGCGGCTGCGCTCACAGCGCTCGGCGTGGCGACCACCGTGGTCGAGTTCTCACCGAGGTTGATGCCGCTCCAGGTCGATGAGGGCGGCGGACAGGCACTCGCTCGCCTCGTCGGCGATCTCGGGGTCGACATCCGAGTCGGCACTGCCACCAAACGCATCGTCGCCGCACGCGGTGACAACGTCGTCGCTCGCATGGACTTCAGCGACGGTGACCGGATCCCCGTCGACGTCGTCGTCCTCGCCACCGGAGTCCGGCCCCGCGACGAACTCGGTCGCGGCGCCGGATTGGCCATCGGTGCGCGTGGTGGCGTCGTGGTCGACGACACGTGTCACACCGCCGCGCCGTCGATCTGGGCGATCGGCGAGGTCGCGTGTATCCGCGAGCGGGTGTGGGGGTTGGTGGCACCCGGCTACGCGATGGCGGAGATCGTGGCGGATCGGATCCTCGGCGGTAGCGCCACCTTCCCCGGCGCAGACACCTCGACCAAGCTCAAAGTCCTGGGCGTGGACGTCGCCAGCTTCGGTGACGCCTTCGCCACCGGCACCGGCTCTCTCGAAGTCGTCTGGGCAGATCCGATCGGCGGGGTCTACAAGAAGCTCGTCCTCTCCGACGACGCGCACACGCTGCTCGGCGGGATCCTGGTCGGCGACGCATCGGCGTATGCATCGTTGCGGCCGCTTGTCGGCCGCCCGCTGGGCTCGGACCCGGCTGCCTACCTCGTTCCCGCGACCGGCGCGGCCGCCGTGTCAGCCGACCTGCCCGACGACGCCGGCGTGTGCTCGTGCAACGCCGTCTCCGCCGGCGCCATCCGCGGCGCCGTGCGTGACGCTGGTTGCCAGGACCTGTCAGCGGTCAAGGCCTGCACCCGCGCCGGCACCAGCTGCGGCTCCTGCCTGCCGATGGTCAAACGCCTGATGGACCACGAGCTCGAGGCCGCTGGAGTCGCTGTCAGCCGGGCATTGTGCGAACACTTCGCGATGTCGCGCGCACAGCTGTTCGACGTCGTGCGGGTGACAGAGCTGCGCACGTTCAGCGACATCGTCGGCAAACACGGCCGTGGGCGCGGCTGTGACGTGTGCAAGCCGGTCGTCGCCTCGATCCTCGCCAGCCTGGGCTCAGGGCATCTGCTCGACGGCGAGAACGCGGCGTTGCAGGACACCAACGATCACGTGATGGCCAACCTGCAGAAGGATGGGACGTACTCGGTTGTCCCGCGCGTGCCCGGTGGGGAGATCACGCCGGCGAAGCTCATCGTGATCGGCCAGGTCGCATCGGATTTCGGCCTGTACACGAAGATCACCGGAGGCCAGCGCATCGACCTGTTCGGCGCCCGGATAGATCAGCTACCTGGTATCTGGCGTCGTCTCGTCGATGCCGGTTTCGAATCCGGCCATGCCTACGGCAAGGCGTTGCGAACGGTGAAGTCGTGCGTCGGCTCGACATGGTGCCGCTACGGCGTGCAGGACTCGGTGAAACTGGCGATCGATCTCGAGCTGCGCTACCGGGGACTTCGCTCGCCACACAAGCTCAAACTCGGGGTGTCCGGGTGTGCGCGTGAGTGCGCCGAGGCGCGCGGCAAGGACGTCGGCGTGATCGCCACCGAGAAAGGCTGGAACCTCTGGGTCGGCGGGAACGGCGGGTTCACGCCGCGCCACGCGCAGCTGTTCGCAGAAGACCTCGACATCGACACGTTGATCCGCGCCATCGACAGATTCCTCATGTACTACGTGCGAACAGCCGACCGGCTCCAGCGAACCGCCGTGTGGCTGCAGGACATCGACGGCGGGCTCGAGCATGTCCGCGACGTCATCCTGCACGACAGCCTCGGCATCGGTGCCGATCTCGATGCAGCGATGGCGGCCCACGTCGAGGGATACGTCGACGAGTGGGCCGCCACCCTCGACGATGCCGACAAACTGGCCCGGTTCGTCTCGTTCGTCAACGCCCCGCAGGAACCGGATCCGTCACTGGCCTACGTCAGCGAACGTGGACAGCGCCGACCGGCGCGGCCCGAGGAACGCGACCCGGTGATGCTGCCGACCCCCGCAGTACGGGTGCGGTCATGACGACGACGGCAGTTCCGTCCGAGTCCCTTTCCGAGTCCCTGTTGTGGCAGGCGGTGTGCCGGTTCGACGCCCTGCGGGCCGAGCGTGGGGTGGCAGCTCTCGTGGACCGCGAACAGGTCGCGCTGTTCCGCCTCGTCGACGGCTCCGTCGCCGCCGTCGACCACCTTGATCCGTACTGTCGGGCTTACGTCATCGCGCGCGGGATCGTGGGCAGCAGCGGCGACCGGATCACCGTCGCATCGCCCATGCACAAGCAAGTTTTCGATCTGGCCACGGGTGAATGCCTGAGCGAGGCGGGGCCGGGACTGCGGCCCTGGCCAGCGCGTGTGGTCGACGGCTGGGTGCAAGTGGCGCCGCCGCCACGCCGAACCAGCACCTCGTGAACCAGTTCGGGCAGGTCAGCATCGTCGGAGGTGGCCCCGGCGACCCCGACCTCCTCACCGTGCGTGCAGCCCGGGCACTGGCCGCCGCCGATGTGGTCCTCGCCGACCGGCTCGGACCTGCCTGGGCACTTGGCGACCTGGCCCCGCAGGCCGTCATCATCGACGTGGGCAAGGCACCCGGACGTCAACCGGTGCCGCAGGCCGAGATAGAGCGCCTCCTGGTGGCGTACGCGCGGACCGGGCACAACGTCGTCCGGCTCAAGGGTGGTGACCCGTTCGTGTTCGGCCGCGGCGGCGAGGAGGTCCTGGCCTGCCAAGCGGCCGGCGTTCGGGTCACTGTCATCCCCGGTCTCAGCAGCGCGCTGGCGGCACCGGCGCTCGCAGGAATCCCGCTCACCCACCGCGGCCTGTCCCGCGGCTTCATGGTCGTCACCGGGCACCCGATGCCTGACCCGGCGGTGCTTGCCCGCTACGACGGAACGGTGATCATCCTGATGGGAATGGCCACGCTGCAGGAACTCGTGAGCGGCATCCTCGGCGCCGGCCGCGATCCGAGCACACCAGCCGCCGTGGTGGAACGGGCCTCGATGCACGACCAACGCACCACCCGGGTACCGCTGGACACCCTCGTCGACGTGTGCCGCCGCATCGGCGTGACGTCCCCGCCGTCATCGTGATCGGGCCGGTTGCCGCGCTCGGCGCGATCAGCACGACCCGCGACGAGCCAGCAGGGGACGCCGGAAACCGATTGTGGAAGACAATGACGCGGTGACGAGCTCAGCGCCGGCGCCGGGCGCTCCACCTGGCGAGATCGCCAACCGCCAGATGCTCGGGTGCACGGTGATCCTCACCGCGCAGCGACGCGCGGCGGAACTCGGAGCCGCGCTGGGGCGCCGAGGGGCGACGGTGATCCATGCGCCGGTGCTGTCGATCGTCCCGCATGTGGACGACGACGAGTTGCTGGCCAGGACGCGGCGCATTCTCGACGACGGTGCGGACGTCGTCGTCGTCACGACCGGCATCGGATTTCGCGGCTGGATCGAGGCGGCCGACGCGGCCGGGCTGGCCGAGCCCCTGTTGGAGTTGCTGACGACGGCCCGGGTGGTGGCTCGTGGCCCGAAGGCGCGTGGTGCCCTGCAGGCGGCGGGGATTACTCCGGACTGGGTCGCGGAGTCCGAAACAGCAGCAGAGATCCGCGACTTCCTCCTGACCGAGGGAGTCGCCGGCAGCCGGGTCGTCGTCCAGCATCACGGCTCGGGCGGGGACGGCCTGGACGAGGCCTTCGACGCAGCCGGCGCGGTCGTGACGAGCCTCGTCGTCTACCGATGGGGCCCGGCCCCGGACCCCGAGGCGGTGGCAGCATCGGTTCGGCGCGTCGCCGGGACCGCGGCGGACGCCGTCGTATTCACTTCGGCTCCCGGCGCCGCTGCCTGGCTCGACGTGGCTCGCGAGTTGAGCCTCATGGATCAGGTGGTGCACGCGTGTAACCGGGCCGACGGTGTGCTCGCCACTGCGGTCGGTGACATCACCGCCGGACCGCTGCGCGCCGTCGGCATCGACCCGCTTGTACCGGACCGCGCCCGGATCGGTGCGCTCGTGCGCGCGCTCAGCATCGAACTGGCAGAACGGCACGGCCTGCGAGTCGAGACCGTCGCGGGGACACTGCGTATGCTCCGCGGCGCCGCCGTTCTCGACGACCGCGTGTTGCCGCTGTCGCCCAGCGTTCTGACGGTGCTCCGCTGCATAGCGGAGGCCAATGGCGCGGTTGTCTCACGGGACGACCTGCTGGCCGCTTTGCCGGGTCTTTCGGCGGATGCCCACGCCGTCGAGGTCGCCATCGCTCGGCTGCGAGACGCGGCCGGATCGCGCGACCTCATCCGCACGGTGATCAAGCGCGGATATCGCCTCGAGACGAGGCACACCGTGAGTTGAGGTTCTACGCCAGCTGAAGTCAGCAGGTGGCTGAGGATCCGATTGCTCACGATCGCATCGCCGCCGCTGGACTGTGATCAGCTGACCGAACGGATGAGGGCGCAGGTGGCTGCCGCCAGGACGAGAGCCAGGACCGGGGGAGCCTTGAGCCAGGGGGTGATCGCACCTACGCCCAATCCCGCGACGCGAGCGTCGACGCCGAGATGGTGACCGCTGGTGAACGTGTCGGAAGCGATCAAGGCAGCGATCAGCGTGGGTGCGAGTAGTCCGATCATCCGCACGACAGCCAAGGCGAGTCGGCGACCAGCCATCCGCCCGGCTGTAGTCGTCGTCCGCCTGCGTGACCACGTCGAAGCCGATCACCGTGTGGTCGTCCGGCCCGTACCCGCGCGTCAAGATCACCGTGTGGTCGTAGTTGGGCGCGTCATTGCGGAAGAAGTCGAGGACATTCCGATCCTGGACGACCCGCACCAGGTCGACACGCAGTCGCATCGATTCCAGCATGGCCCGCAAAGCCAGGGCGTGCTCGTCGAAATGCCAGTCGCAGATGATGACGACCTTCTCGAAGAGAAGCATCGGCTCAACGTAGACGTGCTCGCCGCGTGCGAGCATCAGTGCGTGGGCAGACTCGATGGCAAGGCGGCACTCGTCACAGGCGGTTCGCGTGGGATCGGTCGCGCGATTGTGGAGCGGCTCGCCTCTGATGGTGCGCGAGTGGTGTTCAGCTACGCGACCAATCGAGCTGCGGCTGAGGACGTGGCGGCTGCGGTCGCGGCTGCCGGCGGAGAGGCGATCGCTTTTCAGGCCGATCTCGCGCAGCCGGACGCAGCTCGGATCCTCTACGACGCTGCGGAGTCCGAGTGCGGTCCGCTCGACACCCTCGTCAACAACGCAGGCATCGGCGTGGGCTCCACCATCGACGCGACGACCGACGACGAGTTCGACGCGACCATGAACGTGAACCTCCGGGCACCGTTCGTCCTCATGCGTGAGGCCGCGAAGCGGATGCGTGACGACGGCCGGATCGTCAACATCTCGACCCTGAACACGGTTCTGGCCTCCGGAGGAATCGGGCCTTACGCGGCAAGCAAAGCGGCCCTCGAGATGCTCGGTCGGGTGGTGTCGTACGAACTCGGCCCACGCGGCACCACCGTCAACGCTGTACTTCCCGGTGCGACCGACACCGACATGTTCACGACGTCCAACCCGTCACCCGACGCCCACGAGCAGATCGCCGCCATGACCGCACTCCGGCGAATCGGTCAGCCGGCCGACGTTGCGGACGTCGTCGCGTTCCTTGCCGGACCCGACGCGCGGTGGGTGACCGGCCAGAGCATCAGAGCCACCGGCGGGTTGGCCTGATGTCGAACTCCTGCGGCAGACCCTCGAGGAACACGACGTCGTCACACCGATACCAGGGCGGGACAGCCTGCGACTCGACACCAGCCAGCTCAGCCCGAGCGAGACCGCAGATCGCATCATCGAGCACTACCGGCTGCCGCAGGCCGGACCGACGTCCTAGGGTGGTCTAGCCCCAATACCGTTCAGTTAGGGTGGATGGGGGGTGTAGTGGGGTTGTTGCTGGGGTT
>DAIQRJ010000016.1:0-75635 GCA_036786375.1 Actinopolymorphaceae bacterium
CCGAAGACGAGCAGATCGGACAGCGAGTTGCCGCCGAGACGGTTGGAGCCGTGCATGCCGCCGGCGACCTCGCCACACGCGAACAGGCCCGGCACCCGGGTCGCTGCGGTGTCCGCATCGACCTCGACGCCGCCCATCACGTAGTGGCAGGTCGGGCCGACCTCCATCGGCTCCGCGGTGATGTCGACGTCCGCGAGCTCCTTGAACTGGTGGTACATCGAGGGCAGCTTGCGGCGGATCTCCTCGGCCGGCAACCGCGTCGACACATCCAGGAACACGCCGCCGTGAGGGGTGCCGCGACCGGCCTTGACCTCGCTGTTGATTGCCCGCGCGACCTCGTCACGTGGCAGCAGCTCGGGTGGGCGCTTGTTGTTGTCGGGATCTTTGTACCAGCGGTCGCCCTCTTCCCCGGTCGCGGCGTACTGGCCGCGGAAGACCTCCGGAACGTAGTCGAACATGAACCGTTTGCCCTCGGAGTTGCGCAGGACTCCACCATCGCCTCGAACGGACTCCGTCACGAGCAGGCCCTTGACCGACGGGGGCCAGATCATGCCGGTGGGGTGGAACTGGATGAACTCCATGTTGACCAGCGTCGCGCCGGTATTGAGGGCGAGCGCGAGCCCGTCGCCGGTGGACTCCCAGGAGTTGCTGGTGACCTTGAAGGACTTGCCGATACCGCCGGTGGCGAGAATGACCGCCGGTGCCTCGAACAGCACGAACTGGCCCGACTCACGCCAGTAGCCGAAGGCGCCGGCGACCACGCCGTCGGTCCGGGGCAGGTCGGTGATGGTGCACTCGGCGAAGACCTTGATGCGGGCCTCCAGGTCGCCGTGCTCACGAAGGTCGTCCTGCTGGAGCGAGACGATCTTCTGCTGCATGGTGCGGATCAGCTCGAGCCCCGTGCGGTCGCCCACGTGGGCCAGCCGGGGGTACTCGTGCCCACCGAAGTTGCGCTGGCTGATCCGGCCGTCGGTCGTGCGGTCGAACAGCGCGCCGTAGGTCTCGAGCTCCCACACCCGATCCGGGGACTCCCTGGCGTGCAGCTCGGCCATCCGCGGGTTGTTGAGGAACTTGCCGCCACGCAGGGTGTCGCGGAAGTGCACCTCCCAGCTGTCCTTGGAGTTGACGTTGCCCATCGAGGCCGCGATGCCGCCCTCGGCCATCACCGTGTGTGCCTTGCCGAACAGCGATTTGCACACGATGGCCGTCCGCAGGCCGTGCTCGCGTGCCTCGATCGCGGCCCGCAGGCCCGCGCCGCCGGCGCCGATCACGACGACGTCGTACTGGTGGCGTTCGAAGTCGGTCATCCGATGAACCTCAGGTCGGTGATGGTGCCGGACGCGACCAGCGCGATGTAGGCATCGGTGATCACGAGGGTGGCCAGGGTGGTCCACGCCAGCTGCATGTGCCGGCCGTTGAGCACGCTGATGCGTTGCCAAAGCCAGTACCGGACCGGGTGCTTGGAGAAGTGGTTGATCTTGCCGGCGGTGATGTGCCGGCAGGAGTGACAGCTCAGGGTGTATGCCCACAGCAGCACGACATTCACGACGAGGATGACGTTGCCCAGCCCGAACCCGAACCCGGTCGGCGAGTGGAACGCCTTCACCGCGTCGTAGCTGTTCACGAGCGAGATCAGGACGGCCGCGAAGAAGAAGTACCTGTGCAGGTTCTGCAGCAGGAGCGGGAAGCGCGTCTCACCGGTGTACTTCGTGTGCGGCTCGGACACCGCGCATGCAGGCGGCGAGAGCCAGAACGCGCGGTAGTACGCCTTGCGGTAGTAGTAACACGTCAGCCGGAAGCCGAGCAGGAACGGCAGCGTCACGATGGCCAGCGGGATCATCGCCGGGAAGTGGCCGAACCACTGCCCGAGGTGGCTCGACCCCGGAACGCAGCTCGCGCTGACGCAGGGCGAGGCGAACGGCGACAGGTAGTGGTAGCTGTCCACCCAGTAGTAGCTCTGGGATGCGGTCCGGACCAGGCCGTAGACCAGGAACGTGGTCAAGCCGAGGAATGTCAGCAGGGGCGACAACCACCAACGGTCGCGGCGCAGGGTTCGTCCGTCGATCTGGGCGCGGCGCAGCGCAGCTTCGGTACTCACGATCGGTCAGCGTAGAGGTCGACGCTTCGATCGGTCCAAGTTATGAAGATGATCCTGCCGATAGGCGTGACCTATCGACGGTTAGGGTCACCTCATGCAGCCCCAGCAGCTGGCCTATGTCGTCGCCGTCGCGGAGCACCGCCACTTCACCCGCGCGGCCGAGGCGCTCGAAGTCGCCCAGCCGTCGCTGTCGGCGTCGATCCGTGCCCTGGAAGCCGAACTGGGGACGCCGCTGTTCCACCGGGCCCGCGGCAACGTCACCCTCACGCCGGCCGGCGAGGCCCTGCTGCCGATCGCGAAGCGCGTGCTCGCCGACATCGAGGCTGCCCGCCAGGAGGTGTCCGCCCTCGTCCGGCTCCGGGATGGCCGGGTACGTCTGGGTGCCACGCCCAGCCTGTGCACCGGGCTGCTGCCGGCGGTGCTGGCGGACTTCCGGCGCCGCTACCCGGGTGTGACCCTGCAGTTGCGCGAGGGCGGTTCGCGTGACCTCGTCCGGGCCCTCGACGACGGTGACCTCGACCTGGCGCTGGTGATCCTGCCATCGCCCGCCCGCAAGCAGGGACTGGTGACCCAGCCGCTCCTCCGTGAGGAACTCGTGCTCGCCACCGCGACCGAACTCTTCGGGCCGCCGTCGGCGGGTCCGATTCCGATGTCGGCGCTCGACGGCGTCCCGTTGCTCACGTTCCGGCGCGGCTACGACCTTCGTGCCGCGCTCGAGGCGGCCTGCCGGGCCGCCGGCCTGCACCCCTGGCTGGTGGTCGAGGGCGGCGAGCTGGACGCGATGGTCGCGCTGGCCGAGGCCGGTGTCGGCGCGTGCCTGCTGCCGACGAGCGTGGCGCAAGGTGCCCGGCTGGTCAGCTATCGGCTCGACGCCCAGCAGATGACCCGCACCGTCGGCCTGGCCCAGCGCAAGGGGCACGCGATGATGGGCGCCGTCCGCGCGCTGCGCGAGACCCTCGACGACCATCTGCGCCACGATCAGTTCCCCGAGGGCATCGAAGTGGTGGGGTCCGCGCTCGATCCCGTCGCCAGGGACTAGCGTTACGGCGGGGTCCATCCTCCCCGCCTGCCTCGTCGAAGGAGCAGCATCGCCATGGAATACCGCCGACTCGGTCGCCTCGAACACCAGTCCTCCGTCCTGATCTACGGTGCCGCCTCGCTGGGCGGCGTCGACCAGGACACCGCCGACGCCTCGGTCGCCGAGGCCCTGGCCGCCGGCATCAACCACTTCGACGTCGCCGCGTCCTACGGCGACGCCGAACTGCGGCTCGGCCCGATGATGGGCGACCTGCGCGACAAGATCTTCCTCGCCACCAAGACCGGCGAGCGTGCCGAGGATGCGGCCTGGGCCCAGATCAACGCATCCCTCGAGCGTCTCCAGACCGACCATCTCGACCTCATCCAGATGCACGGCGTCTGCGACATGGAGAACCTCGATCTGGTCACGGGACCGAAGGGCTCGCTGCAGGCGGCCATCCGGGCCAAGGACGAGGGCCTCGTGAGCGCGATCGGGCTCACCGGTCACACCCACCAGGCCCCGACCGTGCAGCTCGAGGGCCTCCGTCGGTTCCCGTTCGACAGCATCCTCACGCCGCTGAACCACCGGCTGTTCCAGGAGCCCGGCTATCGGGAGTCGTTCGAAGCGCTCGTCGCGGCCGTCAAGGAGGCAGACGCCGCGCTGATGACGATCAAGATGATCGCGAAGCGCCCGTGGCCGGGCACCGAGCGTCCCTACGACACCTGGTACGAGCCGTTCGACGAGCAGCGGCTCATCACCGCCGCCATTACCTGGCTGCTCAACGGCCACCCCGAGGTGACCGGGCTCGCGACCGCCGGCGAGACGAAACTGCTCGCCAAGGTGATCCAGGCCGAGAAGGACCGTGCGAACATGACCGTCGATGAAGCCGAGGCCGTGCTGTCGCGATTGCCGCAGGACGAATACGCGTCTCCGTTCGTCGGCGCCAACGCCTGACCCGATTTCCTGCGCCGCTCGCTCACAGGTCGAGCGAGCGGCGCAGGAAATCCACCTGCAGGAGCAGGAGATTCTCGGCCACGACCTCGTTGTCGGCCATGTGCGTCATGCCCGAGAGCGGGAGCACCTCGTGCGGCCGGCCGGCCGCGAGCAGCGCGCTCGAGAGCTGAAGCGTGTGCGCCATCACGACGTTGTCGTCGGCCAGTCCGTGGATCAACATCAGCGGCCGCGTGAGCCCGGATGCCAATGACAGAAGGCCGTTGCGGTCGTACTCGTCGCCAGCCTGATCGGGATGGCCCAGGTAGCGCTCGGTGTAGGCGGTGTCGTAGAGCCTCCACTCGGTGACCGGCGCGCCCGCGATCGCGGCACCGAACACGTCCGGCCTCGCCAGCACGCCGAGAGCGGCGATGTAGCCGCCGAACGACCAGCCGCGGATGCCCACCTTCGTCGCGTCGACATCATCGGGATGACGGTCCGCGACGGCGTGCAGGACCTCGACCTGATCCTCGATGGTGCCGATGAAGTCGTTGTGGGCAAGGCGATCCCAGGCCGGGCCCCGGCCGGCCATCCCGCGCCCGTCCGCGACGATGACGATGAATCCCTGGTCGGCGAACCACTGCGACGACAGGTAGGCGAGCGCGGAGTTCGTGACGCGTCGCGCGTGCGGCCCGCCGTAGGGGTCCATCAGCACCGGCAGCTTCTTCGAACCGGGGCGATGGTCGGACGGGAACAGCACCGACGTCGGGTAGTCCCTCGATCCGCATACGAACGAGATCACCTTCGGCATGATCGTGGGCGCGTCGGCGTTCGAGGCGATCGTCCCGACCGGCATGCCGCCGGTGCGCACGACGGTCGACACCACCGGCTCGTCCAGCACCCGTTGGGACACGACGATCGTGTGTCCGGCGGATGCGCCGATCGCGACCCCGCCCGGCTCGCTGCGCAGTTCGACGCTTCCGTCGAAGCCCAACCGGGCAAGGGCGCTCGAGCCGATCATCGGCACCACCGAGGCCACCACACCGGTCGCATCGGCGGACTGCACCGACTGCACCTGCAGCCCGGGCGGGGTGAACGGCTCCCCGTCCAGCGCCAGGTGCGTCGTCTGGCCGAGGTCGAGGCCGTGCAGCAGCCGGCCGTCCGGCAGCACGCGCGGCGTGCCCGGCAACAGCTCGATCCAGGTGTCGTCGGTGAGCGCGCGCAGCAGCGTCGTCCTCCCGGACGCGACGTCGACCGTACGGATCTCGAGCCGCTTCTGATCCCGTGTGAGCAGCGCCAGCAACAGCGATCCCGGCGCCCATGTCACCTCGGCGAGGTACTCCAGCGTGACGCCGTCGAGCGCACGGTCCGAGGCCCAGTCCAGCTCCACCCAGCTGCCGTCAGGCGCGACGAGCCACAGCGACACCAGCGCATTCGCCTTGCCCGCCTGGGGATACCGCATCCGCCGCGGCTCGGTCGTCGGGTGCGCAGGGTCGGCCACGTACACGATCGGCACCGGCGTCTCGTCGTACCGCTCGACCAGCAGGGATTCACCGTCGGGGGCCCACCAGAATCCGCGGGACCGGCTCAGCTCCTCCGCGGCGGCGAACTCGGCGAGTCCCCAGACGACCTCGCCCGGGTCGGTGTCCGCCGGTCCGACGATCCGGTCGTCGGTACCGCCGGCGATGTCGCACACATGCACGCCGCGGCCGTCGGCGTAGGCCACCCGGTGGCCGGTCGGGTCGAGCCGAGGATCGATCACCGGTGCCGTCACCGGCAGTTCCCGGGCCGGGTCGCTCCCGACGAGGTCGACCAGGAACAGCCGCGAGGACAGGGCGAAGACCGCAAGCGACACCGCGTCGTCGGTGCCGTAGGCCACGACTCCGGCGGTCCCCACCCGCATCCGCTCGCGCCGGGCTCGCTCCTCGGCGGTCAGCTCCTCCGACCCCCCGGTGAGCAGCACGGAGGCGTCGGCCACACACCGCTCCGCGCCCGTTGCGATGTCGTACACCCACAGCGAATGCGCGCGTGACGTCGGCGAATCGGTGCGCAGGAAGACGATCCGGCCGCCGTCGGGACTCACGGTGAAGCCCCGGGGGAGGCCGAGCTGGAAGTTCATCGTGCGCGCGGACAGTCGTGGGAAGGAGAGTTCGGTCACGGGCGCCATCCTGACACTCCCCGGTCGAGGTCGCCGCCGATCGGCCGGGCGGCGGCGCTGACTAGGGTTGTGTCCCATGCCTTCGCGTTCCATCGTCTTCGTGCACGCCCACCCCGACGACGAGTCGATCAACAACGGCGCCACGATGGCCCGTTACGTCGCCGGCGGCGTGCGCGTCACGCTCGTCACCTGCACCCGAGGCGACGAGGGCGAGGTGATCCCGCCGGACCTCGCGCACCTTTCCAGCGACCGTGAGGACGACCTCGGCTCGCACCGGATCGGCGAGCTGTCGGCGGCCATGTCCGCCGTCGGCGTCACCGATCACCGGTGGCTCGGCAGCGAGGGCCGGTACCGCGACTCCGGGATGATGGGCACGAGCCCGAACACCGCACCCGGCGCGTTCTGGTCCGCCGATCTCGGCGAGGCCGCCGACCACCTCGTCGGCGTGCTACGTGAGATCCGGCCACAGGTGCTGGTCACCTACGACGACCACGGCGGCTACGGCCACCCCGACCACATCCAGGCGCATCGGGTCACCACCTACGCGGCCGCGCTCGCCGCCGTCCCGAGCTACCGGACCGATCTCGGCGCGGCCTGGGACGTGGCGAAGATCTACTGGAACGCGTTCACCGCGTCCGACGTGGACGAGCAGACCCGCCGGCTCGTCGCGGCCGAGGCCGCGGGTGAGCTCCCCGACGGTGTCGAGCTCCCCGACTTCGAGAGCTACATCGCACACCGCACCTGCCCGGACGACGCGATCGCGGCGCGGATCGACGGCACCGCGGTCCTCGACCAGAAAAAGGCCGCGATGGCCGCCCACGTCACCCAGATCAGGGTCCACGGCGACCTCTACGCACTGTCGAACAACTTGGGCGCACTCGTGCTGCCGATCGAGTCCTACCGTCTTGCCAAGGGGCGTTCCGGGGCGCCGGATGGTCTGGAGGACGACCTCTTTGCCGGCCTCGACTGAGCCTCGCCCCGTTCCGTCGGCTGCACGGCCCCGCGCCGCGCTCGGACGGGCCGTCACCGTCCGCGCCGGCCTCGTCGTGGCAGGCGTGCTCACCGCTGTCGCGGGCACCCTGGTTGCCCGCGCGAGCGCTGTCGTCGGGTCGACGCTGGTGCCGTGGGGCCTGATCCTCACTCTCGTGACGACGCTCGCAGTCGCGCGGGCCGGCGCGGCGCTGTCAGGTTTCGGCGGGTCGGTGGCGATCGGCGCCGGCTGGTTCGTGACGGTCGCGACGTTCGTGCTGGTGAGCCCTGGCGGAGATCAGCTGATCGGCTCCGACTGGACCGGCCTAGGCTTCATGGGCCTCGGGGTGGTCGTCGTCGGTGCCGTCGTCATCCGCGAGATGGCCCGGCCGCTGCGCCGCTGACCACCGGGCCCGCGCCCGGGTTGTCGTCGTCCGCGTTCGGGACCGGCGTCGCGGCCATCACCCAGCGCAGCGAGCGGACCGCCGTCGATCCCGCGAGCCGGACCACGGTCGCTTCGGTGAGCGGGAGGTGCGGGAGCCGCAGCGGCGCGCGGGACCAGCGGGGGAGCAGGCCGATCGCCGCGGCCGCCAGTACCGCGTACGGCGCCCGGATCAGGGCCGGCACCGGCGGCCGGACGAGGACGAACCGCGCAGCCTCGCGGGCCGCGTCGGTACACGCGAGTTCGGGCCGGTACGCCTCGATGGCCTGGGCGAGTTCGGCCGTCGTCGTCGGCACGTCGACCGCGCCGAGGCCGAGCGCGACCCGCGACGCCTGGGCCACGTAGGTGTCGGCCTCCGACGGAGTCAGCGGGACCGCGCCGTAGCGCTGGTGCGCGGCCAGGAAGCTGTCGATCTCGGCGACGTGCACCCAGCGGAGGAGATGCGGGTCGTCGGCCCTGTAGGGGCGTCCGTCCGGGGCGGTGCCGGTGATGTAGCGGTGGACCGCGCGAACGATGTCGATGGCCTGCTGCGCGTCGGTGGCCGTCCCGAACGTCGTCGTCGCCAGGAAGGCGCTGGTGCGGGCGAGGCGCCCCCACGGGTCGCCCTTGTAGCCGGAGTGGTCGTCGACGGCGGCCATCGCGAGCGGGTGCAGCGATTGCAGGAGCAGGGCGCGGATGCCGCCGACGTACATCGACGCGTCACCGTGCACGCGCCGGATCGGCGAACCGGGCTCGAACCAGCGCGGCCCGGGCGTTCCGTGGATGCGCTCGCGCGTCGCCGGGCCCTTGGGGCCGGCGACGAGGTCGAAGACGAGACGTTGGACGTGCGAGCGGGCAACCGCGACGGGAGTCACCCGTCGATTCTGCCCGGCGGGTGGTGACCGCGGGCAGACCGATAGCGTGCGACGCCATGGGATCCGTCACCGTCGAGGTCTACCGGCACGCCATGAGCCATCTCGGCGGTGGGGTCTGCCTCGTCACGTGCCGCGCGAACGGTATCGACCACGCCATGACGGCGACCGCAGTGATCGCGGTATCGCTGACGCCGCCGCTGCTGCTCGTTAGCGTCGATCGCCGCGCGCGCTTCCATGCCGCGCTCGAGGCCGCCGACGATCTCGCGGTCACGTTCATGGCCGCCCACCAGGTCGAGCTTGCCCGTCACTTCGCCCGGAGCGGGCGCGACCTCGCGACCCAGTTCGACGGTGTCGCGACGCGACGCCTCGACAACGGCTGCCTGATCCTGCCCGATGCGCTCACCGGCGTCGGGGCGCACATCGAATCCCTTCTCCCCGGCGGGGACCACACGCTGATCCTGGCGGAGCTGACCGAGGTGGCCGCCGGTACGGCGCCGGCGTCGGCGGGACCTCTCGTGCACTTCAGCAGCGGGTTCCACGCACTCCTGGACGGGCACCGGCAGGCCTGAGACGTTCGTTTAGAATGGGCGGCGTTCGTCCACCGGCCAGACGACGTGACGGCCCGACCACAGACACGAGGACCCGTTGTCAGCCGAGAATCCCGAGACGCCCGAGCGATCGCCACAGTCCCTGACGCGACCGGCGAAGTCCAGACGCCCCCGCCGGCAGCTCATGATCGGTGCGGGCGCGGCCGTCGTCGTACTGGCCACCGTCTACGTCATCGCCGCGTTCGCCACGGCCGGCCGGCTTCCGCGTGAGGCGAGCGTCGCCGGCGTCGACGTCGGCGGCAAGACTCCGGCCGCGGCTCGGACGCTCACCGTCGCGGCCTTCGCCGAGCGCCTCAACGCACCGGTCCACCTCAGCGCCGGCACGGCGACGCTCGACACGACGCTGGCGCAGGCCGGTGTGGGCTTCGACGCCGGCGCGACGCTGAGCCGCAGCGGCCGGCTGTTCGATCCGGCTCGGATCGGCCACGTCATCTTCGGTCACGACGAGATCGAGCCCGCCTTCGTCCTCGACTCCCGCGTTCTCGACGCCACGCTCGCGCCACTGGCCGTTCGCGCGGAGGTCGAGCCGGTCGACGGCGGCGTCACATTCGCTCACGGCAAGGTGGTGACGAAACGGGCCGTCACCGGGCACACGCTCGACACTGCCGGGTCCGGCTCGGCGCTGCTCGCCGCGGTGACGGCGACGGGTGCCCGGCTCGACAGGCCATTGGCGCTCCCGAGGATCGACCGGCTGCCCACGATCACCCAGGCGGCCGTCGACCGTGCGGTCGAGGACTTCGCTGCGCCGGCCGTGTCTGCGTCCGTGCGCGTGAACGTGGGACCGACGTCGTTCCGCGCACAGCCGTCGACGTTCGCGCGTGCGCTGTCGATGCGTCCATCCGGCGGTGAGCTGCGGCCGGTCGTCGATGCGAGCGCCCTGCGCGCGATACTGGCGGCTCCGCTGGCGAAGGCCGAGACGACGCCGACGTCGGCGAGAATCGTGATCAGGGACGGAAAGCCGGTGATCGTCGGCGGCGAGGACGGTCTCCGTGCTCCGACCGAGAAGCTCGCATCCGCGCTGATGAGCGCGCTGCCGAAATCGGGCGCCGACCGGGTCGCCAGGGTCGACGTGGTGACGACGCCGACGGCGCACGGCCGCGCGCCACTGGCGAAGCTCGGCGTGACGGAGACGGTCGGGTCGTTCACGACGAAGTATCCCTACGCCGCTTACCGGAACCAGAACATCGGTCGCGCCGCGGAACTGGTGAACGGGACGCTGCTCGCGCCGGGGGAGACGTTCAGCCTCAATGGCATCGTCGGTGAGCGGACCGAGGCCAACGGCTTCACCACCGGGTTCGTCATCCAGGACGGGCGGCTGCGGCAGGATCTCGGCGGGGGAGTGTCACAGCTCGCGACGACGCTCTACAACGCTGCGTTCTTCGCCGGGCTTCAGGACGTCGAGCACCGGACGCACGCGTTCTACATCGACCGCTATCCGCCCGGTCGGGAAGCGACCGTGTACTGGGGGTCGATCGACCTGAGGTTCCGGAACAACACGCCGTACGGCGTGTACGTCCAGACGCACGTGGCGAAGGGTGCGCCGGGCAGGAGCGGGGTGGTGACCGTGACGCTGTGGGGCACGAAGTACTGGCAGGTGACGACGACCACGTCGGATCGGCACGGTTTCCGGGCGCCGGTGCGCATCGTCGATCCGGGGTCCAAGTGCGTGCCCCAGGTGGGCACGGCCGGCTTCGACGTCGACATCACGCGGCGGATCTCGCGGAACGGCAAGCTCGTGAAGACCGAGCGCTACACCACGAGCTACGCGGCCGAGGACGCGATCGCCTGCACCGGCTGACCAGCCTCGACGACGTTGTTGGTCGGGTCGGCGGAACACTCGACGACCCCGTTCGCCCGGGGTCGAACACCTGGCGCAGGGGTCGAGGGGCCGCGCGTCGGGGCTGTTTGTGCTCGGCAGAGGCTCGACGGAAGGCTCAGGTCGTTCGTGGCGGGCGTCGTGGCGGGGCGTCGGGGACCGGTTTCGCGAGGAACACGTCGGTCACCGCGATCCTCACCAGCTCACCCCGCCGGTCCCGCACAGCCAGGCTCTCCTCGTCGAAGGATTCGAGCACGCCGACCACGTCGGTCAACCGCGGACCACCGTCGTCGGGACGCCGGTATCGCACCACGATCCGGGCCCCGACGTGTGCCGGCGTGAGCCTGCCCACAAACGCCATCGGCCGACCCCTCACGCATGTGCGTTACCCGACTCCGGGATACTAGGTTGTCGATGATCGGTCCGTCCTCGTCATCTGATCTCACGCCTCTGATCCCTGATGTGCGAGTTGACCGCGCTGCATGAAGGAGTGCCCATGACCTACGTGATAGCTGAGCCCTGCGTGGACCTCAAGGACCGCGCGTGCGTCGACGAATGTCCGGTCGACTGCATCTACGAAGGCAACCGGATGCTCTACATCCACCCGGACGAGTGCGTGGATTGCGGGGCGTGCGAGCCGGTCTGCCCGGTCGAGGCGATCTTCTACGAGGACGACGTGCCGGAGCAGTGGAAGGACTATTACACCGCGAACGTCGACTTCTTCAACGACCTCGGTTCCCCCGGCGGTGCGGCCAAGCTCGGAGCGGTCGACAAGGACCACGAGCTCGTCGCCGCGCTTCCGCCGCAGGAACACAACGAGTGACCTGTTGACGCGAAGCCTGATGAACGGCGCGCCCGACACCGTGCGCCGCGGCGGATCGCCGCGGCGCACGTTCGGTGTGGCCGGACTGCCCGACTTCCCGTGGGACACGATCGCGGCTGCCAAGGCGACGGCCGACTCGCACCCAGACGGGATCGTCGACCTCTCCGTCGGCACCCCTGTCGACCCCACCCCGGCGCTGATCGCCGGCACCCTGGCAGCTAACACGAACGCCCCGGGTTACCCGACCACCAGCGGCTCGGTCGAGCTCCGTACCGCCATCGCGGCGTACCTCGCCCGTACCGCGAACTCGATCCGGCTAACCCCCGACCAGGTACTCCCCACGATCGGCTCCAAGGAGCTCGTCGCATGGCTGCCGACTCTGCTCGGGCTGGGCAGCGCCGACGCGGTCGTCATCCCCGAACTCGCGTACCCGACCTACGCCGTCGGTGTGCAGCTTGCCGGCGCCGTGCTGGTCACCTCCGACGAGCCCTTCGCCGTGACGGACTGGCCGGTCGATACCCATCCGGCACTCGTCTGGGTGAACTCCCCGGCCAACCCGAACGGACGCATCGCGACCGTCGCCGAGCTGACGAGGCTCGTGGACTGGGCCCGCGCCAACGATGTCCTCGTCGCGAGCGACGAGTGCTACCTGCCGTTCTGCTGGGAACCCGACGTCGAGGCGGTCTCGGTTCTCGATCCCCGCGTCAACGGCGGCTCGACTGACCGCGTCCTCGCGGTCCACTCGCTCTCGAAGCGCTCGAACCTCGCCGGTTATCGCGCGGGCTTCGTCGCGGGCGACGCGGCGGTCGTCGAGGCACTGCTCGCGGTCCGCAAGCACGCCGGCATGATCGTGCCGCAGCCGGTGCAGGCCGCCCTGGCAGCTGCGGTCTCCGACGACGTCCACGCCACCGAGCAGGTCGCCCGCTACCGCGCCCGCCGCGACGTCCTCGCGCCCGCGCTGCGCAACGCCGGGTTCCGCATCGACGACTCCCAGGGTGCGCTCTACCTCTGGGTCACCCGGGACGAACCGTGCCGCGACACCGTCTCCCGGCTCGCCGGCCTCGGCATCCTGGCCGCACCCGGGGACTTCTACGGCTCAGCAGGTGACCGGCACGTCCGGATCGCCCTGACCGCCACTGACGAACGCATCGCTGCTGCCGCTCGGCGGCTCGACAACAACGCACCAATGAGGTTGGAGGACCTATGAGCGACGTCAGGCTTTCCGTCGGGGACACGCACCTCGATCTGCCCGTCACGAGTGCCACGGAGGGCTCGAGCGGCATCGGGATCACGTCACTGCTGGGCAAGACCGGCCTGGTCACCCTCGATCCCGGCTACACCAACACGGGCTCGTGCACGTCCGCGATCACCTACATCGACGGCGACGCGGGCATCCTGCGCTACCGCGGTTACCCGATCGAGCAGCTCGCCAAGGGCAGCAGCTTCATGGAGGTCTCCTACCTCCTGATCCACGGCTCGCTGCCGACGGAGACCGAGCTGGGGGACTTCACCAAACGCATCCAGCGGCACACGATCCTGGACGAGGGCTTCAAGGAGTTCTTCGGCGGTTTCCCGCGCGACGCGCACCCGATGCCGGTGCTCTCGAGTGCGGTGTCGGCGCTGTCGACCTTCTACCAGGACAGCCTCGACCCCTTCGACGCCGAGCAGGTCGACGTCTCGACGGTCCGGCTGCTGGCCAAGCTGCCGACCATCGCGGCCTATGCGTACAAGAAATCCATCGGCCAGCCGTTGCTCTACCCGGACAACTCGCAGAGCTACGTCGACAACTTCCTCCGGATGACGTTCGGCTTCCCGGCCGAGCCCTACGAGGTCGACCCGAAGATCGCCAAGGCCCTCGACATGCTGTTCATCCTGCACGCCGACCACGAGCAGAACTGCTCGACGTCGACGGTCCGGATGGTCGGCTCGAGCCAGGCCAACCTGTTCGCGTCCATCTCCGCCGGCATCATGGCGCTCTTCGGCCCGCTGCACGGCGGCGCGAACGCGGCCGTGCTCGACATGCTCGAGGAGATCAAGGCCGACGGCGGTGACGTCACGAGCTTCATGAACAAGGTGAAGAACAAGGAGCAGGGCGTCCGGCTGATGGGCTTCGGGCACCGGGTCTACAAGAGCTACGACCCGCGCGCGGCGATCATCAAGACGCATGCGGACGAGATCGTCGGCGGCACCAACGACGAACTCCTCGACATCGCCCTGAAGCTCGAGGAGATCGCGCTCACCGACGACTACTTCGTCTCCCGCAAGCTCTACCCGAACGTCGACTTCTACACCGGCCTCATCTACCGCGCGATGGGCTTCCCGACGCGTATGTTCACCGTCCTGTTCGCGATCGGCCGGCTCCCCGGCTGGATCGCCCAGTGGCGCGAGATGATGCTCGACCCGGCCACGAAGATCGGCCGCCCGCGCCAGATCTACACGGGCGAGACCGAGCGCGACTACGTCCCGATGAGCTCCCGCTGACCCTCAGCCCGCGCTGAGAGCCGTCAGCTGACGGCTCTCAGCTGACGGTGAGTTCGATCGTCACCGACCCGGCGGCAGGCTGGCCGTTCTCGGCCTGCCAGCCGTCGGCCCCTTTGGTCCGCGACCACAGCTGACCGTTCGTCCGGACCGACGCGATCGGCGCCTGCGCCGCGTTGGCGACCGCCCACTGCGCCACCGCCCAGCGGATCTGCCCCCGGTCGGCTGACGCCCCCTGCTTCGCCGGGACCGTTACGACGACGCCGGACGACGCGGCGGCGACCTTCACCCGGTCGCCGAAGGAAGCGGCGACGTTCGTCATCACTTGCCCGGGTGTCCATGTCGGCTTCGCGTGCGCGGCCGTGCAGGTGAACGCCGCCGGCGTCTGGCCGGTCATCGCCGACGCGAGGATGCGCGAACGGGTCTCGTGCTTGGCGTAGGCGTCGCCGTAAGCCGACCGCTGCACCCGCTGCGCCGCGTCGGTGATCGACAGGTTCTGGTAGTCCGGCACCTTCGCCAGCGCGGTGTAGAACCGCGCGGTCGAGTAGTACGGGTCCATGATCTGCTTCGTGGTTCCCCAGCCCTGGCT
Source organism: Actinopolymorphaceae bacterium (assembly GCA_036786375.1). GTDB lineage: Bacteria > Actinomycetota > Actinomycetes > Propionibacteriales > DAIQRJ01 > DAIQRJ01. The sequence goes on from DAIQRJ010000016.1 coordinate 14,784, forward strand.
GGGTCGTTGCTGGAACAGCCCGACCGAGTCGCCGTGACCGGAGTCCAGGTTGGCCATACCGCTCTCCTGGAACGCGGTCGCGAGCGCGATAGTCGCGGCCCGCGGCGGCAGCTTCTGCTTGATCGAGCCGGCCGCGATGATGCTCGCGTAGCGCGCCTGGTCGGGATCGAGCTGGGCCGACGATCCGTTCACGACCGCGGTGCAGCCGTCGCCGGCGAAGTAGGCCCGGCCCGAGCGGGTCAGCGCGACGACCGCGCCGACGCCGACGACCAGGCACACGAGGACCACCAGGAGCGCGAAGCCACGCGAGTGACGACGTGCGTTCACGCGGTCGCGTGCAGCGCGGGGTTCAGCGCGATGCCGGGGCCGATCCGCGGCAGCACCTGCACGGCGCCGGTGACCGAGTTGCGGCGGAATAGCATGCCCGACTGGCCGGACAGGTCGAGTGCCTTCATGACCTGACCGTCGGGACGGGTGACCTTGGTGCCGGCGGTCACGTAGCAACCGGCCTCGACGATGCAGTCGTCGCCGAGGCTGATGCCGATGCCCGCGTTGGCGCCGATCAGACAGCGTTCGCCGATGGTCACCTGTTGCGTCCCGCCACCGGACAGCGTGCCCATCAGCGACGATCCGGCGCCGACGTCGGAGTCGGCGCCGACGACGGTGCCCGCGGTGATCCGGCCCTCGACCATGGCCGTGCCCAGGGTGCCGGCGTTGAAGTTGACGAAGCCGGGCTGCATGACGGTGGTGCCGGGCGCGAGGTAGGCGCCGAGGCGGACGCGGTCGGCGTCGGCGATCCGGACCCCGCTCGGGACGACGTAGTCGGTCATCCGGGGGAACTTGTCGACCCCGTAGACGGCGACGACGCGGCCGGAAGCGCGCAGCCGGGCACGCGTCTGCTCGAAACCGTCCACCGCGCACGGGCCGTGGGAGGTCCAGACGACGTTCGGCAGAACTGCGAAGATCCCGTCGAGGTTGATGCTTCGTGGCTTGACCAGCCGGTGGCTGAGCAGGTGCAACCTGAGGTAGGCGTCGATGGTGTCCGCGGGCGGCTGGGCCAGGTCGGTCTCGGCGAGCACGACCCGGGTCTCGACGCCGCGCAGCTCGTCGGTCATCTCACCGGCGACCAGCTCGGCGGCGGGCTCGACGTCGGTGGGCGCGACGCCCAGGGCGGGTGCCGGGAACCAGCAGTCGAGGACGGCACCTGCGAGGGTGCTCGTGGCGAGGCCGTGGCCCCAGGCGTGCGTCGATTCGGTCACCGCCCTAGGGTGCCAGACATGACCGCATCCTCTCCTTCTGCTGCCGCCGGGTCCTCAGCCACAAGGGCGCGTCTCGACCTGTCCGCCGACGTCGTCGACCTCACCGCGGCCCTCGTCGACATCCCGTCCGTCAGCCGCGACGAAGCCCTCATCGCGGGCCTGGTCGAGGACGCGCTGCGTGCCCTTCCGCACCTCGAGGTCACCCGGATCGGCAACACCATCGCCGCGCGCACGCACCTGGGCCGGACCGAGCGGGTGGTGATCGCCGGCCACCTCGACACGGTCCCGGTGGCAGGCAACGCGGGCGCCCGGATCGCCGGCGCCAAGCTCGCCGGCATCGGGTCGTGCGACATGAAGGGCGGCGTGGCGATCGGGCTGAAGCTGGCGGCCGAGCTGGCCGAGCCGAACCGTGACGTGACCTACTTGTTCTACGAGTGCGAGGAGATCGAGGCGGACGCGAACGGGCTGACGAAGCTCGCCGCCACCTCACCCGAGCTGATGGCCGCCGACTTCGCCGTGCTCTGCGAGCCGACCGACGGGGTCGTCGAAGGCGGCTGTCAGGGATCCCTGCACGTCGACGTCGTCACCCGCGGTAAGCGCGCCCACAGCGCACGCTCCTGGTGGGGCCACAACGCGATCCACGACGCCGCCGAGGTGCTGCGCCGGCTCAGCGTCTATACACCGCGCGAGCCGGTCGTCGACGGATTGGCCTTCCACGAGGGCCTCAACGCCACCGGCATCACCGGCGGGATCGCCGGCAACGTCATCCCGGACGAATGCCGGGTCGGGGTCAACTACCGGTTCGCCCCGGACCGGTCCGAGGCCGAGGCGTTGGCCCATCTGCAGGAGGTCTTCGAGGGCTTCGAGGTCGAGCTGCACGATTCGGCGCCGGCGGCGCGGCCGGGGCTCGACCGACCGGCGGCAGCCGCGTTCGCCGCGGCGATCGGCGGGACTCCGCGTGCGAAGTTCGGCTGGACCGACGTCGCCCGGTTCTCCGTCCTCGGGATCCCGGCGGTGAACTACGGCCCCGGCGACCCCGGGCTGGCGCACTCGGCCGGCGAGTTCGTCAGGCTCGACGCCCTGCGCGACTGCCTCGCCGCCCTGCGACGGTGGCTGTCGTGACCGACCGTCCCAGCCGTCCCGGCCCGCCCAGTCGGCAGGAAGGCCCGGTCACGGTCCGCCGCGGGCAGGTTCGCAGCTCGACCACCGACCAGCGGCTGCTCGACAGCCACGGCCCCGTGGACTGGCTGCACACCGACCCCTGGCGGGTGCAGCGCATCCAGGCCGAGTTCGTCGAGGGCTTCGGCGCGCTCGCCGAGCTCGGACCGGCCGTCAGCGTCTTCGGGTCCGCCCGCACGCACGAGGGCCACCCGCAGTACGAGCTCGGACGTGAGATCGCGGGCCGGCTCGTGAACGCGGGCTGGGCCGTCATCACCGGCGGCGGGCCGGGTGCGATGGAGGCGGCCAACCGTGGCGCCTGGGAGGCCGGCGGCGTGTCGGTCGGACTTGGCATCGAGCTCCCCATGGAGGCGGGGCTGAACGGCTACATCGACCTCGCGGTGAACTTCCGCTACTTCTTCGCCCGCAAGACCATGTTCGTGAAGTACTCGCAGGGCTTCGTTGTGCTGCCGGGCGGGGTCGGGACGCTGGACGAGCTGTTCGAGGCGCTCACGCTCGTCCAGACCGGCAAGATCACCCGGTTCCCGGTGGTGCTCGTCGGCCGCGACTACTGGGGCGGGCTGGTCGACTGGCTACGCGACCGCGTCGTCGCGGAGGGCAAGGCGTCGCGGGAGGACCTGGAGGCGTTCACCGTCGTCGACACCGCCGACGAGGTGATGGCGGTGATCAAGACCGCCGCCAGCCCGACGGCCGACTCGCCCGCGCCGAAGCGGCCCGAGTAGCCCGCTGGGCGGCCCGTCGTCAGGCCAGCCCGCGTGTCGTCAGGCCACCCCGCGCCGGCTGACGGCCGGTTGCCGGTCGCCGCGGATCGAAGCCACCATGTCGAGCACCTGGCGGGTCGCCCCGACGTCGTGTGCCCGGAATACCCGTGCGCCGTGCCAGGCGCTCACCGCGGTGGCGGCCAGCGTGCCCGGGAGCCTCTTCTTCGTCGGCAGGTCAAGGGTTTCGCCGACGAAGTCCTTGTTGCTCAGCGCCACCAGCACCGGCCAGCCACATCCGACGAGCTCGTCGAGACGTCTGGTCAGCTCGAGGGAGTGCCGGGTGTTCTTGCCGAAGTCGTGGGTCGGGTCGACGAGGATCCGCGCCGACGGGACCCCCGCGGCCTCCGCCCGCCGGGCGAGCGCGCTCACACCGGCGATCACGTCGGCCATGACGTCGTCGTACTGGACCCGGTGCGGGTCCGTCCGCGGCGGCAGCCCGCCGGTGTGCGAGCACACCAGGCCGGCGCCGAACTCCGCCGCCACCGCTGCGACCTCGGGATCGTGCCCGGCCCATGTGTCGTTGACCAGGTCCGCGCCGGCCCGGCACAACGCGGCCGCCACCTCGGCGCGCCAGGTGTCGACGCTGATGACGAGCTCGGGATGACGCGCTCGGGCGAGCGAGACGAACTCCTCCGTCCGCTCGAGCTCCTCGGCCGGCGACACCGGCGGGCCGTAGCCCGCTTTGACCCCGCCGACGTCGACGATGTCCGCCCCCTGCGCGACGACGTCGTCGAGCCGCGTGAGTGCCGCGTCGAGAGCGAACGTCGCGCAGCCGTCGTAGAACGAGTCCGGGGTGCGGTTGAGGATCGCCATCACCGCGAACTGTCCGGGGGCGAACGTCCGGCGGCCCAGCTGCAGAGCGGGTGAGGTCACCAGGTCATCCAACCCGACGAGTGCCCGAACCGCCGGACGCGGCCCGCCGATACGATCGCCGGCATGACATGGCTCTGGGTCGCGGTCGTCGTCGCCGTCCTCGGGGCGGTGATCGCCATCGTCGTCGGCCGCATCAGCGGTGGAGCGATGTCGGAGGTCGCCGCCGACCGGCCGGCCGCGCAGCTGAGCTCGGCACCGCTGACCGACGCGGACCTGGCAGGGATCCGGTTCACCCAGACGCTGCGCGGCTACGCAATGGACGAGGTCGACGACTTCATCGAACGGCTGCGCGCGGAACTGTCCGCGCGCCCGGCCGCCGACACGTTCGCGATCCCGGCCGAGGCGCCCGCCGCCCCCGTCGCCCCGGTCGCCCCCGTCGCCCGACGCCCGCCCATCGACGAGCCAGTGCTGCAGCCGGCCGAGCCGGCGGCCGTCGACGGCGATCCGCAGCCGTGAGCGAACCGACCATCCGTGGCCTGGTCGTCGGATCCGACGGCCTCGCGCGCTGCCCGTGGGGGCTGTCCGATCCGCTCTACGTCGACTACCACGACACCGAGTGGGGACGGCGCGTGCGCGACGAGCACGGGTTGTTCGAGCGGGTCAGCCTCGAGGCGTTCCAGTCCGGCCTGTCCTGGCTGACGATCCTGCGTAAGCGGCCGGCGTTTCGCAGCGCGTTCGCGGAGTTCGACCCCGCCGTCGTCGCCGGCTTCACGCCCGCCGACGTCGACCGGCTGCTGACCGACGCCGGGATCGTGCGCAACCGCCGCAAGATCGAGGCGACGATCGGCAACGCGCGGGTTCTGATGGAACTCGATCGGCCGTGGTCCGAACTCCTGTGGTCGTTCGCCCCCGAACCCCGGTCACGTCCCCTGACCTCGGCCGACGTCCCGGCGGTCACCCCCGAGTCGACCGCGATGGCGAAGTCCCTGCGCCGGTTGGGGTTCCGCTTCGTCGGGCCCACCACGGCGTACGCGCTGATGCAGGCGACCGGCATGGTCGACGACCATCTCGGCGGCTGCCACGTCCCGGCCTGACGGCGCCGGAGGTGGGCGGCGCGACGCGGCCTGCCCGAATCGGCGATAATGGCCCGCACGACCCGACGTGAGTGACCCAGGAAGGGGTACGGGATGGCGGCGATGAAGCCGCGGACAGGCGATGGTCCGCTCGAAGTGACCAAGGAGGGACGCGGCATTGTGATGCGCGTTCCGCTCGAGGGAGGCGGACGTCTCGTCGTCGAACTCACGGCGGCCGAGGCCAACGAGCTCGGCGATGCGTTGAAAGCTGTTGTCTCCTGACGGTGCCCCACCAGGCACCGGACAGCTGACAGGGCGGGTATGTGCGAAACGCACGTACCCGCCCTTTGGCATGCCCGCCGAGCGTTTAGCGCTCGGCTCAGGAGCGGTAGACGACGACCTTGTCGCCGACTCGGACCTGACCGAACAGTGCCTTCACCGCGGCGTGGTCGCGTACGTTGACGCAGCCGTGTGAGCAGCCGGCGTAGCCGCGGGCGGCGAAATCGGCCGAGTAGTGGACGGCCTGGCCGCCGTCGAAGTACATGGCGAACGGCATCGGCGAGTTGTAGAGCCGCGACCACTCGTTGACGACCTTTGCGTGCACGGAGAAGGTGCCTTCCCTGGTCGGGGTCCGCGAGACGCAGCCGAATCGGACGTCCATCCGGCTCAGGACCTTGCCGTCGACGACCCAGCTCAATGCGTTGGCGCTCTTGCTGATGCACAGGACGCGGCCCTGCAGGCAGCGGCTGTCGAGCTTCACGGGTGCCGTGCTTCCGGCTGCGTCCTTGGGCGGGTAGAGCTCGTCGTGCGTCGGGGTCTTGGTGCGGCTGACGAGGGATGTCCAGGTGGCGTGGTCGACGTAACCGAGGACGGGCATGCCGCGCTTGGCCTGGAAGCCCTTCACCGCGCTGGTGGTGTTGGCGCCGTAGAAGCCGTCGACCCACTTCTTGTCGAGCCACTGCAGGGCGACGAGCCGCGCCTCGAGTTCGCGGACGCGGCTGGAGGTGGTGCCCGGTTTGTAGAGCGCGATCGGCTCGGGGGTCGAGGTCGCGGTCGGCCTCGGAGTGGGCGTCGGGGTGTCGGTCGGCTTCGGAGTGGGCGTCGGCGTGGGCCGTTCGGTCGACGCGGGCTTCGTCGGCACGATCGGAGTGCTCGGGACGGCGGACGACGTCGGGACCGCCGCTGGGATGTGGGTCGCCGCCGGGGGAGCGGCCACCGTTCGGCTCCGGCCGGGGAGCAGTCCATGGCCTTGGGCGAAAGCCACACCTCCGGCGCCGACCGCTACGGCCGACACCACGGACACGATTGTTATGACTACAGCTCGGGCGCGCACAAGCACAATCTGTCACATTTCGTCAAGTAGATAGCGCGAAGCGAGAGTGGCGCGCGTGACCAAAGTGTCAGGTGTGCCGACAAGCCGCGCTGGCGACGCACCAACAGCCTCTCCGAGCACCGAGAGCCTCGTGTACGGGGTCGTCGGTGCGTCGCCGGGGCTGTCGGTGGTCGAAACGCCCTGCTGGCAACTAACGCAGTACCGAGCGGTACACCTCGACGGTCGCGTCGGCGATCGCCGGCCAGCCGAACGCGTCCACCGCCACCTTGCGCCCGGCCAGCCCCATCGCCGCCGCCCGCGCCGGATCGCCGGCCACCGCGTTCACCGCGGCCGCGAAGTCCGCCTCGAACCGTGCCGGCTCGACCACGTCGTAGTGCACCAGCAGCCCCGTCTCGCCGTCATGCACGACCTCCGGGATCCCGCCGACGTCGCTCGCCACGACCGCTGTCTCGCAGGCCATCGCCTCGAGGTTCACGATCCCCTGCGGCTCGTAGATCGACGGGCAGCAGAACACGATCGCATGCGTCAGCACCTGCATCACCTCCTCGGCCGGCAGCATCTCCTGCACCCAGATCACCCCCGACCGGGTGCGGGCCAGCTCCGCCACCGCCGCCGCCGTGGACGCCGCGATCTCCGGGGTGTCCGGTGCCCCGGCCAGCAGGACGATCTGCAACGACGGGTCGAACGCCGCGGCGGCTGCGAGCAGGTGCCCGACACCCTTCTGCCGCGTGATCCGGCCGACGAACGTCACGTACGGACGGGACGGGTCGACACCCAGCCGGTCGAGGACGTCGGTGCCGTGGTCGGGCCGATAGCGCCGGGTATCGATGCCGTTGTAGACGACGCGCACCTTCGCCGGGTCCAGGCCGGGGTAGCAGTCGAGCACGTCCGCGCGCATCCCGGCCGACACGGCGATGACGGCATCGGCACTCTCGTACGCGTCCCGCTCCACCCAGCTCGAGACCCGGTAGCCGCCGCCGAGCTGTTCGGCCTTCCACGGCCGGCGCGGTTCGAGCGAGTGTGCGGTGATCACGTGCGGGATCCCATGCACGAGCGAGGCGACACGGCCACCGAAGTTCGCGTACCAGGTGTGGCTGTGGGCGAGGTCGGCCCCGTTGATCGCGGCCGCGATCTCCAGGTTCGCGGCCAGCAAGGGAAGTGTCGGGTTCACGTCGGGATCCGCGGCCGTCAGCCGCGGGTCGGATTCCGCATAGGTCGCCGCACCGGGCCGCGGCGCTCCGAGCGCATGCACGTCCAGGTCGACGACACCCGCGAACCGCGGATCGCGCAACGCCAGCGCCAGGTTGGTGACGTGGACGCCGGCTCCGCCGTAGACCGCCGGCGGGTACTCCCTTGTTAGCAGTGCGATTCGCATGACCGGAAGGTTATGGCTGTGCTCCCGGTTGGGCCAGGGCCCGTCACAACAACGGCAGCCCGGCTACCGGGAGTGGCGACCGGATCCGTCCACACGCCTGCCGGATCCAGTCGAGATCACCATCGACCGCGGGAATCGGCCGACCCGGGAAGCGGTCCGCCCAGACCTGGATGAGCGCCACGGCGACGACGTCGACGGCCCGCGGGTCCTGAGGTCCGGGGCGGCCGACCGACCGGCCGAGGTCGTCGGCATGCACGACCAGTTCGACGAGGCGGGTGACGACGAACTCCGAGAGCAGGATCGGACCCCGCGGTCCCGCGGCCACACGGTCGTGGGCAAAGCGGTCGTCGGCGCCGAGGGCGCCGAGCGCGGCCATCGCCGTGCTCCAGGCGGTGTCGATCGCCCCGAGCCGATCGGCCGCAGTCGCCACCGCCAGTGCGCGCGTCCCGTCGGCGATCTCGGCCGCTGCGGCCGCGTACGCCGACATGTACTGCCCCAGCGGGAGCGGTGCGACGTCGGCCGGCCGAAGCTGCGCCATCGCGTTGCCGGACCTGGCCACGTGTGCGATCAGGTCGGCCACCGTCCAGCCGGCAAGCACGCTGGGCGTGTCGACGTCGGCAGGGGACAGTTCGGCGATCCAGTCCCGGACGACGCTCAGCTGTGCGGCCAGGACGCCCGGGAGATCGGGCTGCACGGCCGCGAGCCGGGGTCTCGTCGGGACCCAGAAGCGACGCTTGTTCCCGTGGGGCGCGTCCTCGACGCCTCCGTTGGCGATGATCACCTTGGCCGAGCCCGCGTTGTCGACGTCGCAGGTCACCAGCGCCCGGTCGATGCCGTGGGCAGCCGCGAACGGCAGCGCCATCGCAAGCATCCGGGTGCCGAGTCCCAGGCGCTGCGCGCTCGGACGGACGACGTATCCGATGTGGCCGCCCTCGGTGCGCAGGAACCCGTTCAGCTCGTGCCGTAACGACAATCGGCCGAGGTAACGAGGTTCGTCCGGACCGAAGTCGACGAGCCACAGCATCGTCGAGTGCACCCAGGCGGCACCGATCGGAACGCTCGGGTCGGCCGCCTGGTACAGGGCGGTCACGAACCTGGCGAAGCCATCACTCGACTGGAGCTCCGCGTCGCTGAACTCGACGCCCGGCAGCACCCGGTTGCCGGGCCAGGCGGTGTCACGGCCGAATGCATCCCGCAGCTCGGCGGATGCCTCGTTGTAGCTGCGTCGCACGTCGGTCCGAGGAAGCACGAGGCGGATGTCGTCGGGCATGGTCGGTCATCCTGCCGCATCGTCGCGCGCCGGGCAGTCGAATGGCCGGAACCCGAACCCGGTGGCCCCTCCGGCACGGGCAAGCCCTCGCGGCCCCACGCCGGTGAGCACTAGGGTTCGAAACATGGTGGAGCTCACAGGCATGCGGCATCAGCCCAAGGTCTTGGGCATCGTCCTGGCAGGTGGAGAAGGCAAACGGCTGCTGCCGCTGACCGCCGACCGCGCCAAGCCCGCGGTGCCGTTCGGTGGGCACTACCGTCTGGTCGACTTCGTGCTGTCGAACCTCGTGAACGCCGGCATCCGGCAGATCGCCGTTCTGACGCAGTACAAATCGCATTCTCTCGACCGGCACATCTCCCTGACCTGGCGGATGTCGACGTTCCTCGGCAACTACGTCACGCCGGTACCCGCGCAGCAGCGCCTCGGACCGCGCTGGTACCAGGGCAGTGCGGACGCGATCTTCCAGTCGTTCAACCTGATCTACGACGAGAAGCCCGACTACGTCGTCGTCTTCGGCGCCGACCACGTCTACCGCATGGACGCCGCCGCGATGGTGGACGCGCACATCGAGTCCGGCGCGGCCGTGACGGTCGCCGGGATCGGCGTGCCCCGGCGGGAGGCCACCGACTTCGGCGTGATCGAGCGATCGGCCGACAGTGCGCGGATCGCGGCGTTCCTGGAGAAGCCGGCCAACCCGCCGGCGGTGCCCGGCCGTCCGGACGAGTCGTTCGTCTCGATGGGCAACTACGTCTTCACCACCTCCGCCCTGCTCGAGGTGATCGCCGCCGACGCAGGCCAGTCCGAGAGCGTGCACGACATGGGCGGCAGCATCATCCCGATGCTCACGAACCAGGGCACTGCGTTCGTCTACGACTTCGCCGACAACTACGTCCCCGGCAGCACCGAACGCGACCGCGACTACTGGCGCGACGTCGGTTCGCTCGACTCCTACCACGAAGCCCACATGGACCTCGTGTCGATCGACCCGATCTTCAACCTGTACAACGCGAGGTGGCCGATCTTCAGCAATCCGCCGCAGGTGCCCGGTGCGAAGTTCGTCGAGGGCGGCCGCGCGCACGAGTCGATCGTCTCGGCCGGCGCGATCGTGTCCGGCGGTCTCGTCGACCACAGCGTGCTCGCACCGAACGTCCGGATCGCCGGCGGCGCCCGCGTCACCAACTCGGTGATCATGGAGGGCACGGTGATCGGCAAGGGCGCCACCGTGCGGAATGCCGTTCTGGACAAGGGCGTCGTCGTCCCGCCCGGCGCGGTGATCGGCGAGGACCTCCTCGTCGAACGCCAGAAAGGCCACACCGTCTCCGCGGGCGGGGTCACCGCCATCGGCAAGGGGACGAAGGTCCAGCTCTAAGAGCGTTGGTGACATGGACGCGAACACTTTCAGGGAACCGCCGATCGACGGCGACGAGATCGAGTTGCTCCTCGGCATCCTGGACCGCACCCGCAGTGTCCTCGCGTGGAAGACCAGCGGGCTCGACGCCGCGGGTCTGCGCGCCGCAGTCGGCCGTTCCACGCTCACCCTCGGCGGCATGAGCCAGCTGATCCACGTCAGCGGCGCCGATGGCCGGCACGCGAATCTGCGGCGGCTCGTGGTCGAGATGATCGACGAGTACGCCCGCCACAACGGCCAGGCCGACCTGATCCGCGAGTCGGTGGACGGGCCTGGTGGGCGAGGACCCGCCCGTGCGTTGAGCGCCAACGAGCCGACGACGCACTGCCCGCGGTCAGCCGACCGTCCATGCGGCGGTCGTCACACGGATCGACTTCTAGAGGCCTGTCGACCGCTAGAGCCCGGGCGCCCTGTCAGGCCGCTTCACCGCGCAGAGCAACCCGTCGCCGACCGGCAGCATCACCCCGAGCCACTCGTCAGATTCCGCGATCGTGCGGCCGACCTCACGGATGCTCGTCGTCTCGGCATCGCGCGCGGACGGGTCGGCGACCTTGTCGTGCCAGAGCGCGTTGTCGAACGCCACGACACCACCGACGCGGAGCAGCCGGGCCGCCGCCGCGAGGTACTCGGCGTACTCCTTCTTGTCACCGTCACAGAAGACGAGGTCGTAGTGCCCGTCGGTCAACCGGGAGACGACGTCGAGTGCGGCGCCGGTGATGAGCCGGGCGCGCTGGGGGGCGAAGCCGCCCGCGGTGAACGTCTGCCGTGCGAACCGCTGATGCTCGGCTTCGATGTCGACACTCGTGAGGACGCCGTCACGGCGCATGCCGCGAAGAAGCCAGGTGCCCGACACTCCGCATCCGGTGCCGATCTCGACGACGTTGCGGGCGTCGAGCGTGGCCGCGAGGAATCGCAGCGTGGCGCCACCTCCCGGCCCGATCGGCGGCGCCGGAAAGTTGGCGGCGCGGGCGCGGGCGACGGTCAGAACATCGTCCTCGCCGACGAAGTTCTCGCTGTAGGCCCATGTTGCGGGCTTCATCGCGGCGATGTTCATCAGCCTCCGGAGATCGTTGCCGAACTCTTTCGTACGGCAGGCGCGGCCAGCCTAGTGGCCACCACCAGCTCACGGCAGCGTGTGGCAGCGATGTGGGACCGTGTGCGGTGCAAGCACAGGGCGGCGAGGCAACCTTCGGAACGCGATGTGCGTCTCAAGCGTTGAGCCCGTGGCAGGTCGTCCCGTGCGATCTGCCGGCCCGGAGGGCGATGCCGACCGAAGGACCCCCGATGACACAGCACACCGACACCGGCTCCGTGCAGCCTGTGTCCACCGGTGACGACGGCGCCGATGCCGTCGAGCCGGCCGTCTGGGTGGCGCCGAGCTGGGACGAGATCGTTCGCGTGCACTCGGCCCGGGTGTACCGGCTCGCCTACCGCCTCACCGGCAACCAGCACGACGCCGAGGACCTGACCCAGGAAGTGTTCGTCCGCGTCTTCCGCTCGCTGTCGAGCTTTACCCCCGGCACGTTCGAGGGCTGGATGCACCGCATCACGACCAACCTCTTCCTCGACCAGGCCCGTCGCAAGCAGCGCATCAGGTTCGACGCGCTGACCGACGAGGCGCACGAGCGGATGGCCGGCCACGAACCGTCCCCCGCGCAGGTGTATGACGACCACCACCTCGACGCGGACGTCCAGGCCGCACTCGACGGTCTCGCGCCGGAGTTCCGTGCCGCCGTCGTCCTGTGCGACGTCGAGGGCTTGTCCTACGAGGAGATCTCGGCGACTCTCGGCGTCAAGCTGGGTACGGTCCGCAGCCGCATCCACCGCGGCCGCGCGCACCTGCGCAGCGCGTTGTCCCACCGCAACCCACGAGCACTGGAAAGTATCCCGTCCACGCCATGACCCACGACCGCATCCGCATCTCTGCGCTCGTCGACGGTGAGTGCTCCGTCGACGAGCGCGACGTCGTTCTGGCGCACGTGATGGGGTGCGACGACTGCCGGACGTTCTACCAGCAGGAGCGTGCGGCCAAGGCTGCGCTGGCAGCAGGTGCCGCGGCCGGCACCCCCGCACCGACCGGACTCGTGTCGTCCCTTCTCGCGCTCGCATCGACCCGGGCGCCGGCGATCGACCGGCCGGCCACCCGCCGCCCGCGCGCAAGTGGCCCGGCGCGGCCGGCCGAACTGCCCGGTCAACGACGCCGCCGCGTCCGGCGCGCCGCCAAGGGCATCGGGTTCTCCCTCCTGGGGGCGTCGCTGCTGTTCGCCGCCGCCTTCGTGATCGGCGGCGACGCGCGTGCGCGGATCCCCGCACCGCAGCTCGGGGCGTTCGGAACAGAGCACGAGCAGGCTGCCGTGGCCGCAAGCGAGGGCGGCGGTGCCGCCACGGCCAAGGGGATCTCGAGTTCCCCGGCCGGCGTGTCGACCGCCGCCGAACTCGTCCAGCCGGCGACGTCGATCGCGCCGGCCACGCTGGCGGGATTCACGTTCGTGTCGTCCTCCGCCGCGGAGGGGGGCGCGACCAGGTCGACCTACAGCGACGGCGCGAGCACGGTGTCGGTGTTCCGCCAGGAGGGCCGGGTGGAGACGGCGAAGCTCAAGGGCTTCACCACGCACCGCGTCGACGGCGCGAAGCTGAAACGCAAGACGGGCCGGCCCGGCTATCTGGTGTGGAGCTGCCGCGACGTCACCTACACCGTCGTCGGCGACAGCGCCGGTGATCTCGACCGGGTCGCCACCGCACTCCCGCATGTGTGCCCGCAGAAGAGCGGGTGGAGCCGGGTCGGCCGGGGCATGCACCGGGCAGCAGGGTGGCTCAACCCACTTTCCTGAGACGATGACGGTCCAGCTCGACGTGATCCGACCGTCACCCGGTGCTCCGACGCCGCCGAAGGGCCTTGCCTCATGAGTGAATCCGACACCCCTGCCACCGGCGCTCAGCCTGACCAGCCCACTCAGCAGTTCGCGGTGCCGAGCTACGACCAGGAGCAGGTCTACGGGGCACCCGCTTACGGGCAGTCCGATCACGAGCAGTACGCCCGGCCCGACTACCAGCAGCCCGGCTACCCGCAGTACGGCTACCAGCAGCCCGGCTACCAGCAGCCCGGCTACCAGCAGCCCGGCTACCCGCAGCCCGGCTACCCGCAGTACGGCCAGCCTGCCTACCGGCCGCCGGGATCTCGTGCGACCGGCCCCCGCCGCGGCCCGCTGATCGTCGCCGCGATCGCGATCGCCCTCGTTGCCGGCGCGCTCGGTGCTGTCGGCGGAACCGCGGCCACCCTGGCCGTCGGCACGCCGGCCACCTCCTCGCCGACAACGCCGCCCGGTGGCTTCTCGAGCCCGCAGGATGTCGTGACGGTGGCGGCGGCCGTGCTCCCGTCGGTCGTGCAGATCCGGGTCGTGACGACCGAGGGCAGCGGCACAGGTTCCGGCTGCGTGCTCACCCCTGGCGGTCTGATCGCGACGAACAACCACGTCGTGGCCGGCGCCAACGCCCGCGACATCACCGTCTACTTCTTCGACGGCACCAAGTCGAAGGCCCGGGTCATCGGAACCAGCCCGTCCTACGACCTCGCGGTGATCAAGGTCGACGACCATCCGAACCTCAAGCCGGTCGTCACCGGCAACTCCGACGCACTGCGCATCGGCGACCCGGTCGTCGCGATCGGCTCACCGTTGGGCCTGTCGGGCACGGTGACGACGGGGATCATCAGCTCGAAGGACCGTCCGGTCACCACCGGCGGCAACGGCGAGAACTCCTACATCTCCGCCCTGCAGACCGACGCGGCGATCAACCCGGGCAACTCCGGTGGCCCACTGGTCGACCTCACCGGCAAGGTCGTCGGGGTCAACTCGGCCATCGCCACGCTGGGCTCGTCGCAGGGTGGTCAATCCGGCAGCATCGGCCTGGGCTTCTCGATCCCGATCAACACGGTCAAGCGCGTCACCGACCAGATCATCAGCACCGGGCATGCGGTGTACCCGATCATCGGCGCGGGTCTGGCGATGGACTTCACCGGCGACGGCGCCAAGATCTCGAGCGTGGATCCGGGTTCGCCGGCCGAGAAGGCGGGGGTGAAACCGGGCGACATCGTCACCAAGTTCGACGGCGAGACGGTGACGAGTGGGATCGATCTGATCGTCCTGACGCGCAAACACGAGCCCGGTCAGAAGGTCAAACTGACCGTGTATCGATCCGGTAACACCAGTGACCTGACTGTGACGTTGGCCGGCAAACAGGGCTGAAGTGCCCGAGGTACCCTGAGCCCAATGTTCGACATCGGTCTTCCTGAGTTCGCCGTTCTGGCGGTTGCGGCCCTGTTCATCTTCGGGCCCGAGCGCCTTCCTCAGGCTGCGGCACAGGCCGCGAAGATGCTCAAGCAGATCCGCAACATGGCGAACAACGCCCGCTCGGAACTCACCAACGAACTCGGGCCGGAGTTCGGCAACCTCAACTTCGAAGACCTCAACCCGCGCACGTTCATCCGCAAGAATCTCCTCGAGGGCACCGGGCTCGACACACTCAAGGACGACATCGGGATCACGAAGTCCGACGTGTCCGTCGCGCTCGAGGAGCGCGAGCCCGACCCGCTCGAGTTCTGGATGCGCCCGCCGATCGACCTCGAAGGAACCTGAGCCCGCTCAGCTGACGGGCGTGAGCCCGAGGCGGCGGCCGAGCAGCCCGCGCGAACGGCCGGCCAGCCGGCCCGCCACCCGCGCGAGTTCGAGTGCGGCCGGGGAGTCGGGGTCCGACAGCACCAGCGGCATGCCGGCGTCGGCACCCGCGCCGAGGCGTGGGTCCAGCGGAATGTGCGCCAGGACCGGGATGTCGTAGCCCAGCCGCGTCGTCAGGGTTGACGCCACCCGCTCGCCGCCGCCGCTGCCGAAGACCTCGAGCTTGTGCTCCGGGCCGCAGTGCGGGCAGACCAGGTAGGACATGTTCTCGACGATGCCGATGACTTTCTGCTCGAGCATCGACGCCATCGTGCCGGCGCGCTCGGCCACCTCGGCGGCGCTGTCCTGCGGGGTCGTGACGACAAGGACCTCGGTGCCGCTGCCCAGCTGCTGGCCGACCGAGATCGCCACGTCGCCGGTACCCGGGGGCAGATCGAGCAGCAAGATGTCGAGGTCTCCCCAGTAGACGTCGGACAGCATCTGCGCGAGCGCCTTGTCGAGCATCGGCCCGCGCCAGGCCACGACCTGTTCACGCTTGGGTTTGAGCATCCCGATCGAGATCAGCCGCACACCGTGGGCGGTGATCGGCATGATCATCTCTTCGACCCGGGTGGGCCGTTCATCCGCGACTCCGAACATCACCGGGATCGAGTGGCCGTAGATGTCCGCGTCGAGAACGCCGACCTTGAGCCCCTGCTTGGCCAGCCCGACGGCGAGGTTGGTCGTGACCGCCGACTTGCCGACGCCACCTTTGCCGGACGCGACCGCGAACACGCGGGTCAGCGAGCCGGCCTTGGTGAACTTGTTCTCCTTGGCCGGCGCGCCGCCGCGGAGCTTGGTCTGGAGTGCCTTGCGCTGTTCGTCGGTCATCACACCGAAGGTGATGGCCACGTCGCGCACCCCATCGACGCGCAGAGCGGCGCCGGTGACGTCCTCGGTGAGCTTGTCGCGCATCGGGCAGCCGGACACCGTAAGCAGGATGGTGATGCGCGCCACGGCGTTCGGATCGACCAGCACGCTCTCGACCATGTCGATCTCGGTGATGGGCCGGCGGATCTCGGGGTCGAGGACCGTGGCGAGCTGCTCGCGCACGAGATCGGGCAGGCTGGACGGTGTGCTGACAGGCATGGCGCAAGGCTACGTGAGTCCAGGTGTACCGGGGACACGGCCGCATCGGTAGGTTCACCCCGTCACCGGATGTCGCGCGAACGAAGGGAGCAGCTGGTGGAGGTGGTCATCCTCGCGGATGCCGAGGCGATCGGGGCGGTTGCCGCCGACGCCATCGAAGCGCTCGTGCGCCGCAAGCCGTCCGCCGTTCTGGGCCTGGCGACCGGCTCGTCCCCGCTGCCGGTTTACGACGAGCTCGCGCAACGGCACGCGACCACAGGTCTGAGTTTTTCCGACTGCCACGGCTTCGCGCTCGACGAGTACGTCGGGCTCCGGCCGGGCCATCCCGAGTCCTACCGGGAGGTCGTGCGCCGAGAGTTCACCGAGCGCGTCGACATCGATCCGTCGCGCGTGCACGGCCCGGACGGCTCCGCCGCCGACGTCCGCGCGGCGTGCGCCCAATACGAGGACGCGATCCGCTCGGTCGGCGGCATCGATCTGCAGATCCTCGGGATCGGCACCGACGGCCACGTCGGGTTCAACGAGCCGGGCTCCTCGCTGACGTCGCGTACCCGGATCAAGTCGCTGACGGAGCAGACCCGCGCCGACAACGCGCGGTTCTTCGACGGCGACGTCGACCAGGTTCCGCACCACGTGCTCACCCAGGGCCTGGGCACGATCTCCGACGCCCGGCACGTGATCCTCGTGGCGATGGGCGAGGGCAAGGCGCAGGCGGTGCACGAACTCGTCGAGGGCCCGGTGCGCGCGTTCTGCCCGGCGTCGATCCTGCAGATGCACCAGCACGTCACCGTCCTGGTCGACGATGCCGCGGCGGATCGGCTCGAGCTCGGCGCGTACTACCGGCAGAGCTACCGGCACAAGCCTGCCTGGCAAGGCATCTAGCGCTCGGCGCTAGCTGTTGTCGGCACCCGCCCGGTCGGCTCGTTCCTCCCGCTCGTCGCGCTCGACCAGGATCGAACGCAGCTCCGAGCGCAGGAAGTCCCGGGTCGCCGTCTCGCCCAGCGCCGACCGCAGCGCGGCCATCTCGCGGGCCAGGAACTCCATGTCGGCGCGGGTGCGGAACTGCACGTCGCGGTCGGAGTCGTACTGGACGCGGTCGCGGCCCTCCTGGCGATTCTGCGCGAGCAGGATCAGCGGCGCCGCATAGCTGGCCTGCAACGACAGGATCAGGGTCAGGAAGATGAACGGGTAGTGGTCGAAGCGCCAGCTGGTGGGCAGCAGCGTGTTCCACACGACCCACGCCACGATGATCACCGTCATCCCGGCGAGGAATCGGGCCGTCCCCATGAAGCGGGCGAAGCGTTCGGAGAACCGGCCGAAGAACTCCGGGTCCGGACGCATGTCCGACAGCGTCCGGCGGCGGGTCGCGGGGACGTCCAGGCCGCTGCGCGGTGCGCGCCGGGTGCGGGTCGAGGTCGACGTCCGCTGGATCTCCTCAGACGCCATCGCCAGCCGCCTTCCGTCTCGTCACGCTGCCCGGCGCCGCCGTTGGCGTCGGCGTCCGATCGCGCGCCTCGCGCCAGTTCTCCGGCAGCAGGTGGTCGAGCACGTCGTCGACGGTGACCGCGCCGAGCAGCCGGCCGGCATCGTCGACCACCGGGGCGGACAGCAGGTTGTACGCGGCCAGGTAGCTGGCGACCTCGTGCAGGGTCGCATCCGGCGAGATCGGATCGAGGGTCGAATCGACCACCCCGGACACGAGCTCGGACGGCATCTCCCGCAGAAGCCGTTGCAGGTGCGCGACCCCGACCAACCGGCCGGTCGGCGTCTCCAGCGGCGGCCGGCAGACGAACACCGACGCGGCCATCGCGGGCGACAGTTCTGGGTTGCGGATCGTCGCGAGCGCATCGGCGACCGTCGCGTCGGGCGGAAGGATCACCGGTTCGCTGGTCATCAGGCCGCCGGCGGTGCGCTCGGCGTAGGTCATCAACCGGCGGACCGGGCCGGCCTCCTCGGGATCCATCAGCGCGAGCAGCTGCTCGGCGCGCTCGGGCGGCAGCTCGGCGATCAGGTCGGCCGCGTCGTCCGGGGACATCTCCTCGAGCACGTCGGCTGCCCGCTCGGACTCGATCTGGCCGATGATCTCGACCTGCGCATCCTCGGAGAGCTCCTCCAGGACATCGGCCAGCCGTTCGTCCTCGAGGGCGTTGACGACCTCGCCGCGGCGCTTCGGGCTCAGGTCGAGCAGCAGGTTCGCGAGGTCGGCCGGCCGCATCTCCTCGAGTGACGCCAACAGGTGCGTGGTGCCCTGGTCGGCCTGTTCGATGGACAGTCCGGCGACCTGGTCCCAGTCCAGGACGGCGGTCGCGCCACGACGGAATCGCTTGCCTGCCTTGGCGATCGCGACCTTGACGACCCGCCAGTCACGCGAGCGCTGCTGCTCGAACGCCATGTCGAACACGAGTACCGTTTCGCCGGTGTCGCGCAGCGTGACGGACCGGTCGATCAGCTCGCCGAGGACGAGGGTCTCGCCGGAACGTTTCTCGAACCTGCGGAGATTGACCAGCCCGGTGGTGATGACAGCACCGGTGTCGATGCGGGTGACGCGCGTCATCGGGACGAAGATGCGCCGGCGGCCGGGCACCTCGACGATGATGCCGAGCAGCCGTGGCGGCTGGTCGTCGCTGCGCAGGGTCACCACCGCATCGCGGACGCGGCCGACGTGATCGCCGTTCGGATCGAAGACGCCGGTGCCGGCGAACCGGGCGACGAAGATGCGCGCAGGTGGGGTGCTGGCCATGTCAAACCTCCTCGTCACAACGGCTTCCGGGCCACCGAACAGGTTATCAGCGTGCGCACTTGTGACCGGCGACGCTCAGGTTGGGCTCAGGCCCGGTTCAGCCTCGGGACGGTAGCGTTGGGGCCGTACGCGAGCCACCGTGCACCGGTGGAATCCCCGGACCTGGCCGTGCCTGCACCAACCGCGAAGGAGTTTCCATGTCGATGCGTATGCCGATGGTCTGTCCCGAGCCTCCGACCGGGTTGCCGGTCGGTTCCTACGACCGCTACGAGAAGGCGCAGGCGGCGGTCGATCACCTGTCCGACAAGGGATTCCCGGTCCAGCACCTGACGATCGTCGGCAAGGACCTGGCCCAGGTCGAGCGCGTGACGGGGCGCTGGGATGCCGGCAAGGCGATGCGTACCGGTGGTCTGACCGGCGCTTCCTGGGGCCTGTTCATCGGGCTGCTGTTCGCGATCTTCGGCGGTGCTTCCGGCAGCGGTCTCGTCGCGCTGATCGTGACGATCCCGATCGGCGCGATCTTCGGGATCTTCAACGGCTGGCTGCTCCACCGCAGCACCGGCGGGCGTCGTGACTTCACGTCCGCGACGCAGGTCGTCGCCTCCCAGTACGACGTGCTCTGCCAGCACCAGCACGCCGAGGACGCCCGCGCCATCCTCGCCCAGTACTCCCTCCACACCGGGAATCTCTAGGCCTGGTTGAGTGTCCCGCATCTATCTGGCTCGCCACGGTGCGACGTCGTGGAGCGAGTCCGGCCAGCACACGTCGTTCACCGACCTCGATCTCACCCCTGCCGGAGAGGCGGCCGCGAAGGCGATGGGGGAGCGGCTACGCGGGCGGCGGTTCGGTCTCGTCCTGGTCAGCCCGCGGCTCCGGGCCCGCCGGACGGCCGAGCTCGCGGGAGTCACCGACGCGGTCACCGACGACGAACTCGTCGAATGGGACTACGGCGACTACGAGGGTCTGACGACCGACCAGATCCGCGAGACCGCACCTGGGTGGACCGTGTTCAGCTCCCCGTGCCCGAACGGCGAGACCGCCTCGCAAGTGGGAGCGCGGGCGGACCGGGTGCTGGCCCGGGTGGCCGCCGCCGCCGTCGAGGATGCCCTGCTGATCGGCCACGGACATGCGCTGCGGGTGCTGGCCGCGCGATGGCTGCGTCAGCCCGCCGCGTTCGGCGCCCACCTCGAGCTGGCCGTGTCGACGTTGAGCAACCTGGGCTGGGAACGCGAGACACCGACCGTCGAAACCTGGAACGCCTGAGGGCGCGCCAGATGGACGGTCACGACCGGGCACCGTAGCGTGCTGGACGTGAGTTTCCCAGAGAGTGGCAGTCCCGAAGCCGACGCCGAGCAGATCGCGCCGGCCTTGGAGGTCGTCGCCGGTGAGCCGAGTGCCGAGGAGCTGGCCGCGCTGGTCGCCGTCCTCAGTGCCGTCGCACGGCCCGCCGCGGTCATCGAGAACCGCGAGGGCGCCCGCGTCGACAGCTGGGCGGCGCCCTGGCGAGGCATCGGGGCACCGGTGCCGCTCGGGCCGGGAGCCTGGAGCGCCGGATCGATCGGCTGAGTCCGGTCGTGCGAATCGATCTGCACGCGCATTCCAACGTCAGCGACGGCACCGAACCGCCACGTGAGCTGGTCCGGCTGGCCGCGGCCGCTGATCTCGACGTCGTGGCGATCACCGACCACGACACGGTCTCCGGGTGGGACGAAGCCGCCGCGGCGTCGGTCGACTTCGGAATCCGGGTCGTGCCGGGCCTGGAGCTGTCCTGCACCCGTGGTGCCGCGAGCGTGCACGTCCTCGGCTATCAGATCGACCCGTCCCGACCTGGTGTCGCCGAGGAGCTGACCGCCATCCGGACCGGTCGCACCGACCGCCTGCCGGCCATGCTCGCGGCATTGGCGCGGCACGGTATCGAGCTCAGCACCGAGCAGGTCTGGGAAGCCGCGGGTGGCGCTGACTCGCTGGGACGCCCGCATGTCGCCGACGCACTCATTGCGGCCGGCTACGCGGCCGACCGGCGTGAGGCTTTCGACGTCTGGCTGGCCGAGGGCCGGCCGGCGCACATCGCGCGCTACGCGCCCGACGTCATCGACGGGATCCAGCTCATCCGTGCAGCCGGTGGCGTCGCGGTGATCGCGCATCCGTGGGGACGCGAGAGCCGCGACACCGTCACCCCGGACGTCCTCGCGGAGTTCGCCCGCGCCGGGCTCGCCGGCATCGAGGCGCACCACGACGACCACGACGAGCCGACCGAGATCGCCCTCGTCGCGCTCGCGTCCGAGCTCGGCCTCGTCGTCACCGGGGGAAGTGACTGGCACGGCTCCGGGAAGGTCGGCCACGACCTCGGTAGCCGACTGACCGACCCGGCTGCGTTCGAGGATCTGTTGTCCCGGCTCCCGACAGCGGGCTGAGCGTGGGCACCGTGCTCGATCCGCGTCTGTTCGGCGAGGTGTTCATCACGCTGATGGTGATCATGGATCCGCTCGGGACGGTGCCGATCTTTCTCGGGCTGACGGCGTCGGAGACGAGCGCGCGCCGGCACCGGATGGCCGGTCAGGCGGTCGCCGTCTCGTTCGGTGTCATCGTGTCGTTCGCCCTGTTCGGGCAGACGATCATCGACTACCTGGGTATCTCATTGCCCGCGCTGCAGTGCGCGGGTGGCTTGCTCCTGTTGCTCGTGGCGCTCGAACTGCTGACCGGCAAGGCGGACGAGCCGTCCGCCAGCGCTGCCACGAATGTCGCCCTGGTGCCGCTCGGGACGCCGCTGATGGCCGGCCCGGGCGCGATCGTCGCGACGATGGTCTTCGCCCAGCGGGTGCACACGGCCGCGGACCTGTTCACGGTCGGGCTGGGGATCGTCGCCATCCACGTGGTGCTGTGGCTGGTGATGCGGTTCTCGGATGTGCTGATGCGGGTGCTGCGCGAGGGTGGCGTGACGCTCGTGACGCGGATCGCCGGTCTCCTGCTGTCCGCGATCGCGGTGCAGCTGGTGGCCGACGCGGTCCGCGCGTTCATCGCGGCGGGCCGAGGGTCCGGTTCCTCGGGCTCGGGCGGGCGCCCCGGCCGCTCCGCCGCGCCGTCGAGTCCCAGCCGCGCCGAGTGGACGCCCAGATGCGCGACACGCCGAGTTCTTGGTGCGGGAGCGACCACTCTGATCGAGATGCGTGCTGTTGCCGGCCGGCGCTCCTAAAATCGTCCTCATGATCGATAAACGGCCGGCCGCGAACGCGTGCGCCGTCGCGCCGGACGTACGGGTGCTCGTGGATGGCGTCGAGCTGGCTGCCTGCTCGAGCCTCGCCCTCGTCGATCTCCTGTCCACCCTGGCGGTGGAGTTGTGTGCGCCGGTACTCGCGGTGATCGAGCGACGGCTTCTCGACGGACCGGCTCTCGACGTCGTCCTCGCCGCCGAGCAACGGCTCGTCAACTGGGCGCAGGCCGGGTCCGCCGCCACGACCTGTGAGCTTGCCCTTGCGCCTGACCGGCCCGCGTTTCCCGGGCAGCGGTTGTCCGAGCCCGACGGGTTCGCCGCCGAGAGCATCGCGTTCGCGTTGGGGACATCGCCGATGGCGGCCGGATATGCGCTCGATTTCGCGTGGTTCGCCTACCGCCGGATGCCGATCGCCTGGCACGCGTGGTGGGAAGGCTTCCTCACCACCACCAAGATGCGGATCTTCCAGGACCTGCTGGTGGACTGCGCGGCCGAGGTCGTCTCCCTGTTCGAGGCCCAGTTCCTCGACACCGTCCATGCCGATCGCAACGGCCGGACGAAGCTCGGGCGCGCGGCCGGGGATCACAACGGTCCGATGCGATCGCGTGGCCGCCGGTTGATCGCGAAGCTCGACCCAGGATTGGCCGAGCGGCAGCGGGCGGGCCGTGAGCGTTCGCCGCGCGTCGTGACCGGCGGCAACGCGGACGGAAGCGGCTACGTGTCGGCCACCGGTTTCGCGTTCGCCGACGTCGCCGAGATGGACGCCTACATCACTGCGATGGTCGACGAGCTTCGAGCGCTGGGCGACGAGCGGAGCAAGCAGCTGCTCCGCGTGTATGTGTTCACCTGCCTGCTGACCGGGCAGCCGGTGATCAGAACCGAGGCACCCGACGCCGAGGCCGACGGTCAACCCGAAGGTACGCACGCCGCTGACACCGACGCGGACCCGGGTTACCCCTCGACCGTTGATCCGCATCGGCCGATCCGCCGTGG
Source organism: Actinopolymorphaceae bacterium (assembly GCA_036786375.1). Lineage (GTDB taxonomy): Bacteria > Actinomycetota > Actinomycetes > Propionibacteriales > DAIQRJ01 > DAIQRJ01. The sequence continues at coordinate 38,000 of DAIQRJ010000016.1, forward strand.
TCCGACCGGCCGGGTGTCACCGGTCGGCATCGTCGAGCTGGTCGTGCGGGCCGAGAGCCTCGATCCCGCTGGTGTCGAGCTCGGCTGGATCGGCCGATGCGGGCTCATCCCGGCAGACGTCGTCCGCGAGCTCGTCGAACGTGCGAGCCGCGCACCCACCGACTGGTGCCTCAGTGTGGTCGACGCCAGCGGGGAGGTGGTGCGGCACGCGCGCACGCATCACGATCCGACCACGGCGCAGCGCGAGTTCACCGAAGCCCGCTTCGGGACGTGCACGTTCCCGGGGTGTCAACGACGCTCGAGTCGATGCGATCTCGACCATCGGATCCCATGGGAGTCAGGTGGACCGACCTGCCCGTGCAACCTGCAGCCGCTGTGCCGTCGCCACCACCGCGTCAAGCAACGACCCGGCTGGCAGGTGACCGCCGACGCCGGTGCAGAGACGACGTGGACGAGCCCCAACGGCAGGTCGGTGATCAGCTACGCCGCACGCGTCGACTCCAGTTGAGACCGGCGACCGCTAGGAGGCGTCAGTCGCCCGGGGAGCCTGGTCGCCGTTGCTGTTGTTGCGCCGACGGCGGTTGCGCTGCCTGGGCTGACGATCCGTACGCGGGGCCGCTGACGAACCCGCGGCCGCGGCCGCCGGCTGCTCTGCGCCGGACGACCGCTGCGTGCTCGGGTGAGCGGTGGTCGTCTTGGCTGAACGACCGTTGTCGCTGCGGCCACCATCACTTCGGCCACCGTCGTTTCGGCCACCGCTCGAACGGCTGCCGGACGAGCGGTCGCTGCCCCGACCTCCGCCGCGCGGACCGCCACTGCTGCCGCCGCGTCCGCCGCCGGGGCGGTCGTCACGACGTGGCTCGAGCTGCTGGCCACCCTCGGGCGCGAGCGATGCGGCGCCGGCCTTGCGACCGGTGGTTCCGATCGGGATGCCGAGGTCGTGGTAGAGGTGCTCGGAGGTGGAGTACGTCTCCTGCGGATCAGGGAACGGGAGCTCGAGGATCTTGTTGATCGAGCGCCAGCGCGGCAGATCGGGCCAGTCGACGAACGTGATCGCCACACCCGAGGCGCCGGCGCGACCGGTGCGGCCGATGCGGTGGAGGTAGGTCTTCTCGTCGTCGGTGCACGAGTAGTTGATGACGTGGGTGACACCTTCGACGTCGATCCCGCGGGCGGCGACGTCGGTCGCAACGAGGACGTCGATGTTGCCGTTGCGGAACCGCTCGAGGTTCTTCTCGCGCGCCACCTGGGTCAGGTCACCGTGGATGGCAGCCGCCGCGAACCCGCGGTCACGCAGGTCGTCGGTGAGCCGCTGGCATTGCCGCTTCGTCTGGCAGAACACGATGACGAGGTTCGTGGACTCCGCCTGCAGGATGCGGGCGATGACCTCCGGCTTGTCCAGGTCGTGGGTCTGGTAGACGAACTGCGCCGTGGCCGGGACCATCTGCGAGTCCTCGCCGGACTCCGCGCGGATGTTCACCGGGTGCCGCAGGTGCCGCCGGGCCAGGCCGACGATGTCGCCGGGCATGGTCGCCGAGAACAGCATCGTCTGACGCAGTTCGTGGGTGCGGGCGATGAGGCGTTCGACGTCGTCGAGGAACCCGAGGTCGAGCATGCGGTCGGCCTCGTCGAGCACGAGGATCTTGACGTGGCGGAGGTCGAGGGCACCGCGGTCCATCAGGTCGAGCAGCCGGCCAGGGGTGCCGACGACGACGTCGACCCCGCTCGCCAGCGCGTCGAGCTGCGGGTCGTAGCCGGTGCCGCCGTAGACGGTGAGCACGCGGGCCTGACGGATCTTGCCGGCGACCGAGATGTCGTCCGACACCTGGGAGGCGAGCTCACGGGTCGGGGCGATGACGAGAGCCTGGGGCTTGCCCGGCGCCTCGAGTTCGTCGTAGTCGCTGTCGGCGCGCGTGACGATGCGCTGCAGGAGCGGAACGCCGAAGGCGAGCGTCTTGCCGGTGCCGGTGCGGGCCTGAGCGATCAGGTCGGTACCGGTCAGGGCGAGCGGGATCGCCATGTCCTGGATGGGGAACGGGGACGTGATGCCTTTGCCGGACAGTGCGTCGACGATGCTCTGGTCGACGCCCAAGTCGCTGAAGTTGCTCAGAATGATGCCTCTCCGTGCGCCGTCTGGCCGAAGGGCACCCGGGAGCGGATCACAGTCGGCGATCGGATCGGGTGCGGCAAAGACGACTTTCAGCCTCTAAGTCTAGCCGTAACCGGTCACCACGAACTCCGGTCGACGTTTGCGCCGGTCCAGACGGGCGCGGGCGGGCGCATTCGGTCGCTAAGGTCGAGTTCATGGCACAGGTGCCCGGTGATGGCGTCGTCGATCTGCTCGGTGCGCTGGCCTACGGCGAGCTGACCGCGTTCGAGCGCATGGCCGACGACGCGAAGTTCGCACCTACGCTTGCCGACAAGGCCGAGCTGGCCGGATTGTCGGTGGTCGAGTTCGGCCACTTCTCCCGGTTGCGCGATCGCATCGCCGAGCTCGGGGCCGACGTGGTGATCGTGATGGAGCCGTTCCGGGCGGCCGTCGACTCGTTCCATGCGCACACCGCGCCGCGGGACTGGATCGAGGGCGTCGTCAAGGCATATGTGGGCGACGGCATCGCCGCGGACTTCTACCGCGAGGCCGCCGTCTATGTGGACGAGCGCACCCGCGAGGTGATGCTGGAGGCGTTGTCGGAGACCGGCTACACCGACTTCGCCGTGCGGCGGGTCCGCGAGGCGATAGCGAAGGATCCGAAGGTCGCCGGGCGGTTGGCGCTGTGGGGACGCCGGCTCGTCGGGGAGGCCCTCTCGCAGGCGCAGCGGGTCGCCGCCGAGCGCGACGTGTTGTCGGCCATGCTGGTGGGTGCGGATGACCAGCAGGGCCTCGACCTGGCTTCGGTGGGTGAGATGTTCACCCGGCTGACCGAGCAGCACGTTCTGCGGATGAACACACTCGGCCTCCAGTCTTGAGGACCGGTGGCTCAGGCCGCGCCGAAGCCGACGCGGCGTTCGCGCGGGTCGCCGAGATCGACGTAGGCGAGCTTCGCCCCAGGGACGAGAACCTTGCGTTCGTGCGAATCGGTCAGGACCAGCAGGCCGCCGGTCAAGATCGCGTCCGTGACGGCTTTGAGGATCACGTCGACGGCCTCGGTCGAATCGATGGTGAGTTCGCGGGCTGTATCGACGATCCCGATCTTGATTTCCATGGCAGATCTGCTCCTTGGTTGCGGTCCGCCTAACGTACGTGGTCACCGCTCGCAGCCGGTCCGACGGGCACGGCTGCCGTCGGCGGCGCGGCCATCACCGGGAACGCGGCCAGACCGCGCCAGACCAGGGCGATCACCAGCTCGCATGCGTGCTCGCGCGGAAACGGGCGGCCCGCGCTCAGCCACGCCTGCGCGCTGACCCGGGCGGTCCCGGCCAGCGCGGTGCCCAGCAGCATCGCCTCGGCCACCGACAGTCCGGTCTGCTCCCCGATGGCGGCCGCGATCGCGGCGGCGCACGCCCGCTCGGACTGGTCGAGCCGCTCGCGGACCTCGACCATGTTGCCGAGATCGGACTCGAACACCAGCCGGAAGTCCTCGCTGCCCTCGTCGACGAACGCGAAGTAGGCCGCGACCGCCGCCTCCACACGCGAGTGGTTCTCATCCGTGCTCGCGATCGCGTTCTGGACCGTCACGACCAGCGCCTCGGTGGACTCGTCCAGGAGCGCGAGATAGAGGTCGAGCTTGCTGCCGAAGTGCTGGTAGACCACCGGCTTGCTCACCCCGGCGCTCTCGGCGATGTCGTCCATCGCCGCCGCGTGATAGCCGTTCGACACGAACACCGACCGGGCCGCGTCGAGCAACTGCGTGCGACGGGCGTCGCGCGGCATCCGGGTCGCCCGGCTCGGCTCGCCCATCAGCCCTCGGACCCGAGCAGGCCGGCGAACAGGTCGCCGTCGTCGGCGACCCGGGAGAAGACGTCGGCGGGCAGGAACACCAGATCGGCCGGGTCCGCGCAGGAGCCGACCTCGTCCCACGTGACCGGAGCCGACACCGTCGGGATCTCGCGCCCCCGCAGCGAATACGGGGCGATCGTCGTCTTCGCCGGGTTGTTCTGGCTCCAGTCCACCAGCACCTTGCCGGGTCGCAACGTCTTCGTCATCCGGGAGACGACCAACTTCGGCAGCTGCTTCTCCAACCGCTCGGCGAGCGCGTGCGCGTACGCGGCGCTGTCGTCCGGCTCGTCGGCGTCGCCGGGCCAGCGCGCGTAGAGCTGCATGCCCTTGGAGCCCGAGACCTTGGCGAACAACGGCCCGATCTCGTCCTCGACGATGTCGCGCGCGGCCAGGGCGACCTCGCAGCAGTCGACGACGGTGGCCGGCGGCCCGGGGTCGAGGTCGAGCACGAGGAGGTCCGGCGGCTGCGCTTTCCCGTCGGCGTCGACCTGCCACTGCGGGACGTGCAACTCCAGCGCGGCGAGATTCGCCAGCCAGGCCAGGGTTGCCGTCTCGTCGGCGATCACGTAGTCGATCTCGTCGCGGTTCTTCGTGCTGCCCGGTACCGGCAGCGTCACCGTCCGGACCCAGCTCGGTGCGCCCTTCGGCGCGTTCTTCTCGAAGAAGGACGGTGCTCCGGTGCCATTCGGCCACCGCTTGCGGGTCAACGGGCGGCCGGTCAGATGGGGGAGGAGGACGCCGGAGATGCGCGCGTAGTAGTCGAGCACCTCGGCCTTGGTGAAGCCGTTCCCCGGGTACAGCACCTTGTCGAGGTGGCTGAGCTTCACTGTGCGGCCGCCGACGCGGGCAACCGGGTCGGCGGGTGCGTCAGCGGTGGCCATGGCTCATCGTCGCAGGTACACCGCGGTAGGCGAAGCAGCCGGCCGCGCAGGATCCGCGCGCGGCGGTGCTCGGCGTCGCCTCCTCGTCCGGATGACGGGACGGCCATCCGGCATGCGGACACCGGAGGGACGATTCTCCAACGGGCCCGTGTTGGATGGCCTGGTAGGCGCGAGAACCCGAAACGAGAGCGAGACTCCCATGGCACTGCCGCCCCTGGTCGACGACTCCGGCACGCTCACGGTGGACGAGGTCCGCCGTTACAGCCGCCACCTGATCATTCCCGACGTCGGCATGTCGGGTCAGAAGCGGCTCAAGAACGCCAAGGTCCTCGTCGTCGGCGCCGGCGGGCTCGGCAGCCCCGCGCTGATGTATCTAGCCGCGGCTGGTGTCGGAACGCTCGGCATCATCGACTTCGACGTCGTCGACGAGTCGAACCTGCAGCGCCAGATCATCCACGGCCAGAGCGACATCGGCCGGGCCAAAGCCCTCTCCGCACAGGAGAAGGTGTCCGAGATCAACCCGTACACCAAGGTGATCGTCCACAACTCGCGCTTGGACAACGACAACGCGCTGGACATCTTCGCGGGCTACGACCTGATCGTCGACGGCACCGACAACTTCGCCACCCGCTACCTCGTCAACGACGCGGCTGTGCTGCTCGGCAAGCCCTACGTGTGGGGCTCCATCTACCGCTTCGAGGGCCAGGTCTCGGTCTTCTGGGAAGACGCGCCCGACGGCCGCGGCCTGAACTACCGCGACCTCTACCCTGAAGCCCCACCGCCCGGGATGGTCCCGTCCTGCGCCGAAGGCGGCGTACTCGGCGTCCTGTGCGCCTCGATCGGCTCGATCATGGTCACCGAGGCGATCAAGCTGATCACCGGCATCGGTGAGCCGCTGCTCGGCCGGCTGATGATCTACGACGCGCTCGAGATGCGCTACGACACGCTCAACATCCGCAAGAGCCCGGACGCGGAGAAGATTGTCGAACTGATCGACTACGAGGCGTTCTGCGGTGTGCTGTCCGACGACGCGCTGGACGCCGTCATCGACTCGACCATCGACGCCCGCACGCTCAAGGGCTGGCTGGACGAGCGCGAGGCCGGCACGCGCAACTTCGAGTTGATCGACGTTCGCGAGCCGGGGGAGTACGAGATCGTGTCGATCCCGGGCGCGAAGCTGATCCCCAAGGGCGAGTTCGTCTCCGGTGCGGTTCTCTCGGATCTCCCGCGGGACCGCCAGATCGTCCTGCACTGCAAGTCCGGGGTTCGCTCGGCCGAGGCGCTGGCGGTGCTCAAGGGCGCCGGCTTCGCCGATGCGGTGCACGTCGGCGGCGGCGTACTCGCGTGGGTCAGCCAGATCGAGCCGGACAAGCCCAGCTACTGACCTGCCGGCTGAGCCGAGCACAACGCTTGCGACGCGGCCAGGAGGCGGCATGGACGACGATGCGCTTGCGCGGGTCTACGACGTCATCGACGCGATCCCGGCCGGCTCGGTGATGACCTACGGCGACGTCGCCGAAGCCGCCGGACTGAACTCGGCGCGGATCGTCGGGCGCATCCTCTCCCAGGGCGACGAGCCGGTCCCGTGGCACCGCGTCGTGCGATCCGATGGGACGTGCGCACGTCACCTGCAGGACGAGCAGCTGTCAAGGCTGCGCGCCGAGGGCGTGCCGATCCGCGGGATGCGCATCGTGCTCGCACAGGCGCGGCTGGACCCGGGGGAGCTGCGCATCGCGCCGCACTGATTCCTCGGGCACGCTGATCCTGCAGATCACCTGTGGGAATGCCCGATCCGCTGGGGTGGGCCGGCTCCGTCGGGCACGGTCGGGTCGTGGCCCTCCTCGACGAACCCGACGCGATCCGCCGTGCACTCGACCGGTTCGGTTTCGGCGCCGACGCCGCCCAGCTCGCGACCGCCCGGCACGCGGGCTGGGACGCAACAGTCGCCGGCTTCTTCCGTCCGGCCGCGGGCGGCCCGGACACTGTGGTGCCCACGCTGCCGCTGATCGCCCGCCCGGGGAAGGACGCGAGTGCTGCCGACAAGAAGAAGGCCGCACAGGGGCGAAAGGCTCAGCAGCTGCAGATCGTCATCTGGTGGCTCGATCAGATGGTGGTGGCCGACCACGGCCTGACCGAGCGGATGACCTGGTTCTGGCACGGCCACTTCGCCACCAGCGTGCAGAAGGTGAAGTCGGCCCCGCTCATGCTGGCGCAGAACGAGACGCTGCGATCCGATGCGTTGGCCACGTTCGAGAAGCTCGCCCACGCGATGATCGTCGACCCGGCGATGCTCGTCTGGCTCGACGGCAACGACAACGTGGTCGGTGCTGCGAACGAGAACCTGGCACGCGAGTTCATGGAGCTGTTCAGCATCGGCCACGGCGCCTACAGCGAGGACGACGTCCGCGAGGCGGCTCGCGCCCTGACCGGCTGGACGGTGAAACGCGCCACCGGCAAGGCGAGATTCGGCCCGCGCCGCCACGACGACACCGCCAAGACGATCCTCGGGACGACCGCCGACTTCGACGCCGGCAGCTTCGTCGATCTCGTGTGCGCTCAGCCGGCCAGCCCGCCCTTCCTCATCTCCCGTGTCTGGGCCCGGCTGGTCGGCCCGCTCCCGCTGACCACCGCCGTCGACGACCGGCTGGTCGCCGCGTACGGGTCATCGGGCGATATCACCGCGTTGCTGCGTGCCGTCCTCGCCGAGCATGCGTTCCGCGATCGTCAAGCCGGCTTGGTCAAACAGCCGGTCGAGTGGCTTGCCGGGCTGATGCGAGCGCTCCGCGTCCGCCCGTCCGGTCTCGACCCGAAGGAGCAACGCGAGCTCGCTGTCGGGCTGCGGGGCATGGGGCAGGTGCCGTTCCTCCCGCCGAGCGTCGGCGGTTGGCCCGCAGGCGGGGCTTGGCTCACCACCTCGGCCGCCGTCGCCCGTCTGCACACCGCGAAACTCGTTGCCGGCAGGGCCGATCTCAAGGCGCTCACGGCGGCCAGCCGGCTCAACCGGATCACCGCGGTCGGGCAGCTACTGGGCGTCGGCACCTGGACGACCCGGACCCGGAATGCCCTGGCCGCCGCGGCCGGAGAGCCGGTCGCCCTCGTCGTCGTCGCTGCCGTCAGCCCGGAGTACGTCGTCAGCGGCTAGCCCGCCGGCTCCATCCCGCGCAGACCAGCCCACGCGCATATTCACGATCACGTTCCGAACGCCCAAGCCCGTCAGGAGAATCCCATGCCTCTGAGCTCCGTCACCCGGCGCCGGTTCCTCACCTATTCAGGCGTCGCAGCCGCCGGCGCGCTCGCCGTCGGCGCGACCCAGGTGAGCTGGCTCGACCTCATCCACGCCGCCGAACGCGACCCGCTCGACCCCACGTCGGCGGTCCTCGTCGTCGTCACCCTCTACGGCGGCAACGACGGCTTGAACACCGTGGTCCCGGCCGGGGACAAGGCCTACCAGTCGGCCCGTCCCGATCTCGCATACCAGCCGAACGAGGTCCTCGACCTCGGCGACGGCCTCGGGCTGAACCCCGGAATGACCGGCCTGCACAAGCTGTGGAACGACAGACAGCTCGCCATCGTGCGCGGCGTCGGGTATCCGCAACCCGACCACAGCCACTTCCGTTCGATGGCGATCTGGCAGACCGCGTCCCCGCAGACATCGGTCCCGACCGGCTGGCTCGGGCGCTGGCTCGACCGGACCGGCGACGATCCGATCCGCGCGGTGTCGATCGATCCGGTCCTGCCGCCCATGCTGGCCGGGGAGAAGACCGCGGCTGCGTCGTGCCCGGTGAGCGGGCTCGTGCTGCCGCCGGCCGTGCTCGGGACGTCGTTGAGCGGGCTCGGTGTCGCCTCGGCCGACGACGGCACGTGGCAGGCCCGGGTGGCGAAGTCGTACGCCGATCTGGGGCGCGCCGCGAAGGTCCTCGGGCCGGCCGTGCCGAAGGCCGGTGCCGCCAAGGGGCACGGCAAGAACGCCACGCCGACGCCGACTGCCACACCGGACCCCGACGATCCGGACGCCGCGTCCGCGACGGCCTCCTCCGCGGGTGGCACGGGTGGGCTGGCCAGACAGCTCGACGTGGTCGCGAGCCTGGTCGAGGCGGGTGTTCCGACGCGCGCCTACTCGGTCTCGCTCGGCGGATTCGACACGCACGCCGACGAACGCGCTACCCAGCAACGGCTTCTGGGCGAGCTCGACCAGGCACTCAGCGGATTCGCCGCGCGTCTCGCCACGACGGACCGCGGCAAGCAGGTCGTCACGCTGGTCTACTCGGAGTTCGGCCGTCGCGTCACGGCGAACGCCAGCGAAGGCACCGATCACGGCACCGCAGGACCGGTATTCGTGCTGGGCAAGGGTGTTCTCGGTGGTTTCCACGGCGACCAGCCGAGTCTGACCGACCTCGACGACGGCGATCTCAAGGCCGGCACCGACTTCCGGGACGTCTACGCGTCGGTCCTGCAGACCGTCCTCGGCGCCGATCCCGGTGCGGTGCTCGACGGCCACACCGGCAAGGTCGACAAGCTGTTCGCCGCCTGACCGTCAGCCGCCGAGGATCGTGTCCGCGGGCAGCGTCAGCACGAACCTCGCGCCGGCGCGGCCGTCCTGGCGGGCTGTACAGACCAGGTCTCCGCCGTGCCGGCGGGCGGTGGAGCGGGCGATCGCCAGCCCGAGCCCCGAGCCCCCGGACCGGCGCGCCCGGCCGTCGTCGAGCCGGACGAGCCGGTCGAAGACACGCTCGCGATCGGTCGCCGGCACACCCGGCCCGTTGTCGGTCACGGTGAGGACGACACCGGTTGCCGAGGTGGCGATGTCGACCTGGACGAAAGGATCCGGCGTCGAAGCCAGCGCGTGGGTGGCGTTGACGACCAGGTTGCGGATCAGCGCGGCGAGGCGCTGGCCGTCCGCCCGGACGTCGACGGCGGTGCCGGTCAGGTCGGTCCCGATACCGGCCCCGGCGGCGGCGTCGAGTTCGCGCTGCACGACCGCCCTCAGGTCCACGTGATCGGCGCGCAGCGGTGATCCCTCGTCCAGGCGTGCGGATTCCAGCAGGTCCTCGACCAGCCCGGCGGCGCGGTCCGCCTCGACGATCATCAACTCCTGCAGGCGTTGTCGTTGAGCCGCGTCACCGCCACCACCGCGGAGGACATCGGCGGCCGCACGGATTCCGGAGATGGGCGTGCGCAGTTCGTGTGCGGCGTCGGCGACGAACTGCCGCTGCCGCGCTTCCGCCGCCTCGAGTTCGTCGAGCATGTCGTCGAACGCCTGCGCCGTTCGTCCGAGTTCGGTGTCGCTGCGGTCGACATGCAGCCGATCGCCGCGCCGGCCGGCCGCGATCGAGCGCGCCAGCGACGTCATCGCGTCCAACGGGGCCAGGGCGACGCGGGTGCCGAACGCCACCGCCAGCCCGGCCGCCAGCAGCGCGCCGGCACCCGCGATCAGGAGGACGAACCGCAGCGTGCGGTGCGAGCGTTCGACAACGCTCGTGTCGATCGTCAACGTGAGCTGGGCTCCGTTGATCCGACCGGTGCCGACCAGCTTCGCCCGCACCGTCCGGATGCTCTCTTGCGGTGGCGGGGTGTCGCCGATGGTCGTCCCATCGGCCAGCACCAGGCTCGCCTGCACGCCTTCGGTCTGGACGCGCCGAATCAGTGCCGTCGGGGCCACGCCCTGGCGTGCGAGCTGTCGGGCCAGCTGGGCACGGCCGTCGAGCAGCGCCGTGAGACTCCGGTCGGACTGGACGCCGAACACCGCGTCGACAGCGATTCCCGAGACCAGCAAGGCGGATGCGAGCACGACGAGCACGAGAACGGTCACCCGCCGGCGCAGCGAGACCGTTCTCATCGTCGGTCCGGGGTTCTCACGAGGCGTCCGGCGATCGTTCGGACAGCACGTACCCGAGACCGCGGATCGTGTGGATCACCCGCGGGCCGGCCGCCTCCAGCTTGCGTCTCAGCGAGCTGATATTGATCTCGACGAGGTTGTCGGCTCGCTCGTCGATTCCCCAGACCGCATTCAGGATCTGCGTCTTCGACAGCACCGTCCCGCTGTGTTCGGCGAGCACATCCAACAGCCGCCGCTCGGTGCGGGTCAGGGCGATCAGGTGCTCGCCGCGACGGACGACCGCGCCGTCGTCGTCGAGGAGGAGGTCACCGACGACACGGCGGGAGCGGGCACCGCCGAGGCGACGCAGGATCGCGTGCGTCCGCGCGACCAGCTCGGCCATCGCGAACGGCTTGACCAGGTAGTCGTCAGCACCCCGGCGCAGCCCGTTCAGCCGGTCGTCCATCGCGTCGCGGGCTGTCAGCATCAGTACGCCGGCGGCACTTTCTCGACGTGCCACTGCCAGGAGTTCGAAGCCGTCCCGGCCCGGCATCATCACGTCCAGGATCACCAGATCGGGTCGGGTGGCGCGCAGGTCGTCCTCGAAGCTCGCGCCGTCGGGTCGCGCGGTCACGTCGAACCCGTGCTCGGTCAGGGCAGTCTCGACGGCGACGCGGATGACCTCGCTGTCGTCGACGACGAGGATCCGGGAGGCGCGCACCCGCCCATTGTCCGCTGCTGGGCAGCACCGCCGTCCGCGTCACCGGCGGCAACTGTGCACACATTCACCCCGGTCAACGGAGGCGGGACGAGTCGATGGCCCCTCCACGACGGCCGCGCGTGCGAGGGAGGACTCGCACCGAGAACTGTGCACACAAGCGCGTCCGCGAGCGATCAGGCAGGCGCTTCTGTGCACAGTCGTCCGTTGGTTCGCGACGCAGGACGGGTCGACGGGCTCCCGGCGGCGACACGTTAGCGTGCGGGATCGTGGGACACACCGTTCTCGGATCGAAGGTCGCCGTGGCCGTCGAACCGGACCCCGGCTTCGACACCACCCAGGGCTACGGCCTAGCCGAGCTGCTCGACGTCGGACCGCCGCCCGAACCGGACGGCTTCGACGCGTTCTGGGCCGGGCTGAAGACGCGTTCCGACCGCGTCTTCAGCCCGGCCCCACCGACGGTGCTGGGTTCAGCCACCGAGTCGACCGGTCGGTCTGGGCTCCGATTGACCGTGCTCGACGTCGCCTTCACCTCGCTCGGCGGCGTGCGGATCGGTGGGTGGCTGGTCGCCCCGGCGGACGGACGGATTGACGCCGGGATGGTCGTGAGCCACGGCTACGGCGGCCGCGAGGAGGCGGACGTCTCGCTGATCCCGCCGCGGACGGCAGCGATCTTCCCGTGCTCGCGCGGGCTGCCGACCCGCAGCCTGCAGCCCGGTGTGCCGTCCGAGGGAAGCGGGCACGTCCTCGTCGGTATCGACGATCCCCTGACCTACATCCACGGCGGATGTGCCGCGGACATCTGGTGCGCCGCGACCGCCCTCGCCCAGCTCGTCCCCGGTGCCGACCGGCGACTGGCGTATTGGGGCGGCAGTTTCGGCGGCGGAATCGGTCCGATGGCGCTCCAGGTCGACCATCGATTCACCCGCGCGGTGCTCGAAGTGCCGAGCTTCGGCCACCACCCACTGCGCCTCCAGATGCCGTGCAACGGGAGCGGCGCGGACGTTCGGGCCTACGCGGCCGAGCACCCCGAGGTGGTCCGAACGCTGAGCTTCTTCGATGCGGCGACCTGCGCGACCCGGGTCGACATGCCGGTCGTGGTTGCTCCGGCGCTGGCCGATCCCGCGGTGCCGCCGCCGGGCCAATTCGCGGTCGCGAACGCGTTCGCCGGCGAGACGACGGTGTTCGTCACGTCCGCCGGCCACGCCGAGTACGCGATGCAGGCCGACGAGCAGGTGGGCTTCCGCGCGCAGGCCGCGTCGCTGCTCGACCCTGACGCCTGACCGCGCGCTGAGCCGGTCGCGCTCGTCCACAGCCCGGTGGCGATGTCGGAGCGGCATGGTGGAATCGCCGCATGCCCCGATACCGGCTCGTTCGACCGTCGCGCCCTGCCGTGCGCGCGCCGGTGCTCGACGCCGCGCAGCAGGCCGTCGTCGAACACCGTGGCGGTCCACTGCTCGTTCTCGCGGGTCCAGGAACGGGCAAGACGACGACGCTCGTCGAAGCCGTCGTGCACCGCGTGACGCAGGACGGGCTTCGTCCGGACGAGCTGCTCGTGCTCACCTTCAGCCGCCGCGCGGCCGCGCAGCTGCGGTCCCGGATCGCCGCGAGGCTCGGTACGACGGTGCGCGAGCCGTCCGCGATGACCTTCCACGCCTACGCGTTCGCGCTGCTGCGCGCCGATGCGGTGGTGCGCGGCGCACCACCGCCACGGCTGCTGGCCGGCCCGGAGCAGGACGTGATGATCCGTGAGTTGCTTGCCGGTGACGTCGACGAGCACACGCTCGACTGGCCGGTGTCCCTGCTGCCGGCGCTGCGGACCCGCGGGTTCGCCAGCCAGCTCCGCGACTTCCTGATGCGCGCGACCGAGCGCGGACTCGGCCCGGACGATCTGGCCGCGTACGCGCAGCAATTCGGACGGTACGAGTGGGACGCCGCCGCGCGGTTCCTCACCGAGTACGAACAGGTCACCTCGCTGCGTGCGCCGGTGGCGGCCTACGACCCGGCCGAGCTGGTCGCGGCCGCCACCGACCTCCTCGCGGCCGATTCGACCGCACTCACCGCGCAGCGCCAGGCACGTCGCGTGGTGTTCGTCGACGAGTACCAGGACGCGGATCCCGCGCAGGAGCAGCTGCTGCAGCTGCTCGCCGGCGGTGGTCGCGACCTCGTCGTCGTCGGCGATCCGGACCAGTCCATCTACTCGTTCCGCGGCTCCGACATCGAGGTCATCCGACGCTTCGACGAGCGCTTCCGCTCCGCCGACGGGACGCCGGCCCGCACGATCGCGCTGCGGACGTCGCGCCGGTTGCCGCCCGAGCTGCTGGTGGCGAGCCGACGGGTGGCCGAGCGGCTCGGCGGGCCGGTCGCGCACCGGAACCTCGTCAGTGCTGACACCGGCGTCGAGGCTGCCGACGCTCCTCCAGTGGTTGGCGTGGCCGTGCTTGGCTCGGCCACCCGCGAGGCCGCCCACATCGCCGGCGTGATGCGCTCGGCGCACCTGCGTGACGGCGTCTCGTGGTCGTCGATGGCGGTGCTCGTGCGCACCGCCCGCCAGCTGGGGCCGCTTCGTCGTGCGCTGTCCGGGGCCGGCGTGCCGGCCTCGGTCGAAGTGGAAGCGGTGCCGTTCACCGACGAGCCCGCCGTCCGCCCGCTCCTGTGGCTGCTCGAGGTTGCGCTCGATCGCCGTCGGCTCGACGTGGCTCTCGCGATCGACCTCGTCACCGGCCCCTACGGCGGTGCCGACGCCCTGGCACTACGCCGGTTGCGCCGGCGGCTGCGCCTTGACCACGCCGTCCGGGAAACGACCGGCCCCGACCCGATCGCGGACGCGGCCGATGCCGAACCCAAGTCGGGCCAGCTACTTGTCGAGGCACTGGACGACGCGGCCCGGCTCAAGGATCTCCCCGCCGCGGTGGCCGCCCCGGCCCGTGCGATCGCCCGGATCCTGGCCGCGGCACGGGCGGCGCTGACCGCGCCGGCCGCCACCGCCGAGTCCGCACTCTGGGCGATGTGGTCGGCGGCGTCGGTCGCGGAGCGGTGGGTCGGCACGGCAGTTGGGCACGGTCCCGGCGCGGCAACCGCCGACCGCGACCTCGACGCGGTGCTCGCGCTGTTCGACGCCGCCTCCCGGTTCGTCGACCGGCTCCCGTCGGCCGGCCCCGAGGTATTCCTCGACCACGTCGCCGACCAGCAGTTCCCGGCGGACACGCTCGCCCCGTCCGCGCCGACCCGCGACACCGTCGCGCTTCTCACCGCCCATGCGGCCAAGGGACTCGAGTGGGACCTTGTCGTCGTCGCCGGCGTCACCGAAGGCGTCTGGCCCGACCTCCGGGTCCGTGACTCGGTCCTCGGCGCCAGCGAGCTGACCCACCGGCTCAGCGGTCTGCACGAGACACCCGGCGCAATCCTGTCGGCGCTGCTGGCCGACGAACGCCGGCTGTTCTACGTCGCGGTCACCCGCGCCCGGCGGCGGCTGCTCGTCACCGCGACCGCGGACGAGGAGACATCGCCGTCGCGGTTCCTCGACGAGCTCGACCCGATCGGGGCGGACGCTGCCACGACCCCGGGCAGTAGCGGATCCACCGCGCCGGCGCGGCCGGTCGAGCGGTCCGAACGCAGCCTCGACGTCGGCTCGCTCGTCGCGCACCTGCGCAGCGTCGTCTGCACCGAGCCGACCGCCGACACGGCGTCGGTAACGCGCCGTGAGGCCGCGGCGCACCAGCTCGCACGGCTCGCCGCGATCGGGGCTCCCGGTGCCGATCCGTCCACCTGGTACGGCATCGCACCGGTGTCGGACTCGAGCCCGCTGGCCGGGCCGGACGAGACCGTCCGGGTCTCACCCAGCCAGGTGGACGGGCTGCTGCGCTGCCCGCTGAAGTCGGTGCTCGAACGGCACGTCGGAGAGACCGCGGAGTCGGTCGCGCAGCAGACCGGAGTGCTCGTCCACCAGCTCGGGCACGAACTCGCCCAGGGACTCGATCCGTCACAGCTGCGCGCGCGGTTCGACGAGCTCTGGCGCAACGTCGACGCCGGTGAGGGGTGGGTGGCCGAGCGCCAGTATCGCCGGACGCGGGCGATGGTCGACCGGCTCGAGGGCTGGTCACGCTCAGACCGTCGCGAAGTCGTCGACTCCGAGCGGGAGTTCGACGTGATCATCGGCCGCGCGCGCGTGTCCGGCCGGGTCGACCGGCTCGAGCGCGACGCCGCCGGCCGGCTCGTCGTCCTCGACCTCAAGACGTCGTCCACGCCGGTGCGCGCCGCCGACGTGAGCGTGCATCCGCAGTTGGGCATCTACCAGCTCGCCGTCGAGGCGGGCGCCTTCCCGGAGGGACGCGAATCCGGTGGGGCCGGGCTCGTACAGCTCGGCGCCGACCGCCGGGACGCCGAGCAGGCGCAGGACCCGCTCGCCGGCGCGCCCGACCCGGACTGGGCAGCGACGATGCTCGCCGAGGCGGCCGAGCTCGTCGGCGCCGCGGTGTTCGAGGCCCGGCCCAACGAATGGTGCGACCGGTGCACGATGCGCTGGTGCTGCCCGGCCCGCCCCGAGGGCGGGCAGGTGTTCCCGTGACGGCCACCCTGCGACGGGCCGTGCACCTGACCCCGGAGCACATCGCCGACGCGCTCGAGCTGCCGCTGCCCACCCCCGAGCAGTCGCTCGTCATCAGCGCGCCGGTCGAGCCGGTCGCGGTGATCGCGGGAGCGGGATCGGGCAAGACCGAGACCATGGCCGCCCGCGTCGTCTGGCTCGTCGCCAACGGCCATGCGCGCCCGGAGGAGGTGCTCGGGCTCACCTTCACCCGCAAGGCGGCCCGCGAACTCGCCGGTCGCATCCGCAAACGGCTCGCCCAGCTCCGTGCGCGAGGGCTCGTCGACGAGCTCTCCCTCGACGGGGAGGCCAACGTCGCCACCTACGACTCCTACGCCCAGCGGGTCGTGGCCGAGCACGCCGTCCGGCTCGGTCGGGAGCCCAATCCCCGGCTGCTCTCGCCGACCGTCGCCTGGCAGTACGCACAGCGCGTCGTCACCAGCTATGCCGGTCCGATGGATGTGCACGACAGCGCGCCGACGACGGTGCTCGACGACGTCCTGTCGCTGCACAACCAGATGTCCGGGCACCTCGTCACCGCCGAGCAGATCCGGGCGCATCATCAGCGGATCACCGACAGGCTGACGTCACTCGCACCGGCAGCACGCGCCACCGGCGGCGTCTACAAGCAGACCAAAGACCTGCTCGTCTCGCTCCAGGAACGACTCCAGATCCTTCCGATCGTCGAGGAGTTCGGCTTGGCCCGGGCCGCCCGGGAGACGGTCGATTTCGCCGATCTCTCCGAGCTCGCCGCCCGCATCGCGGTCGAGTGCCCCGAGGTCCGCGTCGCCGAACGCGAGCGCTACCGCGTCGTCCTGCTCGATGAGTACCAGGACACCTCGCACAGCCAGCTGGTCATGCTCCGAGGTCTCTTCGGCGACGGCCACGCGGTCACCGCGGTCGGCGATCCGTTCCAGGCCATCTACAGCTTCCGTGGCGCGAGCGCCGGCACCCTCGTCCGCTTCGGCGCGCAGTTCCGCCGCTCCGACGGCTCGGTCGCGTCGACGCAGTCGCTGTCCACGAGCTTCCGCAACCGTCCGTCGATCCTGCGTGTGGCGAACGCGCTCACCGGCGCGCTACGGACCGGCGACGGCGAGGTCACCGTGCAGGCGTTGCAGGCGAACGAGGCCGAGTGGGATCCCGGCCTGGTGCAGGTCGGGCTCTATCCGAGTGCCGAGGTCGAGGCCGACGCGATCGCGGACGGCATCGACCAGCTCTGGCGGCACGACCCCGCGGTCAAGACCGTGGCCGTCCTGATGCGCAAGCGCCGGGGCATGGAGACCATCGCCGCCGCGCTGCGTGCCCGCAACCTTCCGGTCGAGGTGGTCGGCCTCGGCGGTCTCCTCTACGTTCCCGCGGTCGCCGACGTCGTGGCCACGCTGCGGGTGATCGCCGATCCGTCCCGCGGCGACGCGATGATGCGGCTGCTGACGGGCTCTCGCTGGCGTCTCGGCGCCCGCGACGTGGCCGCCCTCGGCCGACACGCGCGCAACCTCGCCAGGGCCGCGCGCGCCGACGGTGTGGCCAACGTCGACCGGGCCGATGCGGTGACGCTGGTGGACGCGGTCGACGACGTCGCCCGGGTGGGTGGCCTCTCACCCGCGGGTCGTGACCGGGTCAGCCGGCTCGCCGCCGAGCTCCGGACGTTGCGGGCACGGGCCGGCGCCCCGCTGCCCGACCTCGTCGCCGAGGTCGTCCGCACGCTCCGCCTCGACATCGAGGTCGCTGCCGGTACCGGTGACGTCGCCACCGCCCGGGTCGATCTCGACGCGTTCACCCAGGTCGTCGCGGATTTCGCCCAGGACGCCGACGACACCCGGGTGACCACATTCCTCGCCTATCTGGAGGCGGCTGAGGAGAACGAGGACGGCCTCGAGCCCGGAACCGCCGAGCTGTCCGAGGACCGCATCCAGATCGTCACCGTGCACGGCGCGAAGGGGCTGGAGTGGGACGCGGTGTTCGTCGCCGGGATGGCCGACAAGGTGTTCCCGTCCACCGTCGGCAACGCCAAGTGGACGACGAACGAGGGCCAGCTGCCCTACGTCCTGCGTGGGGACGCCGACAGCCTGCCCGAGCTCGACTTCAGCGGCGCCGTCGACCACGTCGACGCCCGCGACGCCATCAACGCCTTCGACGAGGTGTGCAAGGTCCACAATCTGCTCGAGGAGACCCGGCTCGCCTACGTCGCACTGACGCGGGCCCGTCGTGTCCTCGTGTGCACGAGCTCGCGCTGGGACGGCGGCAGGAAGCCTCGTGGCATCAGCAGCTTCCTCGAGATCGCGCGCGAGCAGGTGCTTGCGATCCAGGCAGACGGACTGCCCGCGGACCTCCTCGCGTGGTGTGACGACGAGCAGCTCGACGAGGTCGCGCCGACGCCGCCCAGCGCGGTGCGCGACTCCCGCTGGCCCTACGACGGGATGGCCGCGCGGCGGGCACAGGTCGAAGCGGGTGCAGCCGTCGTCCGGGTGGCCCGGGCCCGCCTGGCCGACGACGCCGAGACACTGCCGTTCGAGCTGCCGGACTTGCTCGAGGCGCCGACGCCGGAGGTATCCGACGCCGTCGCCGATGCCGGACTCGAGTGGTCCGGCGACGTCGACCTTCTACTGGCGGAGCTCGCCACTCGTTCGGCGACCCGCGACGTCGTCGTCGAGCTGCCCGAGCACCTGTCGGTGAGCCAGCTGGTCGAGCTGAGCCGGGACCCGCAGGCGCTTGCCCGCAGGCTGCGCCGCCCGATGCCGCACGAGCCCGACGTCCTCGCCAGGCGGGGCACCGCCTTTCACGCGTGGCTCGAGCAACGCTTCGGCCAGCCGGCCCTGCTCGACGTCACCGAGCTGCCCGGCTCGGCCGACGACGGCAGCGTCGGCGACCACCGGCTCCCGCAGCTCCAGCAGGCGTTCCTCGAGTCGGACTGGGCGCAGCGCCGTCCGGTCGAGGTCGAGCCGGCGTTCGAGCTGGTGCTCGACGACATCGTCATCCGCGGCCGCGTGGACGCGGTTTTCGATGACGACGACGACGACGGCGACGGTGTCGAGGTGGTCGACTGGAAGACCGGGGTACCGCCTGCCCCCGGCCCGGCCGAACGGGCCGCGTCGGTCCAGCTGGCCGCGTACCGGCTCGCGTTCGCGCACCTGCTCGGGCTCCCGCTCGAGCGCGTCAGCGCCGCGTTCCACTACGTCGCGCACGGCCTGACCCGGCGTCCGACCGACCTGCTCGACCGCGACGGCCTGCTCGGGCTCGTGCGCTCGGTGGAGGCCGCGGCGACGGCCCCGCCGCGGCCGGCGACGAGGCGGGCGCAGCGGTGATGTGAATGTCATCACCCGTCACACCGGCGAGCCACCCTGGAGGCGTGACCGGCCTCGCGGACCCCGTGCGCACCGGACGGGGATCTGTGGCTCGACGTGCTCGAATCGACCGGCCAGCCGTTGAAGATGGGCGTCGACTGACACGTTCGGATCCGGGTCAGTCGGGTCAGGCCGCGGTCAGGCCGTGACGGTGGCCAGCGCCACGCCGATCATCTCGCCGAAGGTGCGCTCGCGGTCGTCCGCGCTCGTCGACTCACCGGTCGTGACGTGGTCGCTGACCGTCAACACAGCAAGGGCTTTCCGGCCGAGCTGGCCCGCGAGCGTGTAGAGCGCGCTGGCCTCCATCTCGACCGCCAGGACGCCGTGATCGACCATCAGCTGGGTCACCTCGGGCCGCGGCTGGTAGAACGCGTCGGAGGAGAGCACCGGCCCGACGACGACGGACTGACCTGCTTTCTCAGCAGCCTGATATGCCTTGAGCAGCAGTCCGAAGTCCGCGCACGGCGCGAAGTCCCAACCGTGGAAGCGATTGCGGTTCATGCCCGAGTCGGTGCAGGCAGTCTGGGCGAGCACGATGTCGCGCAGCTTCAGATCGAGGCTGAGCGCGCCGCAGGTGCCGACCCGCACGATGGTCTGGACGTCGTACTCGGAGAACAGCTCGTGGGCGTAGATCGAGATCGAGGGGAGCCCCATCCCCGATCCCTGCACCGAGAGGCGCGTGCCGTTGTAGGTGCCGGTGAACCCCAGCATGTTGCGGGTGCGCGAATAGCAGACCGGGTTCTCGAAGAACGTCTCGGCGATCCACTGCGCCCGCAGCGGATCGCCGGGCATGAGGACGGTGTCGGCGATGTCGCCGGGCTGGGCTGCGATGTGGATGCTCACGGGCGTCATCCTGCCCGATGGCACTGACCCGCGATGACTGGGCTCATGACTGGGCAGATGACTAGACTTGGCCAACGTGCCCGCGCTGCCCGAACTCCCCTTGAGCCACGGAACCGTCGACTTCGCCTCCGAACGCCGGGAGGACGCGGGGTGGCTCGCCGAGCGGGTGGCCGACCCGACCTCCCGGGTGCTGCTGATGCGCGGCTTCGAGGCCGTCGTCACGGCCGACGCGACCGCCGTCCACTGGTTCTCCCCGGCCGAGGCCGGCACCGGCACTCTCGGGCCCGTCTTCCTCGGGATCGGCGCCGGAACCGACGACGCCGGCGTCGCGTACTTCGCGGTGATGGACCCGGCCGACGTGCCGCTGCCCGAGGTCGAGGGTCTGGGTGCCGACGGCCCGACGACGGCCACGCTGCGCGACGTCGGCATGCTGCTCTCACCGACCGACGCCGGCCTCGTCGTGCATGCCCTCGCGCTGGCGCGCTGGCATCAGAACCACCGTTTCTGCGCCCGCTGCGGCGCGGCCAGCGACGTCGCGAGCGCTGGCCACACGCGACGCTGCCCGGTCTGCAACGCGCAGCACTTCCCGCGCACCGACGCCGCGATCATCGTGCTGATCACCGACGCCGAGGACCGCGCGCTGCTGATCCACGGAGCGGCCTGGGTCGAGGGCCAGTACTCGACGCTCGCGGGCTTCGTGGAACCCGGCGAGTCGCTCGAGGCCGCTGTCATCCGCGAGGTGGGCGAGGAGTCCGGCATCACCGTCGTCGATCCCGTCTACGCCGGCAGCCAGCCGTGGCCGTTCCCGGCGAGCCTGATGCTCGGCTACTTCGCCACCGCGGCGACCACCGATGTCAGCACCGACGACGTAGAAGTGACCGCGGCTCGCTGGTTCACCCGGGACGACTTCAAGGCCGAGGTCGAAGCCGGGCACGTGCGGACGTCGAGCGGACTGTCGATCTCGCATCAGCTGATCAAGCAGTGGTACGGCGGCCCGCTCCCGGTCGGCCCCCTCCACTCCTGATCAGGACCGCACCTCACCGATTCCGGTGTGCACCTCGCCGGAGCGGAACCGGGCGTCCACGACATAACCGAGCCGGGCGTACATCCGCAGGGCCGGCGCGTTCGAGCTGTAGGCGTCGAGTGTGACCGTCGGTTGGCCGGCCGCGAGGCCCACCCGTGTCAGCACGGCGGTCACGGCGCTGCCGAGCCCGCGCCCGCGGGCCGACGGGTGGGTGGCGATCCCGGACAGATGGGCTGACGGCGCCCCGCCGGTCCGCACCGCTCCGACGGCCAGCAGCCGCGTGCCGGCGTCGTCGAGGACGCCCCACCACTGCGAGTCGTCACGTTCGGGCCGGCCCCACCCCTGCGGGCTCGACTCGTCCAGGAAGGTGGAGATCGCCGTGGCCCACCGGCGCAGCGGGAGGGTGGTCACCGCGTCCGCGCCGGCGACATCGGGGGCCGACTCGGTACTGAACGCGGTCCAGCCGGTCCAGTCGCGCACCTGCCAGGCGGCAGGCAACGCGTCGGTGGCGTCGGCCGTGACGCTCACCCGGCTGGGCGGCGGGATGGTCCGGGACAGGAGGTCGAGGAGGACGCCGAGATCGTCGCGGTCGCCGAGGCACACCAGCCCCGGGTCGTCGCCGATCTCGTGCACAGGTGCGAAGACGGTGGCCGATCGGTGCCGCCAGAAACCGAGGACGGATACCGGATCGACGTGCCGTCGTAGATAGGGGTGGTCGGTCGCGGCAATCGTCGTCGAGCCCGAGATGTCTGCCACGGCGTCAGTCTGGCAACGTGTCAGCGGACCGGGCCCACCGGGATCATGCGGCGGCGAGCTCCGCGAGCTTCGCCTGGACCCGGCCGGCGCCGGGGTTCGTCATCGTGGTGCCGTCGGCATAGACGACCGTCGGAACCGTCCGGTTGCCGTTGTTCGCCGCGGTGACGATGTCGGCTGCCGCGGGCACAGCCCCGATGTCGACCTCGAGGTAGAGGACCTCGGCGGCGTCGAGCGTGTACTTCAGCCGGGCGCAGTAGCCGCACCACGACGTCGTGTAGATCGTCGGGGGAGTCGGCTCGGGTGCGCCGGGGGGAGTGGGGGCAAGCATGCGGTTGGCCTCTCGCGAGCGGGAAGGGGATGGACGACACGGGTCAACAGCTTCCAACCTGCGCCGGTGGTGCGGCATTCCGTCCACACCCGACGGCCTGTGGACGCATGTCGGCGGGTCTTGCGAAGATGCTCCGGTGTCCCCCTCCAGTCAGCCGACCGTGACCGGTCCCGCCGACGCCGGGGCGATCACCGCCGACTCCATCCTCGCGGCGCTCGATCCCGAACAGGCCGCCGCCGCCCGCGCGGTCAGCGGGCCGGTGTGCATCCTCGCCGGCGCCGGCACGGGCAAGACCCGCACCATCACCCACCGCATCGCCTACGCCGTGCACGCGGGCATCTGGCGTCCCCGCGAGGTTCTCGCCGTCACGTTCACCACCCGGGCCGCCGGTGAGATGCGCACGCGGCTGGGCGCGCTGGGCGTCGGCGGCGTGTCCGCGCGCACGTTCCACTCCGCCGCGCTGCGCCAGGCCCGGTTCTTCTGGCCGCAGGTGCACGGCCGCGACCTGCCGGCCATCCTCGAGTCGAAGATCCCGCTGGTGGCCGAGGCGGCGTCGCGCAACCGGGTCGCGCTCGACGTGAGCGGCCGTCGCGACCTCGCCAGCGAGATCGAGTGGGCCAAGGTCAGCAACGTCTCGCCCGACACCTACGCAGCACTCGCCCCGAAGGCCGGCCGCGACGTTGCGGGTCTCGACCCGTCGGTCGTCGCACGGGTCTTCGCCGGCTACGAGGAGCTCCGCCGCGACCGCGACCGAATCGACCTCGAGGACGTCCTTCTGTGTGCGGCCGGACTGATCGCGGGGGACGAGCGGGTCGCCGCCACCGTGCGCGGTCAGTACCGGCACCTGATCGTCGACGAGTACCAGGACGTCTCACCGCTCGCCCAGGCCTTGCTCGATCTGTGGCTGGGGAAGTCACGCGACATCTGTGTGGTCGGCGATCCGACACAGACGATCTACTCCTTCGCCGGCGCGACGTCGGCACACCTGACCGGGTTCACGAAGCGCTACCCGGAGGCGACCGTCGTCAAGCTCCGCCGCGACTACCGCTCCACCCCCGAGGTCGTCCGCGCCGCGAACGCCCTGATGTCGCGGGCCGACGCGGCCACCCGCAGCAGTCACGTGCCACTGGAGAGCCAGCGTGAGCCCGGACCGGCGGTCGAGTTCGGCGAACATCCCGACGAGGTCGCCGAGGCGGCGTCGGTCGCGAGCCGGATCCGGCGGCTGACCCAGGGCGGCCTGCCGGCTGCGCAGATCGCCGTCCTGTACCGCATCAACGCCCAGTCCGAGGCGGTGGAGCAAGCGCTCGCCGACGTCGGCGTCGCCTACCAGGTGCGTGGCGGCGAGCGCTTCTTCGACCGTCGTGAGGTCCGCGAGGCGGTGGCGTTGCTGCGCGGAGCCGCGGTCGCGGAGGGGGACGAGCCGGCCGATGACCTCGGCGAGACCGTCCGCGCGATTCTCAGTGGCGCCGGCTGGAGCACCACCCCGCCGGCCGGCATCGGCCGCGTGCGCGAGCGCTGGGAGTCCCTCACCGCGCTCGTCGATCTGGCCGACGACATCTCCGGGCCGGAGAGCGCGGTACCGGGCATCACGTCGCTGCGGGCGTTCGTCCGCCTGCTGGCCGAGCGTGCCGAGGCCCAGCACGCACCTGGCCTCAACGGCGTCACCCTCTCGACGCTGCACGCCGCCAAGGGCCTCGAGTGGGAACAGGTGTTCCTGGTCGGCCTGCACGAGGGCATGCTCCCGTCGATCCAGGCGAAGACGCCCAAGGAGGTCGAGGAGGAGCGCCGGCTCCTCTACGTCGGCATGACCCGGGCCGCGGTGGGGCTCTCGCTCTCGTGGTCGCTGTCGCGGACGCCCGGCGGCGCCGCCCGCCGTCGACCGAGCAGGTTCCTCGACGGCGTGCGCCCGGTCAGCTCGTCCGGCCGTGACGGCGTCGACGCACCCGGGCGTGGATCCCGCACCCGCGCCTCCGCGAAGGTGCCGCGCTGCCGGGTCTGCTCGACGCCACTGACCGATCCGGCCGAACGCCGTCTCGGCCGCTGCCGCAACTGCCCGAGCAACCTCGACGAGGAGCTCTTCGAGCGGCTCAAGGCCTGGCGGCTGGAGACCGCCCGCGAGCTCAAGCAGCCCGCGTTCGTCATCTTCACCGACGCCGCGCTGACCGCCATCGCCGAGCGCAAGCCCACCGACGACGCCGGCATGCTCGCGATCCCCGGTGTCGGGGCGCACAAGCTGGAGAAGTTCGGCGCCGACATCATCGCCATCTGCGCGGGCTGACACGCCCGCGCGAAACCCGGGAATCGTCCTACCTGCAAGCGATCCCATGATGCGGTGGGGACCCTGATGGCGGCCGGTCAGTGCATCCGGTGAACGACGCGAAGATTTCTCCGTTATTCGTTGGACGTCCCCCGAGGACTCGACGTACTCTTCGGACACACCGCAACTCAAGGGCCATGTGACAGATGCCCCGCCCGACGATGACAGACCAGGAGGTGCCTTTCGATGGAGATCAACAACCGCATGCAGACGAGCCCGGCCTACGGCCGCGGGTTCTCTGGTCGCGTTGTCGAAAGCGCCCGTCTGTCCCTGACGGGCGCGTCCGCACGTCAGCGCATCAGCCTCGTCCCGGCCGTCGGTGGCTTCACCGGCGATAGCTCTGCCCCGTTCGGTGTCGTCCGTTTCTCGGAGCCTTATTCGTAGATCTCTACGCTGCAAGGCTTTCCGAGGCCACGGACCCCCAACCGGGATCCGTGGCCTTCTTGTTGTCTCGAGCCTCCGGCGGACTACCCATGATCAGCACCGCGTCCTTCACCCCATCCGCTCCGACCAGATTTCCCGCGCCTCGTCACAAGGAGGTGACACCGATGTACCTCAACACTCTCGAGCGTCCTCGCGTCGTCGAGCTCTACGACCAGCTGCCCTGTCGAGTCAGCCCGGAGTTGTTCTTCGCCGAGTCGCCGCGCGACGTCGAGACAGCCAAGGCCATGTGCCTCGATTGCCCGCTCCGCCAGACCTGCCTCGAGGGCGCGCTCGCGCGCCGCGAACCGTGGGGCGTCTGGGGCGGCGAGCTGTTCGTCGCCGGCGTCGTCGTCGCACGCAAGCGGCCCCGTGGCCGTCCCCGCAAGGACGCCGCGGTCGCATGAGCCTCGACCCGCGCATGGACCACACGCCGGCATGACCGTCGTCACCATCACCCCGTTGCGACCTGTAGGAGTCCCTGATGTATCTCATCCAGCACGACCTCGCACGTGCCCATATCGACAGCCGGCTGGCAGAGTCTCGCCAGCGGGCCCGGGCAGCCAAGGCGCGTCGAGTGATCGCCACCTCCCGTCGCGCAGCCGCCGACAGGGCCGCACAGAACCCCTCGCGTATCTGGTAGGGGTAGTGCACATCAGGCCCGGACACTCAGCCGATTGTCCGGGCCTGATGCATGTCCGGGCGACGTTTACGGATCGGTCGGGTCGGGTGGGTCGTCCGGCCGGGCCAGGCTCTCCCACGTACACCCGCACTGTCGGTGCGGCAGCCAGGACCGGCGCCGGATCGTCGCGTCGGGAAGACCGGCCGAGAGCGTCCCGTTGATCGACGGCGGTTCGCCGCCGTCGAGGTAGCTGAGCACGTGCAGCACCGCCAGGCTGGCGACCAGCGTCGAGAGGTTCACCTCGACGGAGTCCGCGCAGGCCGCCGAGTTCGCCTGCGCGAGGAGCGCCGGCCAGCCCGGGTCGAGGTCGGTGCGATGCAGGTCGAGACAGTGCAGGCAGGCGGTCGAGCCCGGGATGACGAAGGGTCCGACGACCCCGACCGTCTCCCGCACACCGACCACCAGGTGGGGGATCCCGTCACGCACCAGTTCGATCGCCGCGGCGCGGTCCGGCTCGTCGTCGGCGGCGATGACGACGAGATCGGGACGATGCGTGGTCCGCTGGGTCAGCCGGGTCGACGGTGCGAGCTCGGTCAGCACCCGCCGCATCCCGACCGTGCGGGGATGACCGACGTCGACCGCGCGCAGACCGGCCGGCCCGATGTCGGTCCCGACGGCCGGCCGTTGGTCGGTCAGGACGAGATGCCCGACCCCGGAGCCGGCCAGCAGCGTCGCCACCGCGGAGCCGACGCGGTTGCTGCTCGTAACCCGCACCGTGGCGTTGCGCCGGACCCGCAGGGCGCGCAGGCCGGTGCCCGGTTCGGTGCTGATCAGGGCGCGGGCGGCCAGGTCGGGCGCGAGCCGTTCACGTTCGATCGGGGTGAGCGACCGCAGCGGCCCGGCGTCGGCGTCCGCGTCGTCGAGAACACCCGCGTCGGCGAGGACCTTGAGGACGTTCGCGGCGGTGTCGCCGTCGACCCCGTCGGCCTCGGCACGCGCGAGCGTGTCCTGCAGGTCGGTCGCGCCGGTGAGGGTGTCGATGAACCTGGCGACCGGAGGCTCGAGATCGGTGACGACGACGGCGCGGTCGGGATCCAGGCCGAACTGCAGGGTTGCGTCGTCACGCCAGACGCGCCGGAGCCCGGGCTTGAGATACGGCCGCACCCGTGCCTCCGTCCGGCCCGCGTCGACACTGCCGGAACGCGGCGTCGAGAGGCTGTGAGGCTGTCAGGTTCGACGGCGGCGCACCTTGGCCTGTCCACAGGGCACCCGGGACCCGGAGCTGGTGGACATGGGAGTGGACATGGGAAGAGGGCGTCGCGGGCCGGTCGGCCGCGACGCCCTCCTGCCGATGCTTCGGGTGGATCAGGCCTTGCCGAGAATGCGGTTGAGGTTCGTGCCGCAGACGGGGCACTTGCCCTTCGCCATGCGGGTGCCCTTCTCGTTGACCTTGATCTCGCCAGTCGCCTCGCGCTTGGCCTTGCACTTCACGCAGTAGAACTCACCGGTGTATTCGTCGGCCATGAGGCCCTCCTCGTGCTCAGGTCGGAATGAGGTAGAGGGTCCTTGATCCGGACCCGGCTGCGCCACCATACGCCAGCGTGCGCTCATGGAGCGGGAGCCGCGCGCGAACGTGTCGGCTCGCGCGGCGTGGCATTCCACGCTCACGGCACGGCGATATCGACCGAACCTCGGTCGGGAGCAACGAAAGACCCCCGAGGGGCCGGGTCGTGTCTGCCTTCCCCTGCGAACCCGACCGGCCTCCGCTCGGGGGCTGTGAGGTGAAGGTACGACTGGCGAACCGCCGCGTCAATCCCCGCCGGCGTGGCAGATTCTGTCGTTGCCTGTTGGTAGGAATGTCGCATGGACGAACCCACGGTCGAGATCCGCCGCAGCACCCGGCGGCGGCGCACGGTGTCGGCCTACCGTCGTGGCGACACCGTCGTGGTGCTGATGCCGGCCGGGCTGTCCGCGGCGCAGGAACGCAAGCACGTCGACGCTCTGCTGGCCCGGCTGGCGAACAGCCGGAGCCGCAACCGGCGCACCGCCGAGGCGCTGGCCGAGCGGGCCGAGTCCCTGCGCCGGCGGTACCTGCCGGAGGCGCCCGAGCCGAGCAGCATCCGGTTCGTCGAGAACCAGGTGCGGCGATGGGGGTCCTGCACAGTGCTCGACCGGTCGATCCGGCTCACCTCGCGGCTGGTCGGGATGCCGGGGTGGGTGCTCGACTACGTGATCGTTCACGAACTCGCGCACTTGCTCGAGGTCGACCACAACGCCCGTTTCGACGACCTTGTTGCCCGCTACCCGCGTACCGAGCGCGCGATCGGCTTCCTCGACGGTTACGACGTCGGCGCGGCCGCGGCCACCGGCGGATCCACCGGATCGGGTGCCGCCGGCGTCGACTGACTCAGCCGAGCGGTTCCTCCCGCGGTGAAATGGGCCAATCCGGCGGGAACTCCGAGGCGTACCGCTCGGCCTGCTTGTGCAGCTTGCGGCGCAGCCGGCCGGGCACGTGGTCGGCGAACACGACGCCGCGCAGGTGGTCCGACTCGTGCTGCAGGCAGCGAGCCATCAGGCCGGTGCCGTGATAGCCGACGGGCGCGCCGGTGTGGTCGACGCCGGACACACTCGCGATGAGCGCACGCTTGCACGGCACGAACGCGCCCGGCAGGGACAGGCAGCCCTCGCTGTCGGAGATCCAGGCCTGACCGGCCGAGTCCGGGTCATCGGGGTCGGGCACCGAGAGCACCGGGTTGCAGACGACGCCCACGGCGCCGGCCGGCTCGCCCGGTCCGCGCAGGTCGAACACGAACATCGCGAGGTCCGCGCCGACCTGGTCGGCGGCCAGCCCGACGCCGTCGGCGGCGTCCATCGTCACGAACATGTCGGCCGCGAGTGCGGCCAGGTCGGCATCGAACGTCGTCACCGGCGCGAGCGGGCGATGCATGATCGGCGCACCCCAGTGCACCATCGGCCGAATCGTGCCGATGGGGAGGCCAAGCGCGTCGCGTGCGTCGACCAGGTCCGGGTCTGCAGGCATATCGGTCATGGCCGCAGAGGTTAGCGAGCGGCCGCGGTTCGTGCCGGATACCGGCTCAGGGCGAGCTCGAGGACCTCGGCCACACCGTCGCCGAGCGGCTCCGGGAGCGCGTCGACGTCGAACCAGCCGAGATCGAGCGACTCGTCGCTGATCCGCTCCTGGCCACCCTCGGGCGCGGTGAGCACGTAGTAGACGTCGTAGTGGATGGTGCCCGGAGCGCGCCGGCACGGCAGGTCCTCGTGCACGACGACGGTGAGGATGCCGGGTTCCTGGGTCAGGCCCGGGATACCGCTCTCCTCGATGCCCTCGCGCAGCGACGCGGCCGCGAGGTCGGCGTCGTCGGGCTCGAGGTGACCACCAAGCTCGATCCAGCGCTTGATGCGTCCGTGCAGGGTGAGCAGGGTGCGACGCCGATCAGGCGTGAGGACCAGCGCGGTCGCGGTGACGTGGCCGGCCTGACAGGTCGCCTCGACACCATCGGGGTGATCGGCCAGGAACCTCAGCGTGCGCTGCCGGGCGAGGACCTCGTCCGGGGTCACCGGCACGAACGCGGTCACGCGGGCGATCACGTCGTCGTGCAGCCGGTTCATGCCGCCGAGCAGGCAGACCTCGCTCACGACGAGGCGGGCCCGTTCTGCTGGTCGTCCGGCTCGTCGCCGTCGCCGTCGCGATCCCGGCGCTCGTCGTCGAGCCGCTCCTCGTCGGTGCGCGGCCGGGTCAGCTCGTCGAGGGCGGAGAAGTCGGGTTCGGGTGCCATGAAGGAGGCGACGAACGCGTCGGGGTCGTCGAGGTCGGCCGACCCGGGCAGGAAGTCCGGGTGCGACCACACGCGGTCGCGGGTCGCCTCGCCGCCGGCTTCGCGCAGCTTCGCCCACAGCGCGGCGGCATCGCGCACCCGGCGAGGCCGCAGCTCGAGCCCGGCGATCTCGGCGAACACCTGCTCGGCGGGGCCGCCGGTGGCACGACGCCGCCGCAGCGCCTCCTGCAGGGCGGGCTCGGCGGGCAGCCGGCCGGCGGCGGCACCGGTCACGACGTCGTCCACCCAGCCGATCACCAGCGCGAGAACGGTCTCGAGCTGGTTCTCCCGCGCGTGTTGCTCGGGGGTGTCGGTCGACTCCTCCATCCGGGCCGCGATGGTCTGCATGGCTTCTTCGGGGTTGTTCGGGTCGATCGAGCCCATCAGCTCGCTCAGGTTGCCGAGCTTCGGCGTCGACCCGGCAGCCGCGGAGGTGAGCACCGAGCTGATCGTCGAGGTGAGCCAGGGCGTGGACGCGAACAGCCGCGCGTGTGCCGACTCGCGCAACGCCAGGTAGAGCCGCACCTCGTCGAACGGCCGCTCGAGCCCGTCGGCGAACGCCTTGACGTTGGCCGGGACCAGCGCGGACACGCCTGTGGGTGCTAGCGGCAGGCCGACGTCGGCCGCTCCGAGTACCTCGCTGGCCAGCTTCGCGATGCCCGTCGCGACCTGACCGCCGAGCATGGCGCCGAGCATCGGCCCGATCATCTGCTGCAGCGCGCCGAGGTCGATGCCGGGCAGACCGGCCTCGCCGCCGGTCGCGAGCCCGGACGACGCGTTCCCGAGGTCGGTCAGCGACTGGTTGTGCATCCCGGAGATGACCGGTCCGAGCAGATCTCGCCAGGCCGGCACGGTCGCCTCGACCCATTCCGCGCGGCTCCACGCCTGGGCGTGCCGGGTCACCGACCGCATGTCGGTGGCGGCGTCGACCCACAGGTCGGCCAGGTCGACGGCCGCGCGGACGGCGTTCTTCTCCGCGTCGGCGACACTCGGGTCGGGGCCGAACTGGGCGAGCTGCTGGCGCGCCTGCGTGCCGAGGTTCGCCGGGTCGAGGGGATCGCCGCTGCCGGAGAACATCCGGGACAGCTGGCCGAACATGGCACCCAGGTCGGACGGGTTGAACCCGAAGCCACCGGGACCCTGATCCGGGCCCTGGTCGGGGGGAAAGCCGGACACGTCGTACCTCCGCATTGCTCGGTGCCGTGGCGACTGGCGGATACACCCACGGCGGGCGTCGGGCTCCACGGTAGTGGGCGCGGGCACGTTCGGGCCCTCGATCCGGCGGTACCCGAACCGGCTACCGTCTCGGCTATGACCAAGCACACGTCAGCCGGCCCGTCGAGTGTGCCGGCGCGCCCCGGCCGGGTCACGCTGGCAGATCTCCGCGACACCGCACTCGTCCTCGACGAGGTCGTCGCCGCTGTCGCGGACCCGCAGGCAGGCGGTCATGCGGTGTTCATCGGCACGGTGCGCGACCACGACGGCGGCCGCGAGGTGACCGCCCTGCACTACCAGGCCCATCCGAGCGCGACCCAGCGGTTGCGCGACGTCCTCGAAGCGGTGGCCTGCCGTGACGGCGTGATCGCCGCGGCCGCGGTGCACCGGACCGGCCCGCTCGTCGTCGGCGACGTCGCGGTGGTGGCGGCGGTGTCGGCGGCACACCGCGGCACCGCGTTCGACGCATGCGAGCGGCTGGTGGACGAGCTGAAGCAGACGGTTCCGATCTGGAAGGAGCAGGTGTTCGCCGACGGGTCGACCGAGTGGGTCCAGGGTCTGTGATCCCGTGGCCCGTGCCGGGATCCCGGCCGTTGGGTGCGGTCGTGATCGGCGCGGTGACCTACGCTCAGCGCATGGTCCGCCCGGCTTCGGCCAACCCCGCCGGGGGTCTGCCACGCAGGATCGCCGATGCCGGCGCCTGACAGCTTGCCGCCTCGCGGCGAGCCGCCTCACAGATTGCAGAGTGCAACGTTCGCGGGCGCAGGGCGTCAGCTCGATGTGATCGTCGCCGCGCTCCTTCTCGTCGTCCTCGTGCTGCTCGCGTGGCTGCTGCCGGTCCCGTTCGCGCAGATGCGTCCCGGTCCCGCGGTCGACGTGCTGGGATCCAAGGCCGGCACCGACTTCATCACCGTCACCGGGCACCAGACCTATCCCACGAGCGGCCGCCTCGACCTCACCACTGTCTCGGTCACAGCGCCGGGCGAACGACTCCCGCTGCTGGCGATGCTGGCCGGGTGGCTGAGCCCGCGCAGCGCGATCGTCCCGGTCACCTACGTCTACCCACGGTCGCTGTCGGTCGCCCAGGTGCAGCAGCAGAACGCCGAGGAGATGGACGCGTCGCAGACCACGGCCACCGCGGCGGGCCTCCGGCAGGCGGGCATCAAGGTCACCGGCCGGGTGCAGATCCTGTCGATCGCGGAGGACGCCCCGGCCGGCGGCAAGCTCAGGGCCGGTGACTACGTGACCAGCGTGGACGGCACAGCGATCTCCACGCCGGAGGAACTGCGAGCCCGGATCCGTGCGCACAAACCGGGCGACAAGCTGAGGTTCGACTACGTCCGCGGCACCACTGAGGGCACCGTCGACATCGTCGCCGGGCCCGCGCGCGACGATGCGCACGTGGCCGCCGTCGGCGTCACTCCCGGCGTCGGGTACCTCTCCGACGTCGTCGCGTCGGTCCATCTGCCCGAGCAGATCGGCGGTCCCAGCGCGGGGATGATGTTCGCGCTCGGCCTCTACGACAAACTGACCCCGGGTTCGCTCACCGGCGGCCGCACGGTCGCCGGGACGGGCACGATCGACGCGAACGGCAGGGTCGGTCCCATCGGCGGCATCGAGCAGAAGGTCAACGGCGCGCGCGACGCGGGTGCGACCGTCTTCCTCGCGCCGGCGTCGGACTGCTCGAGCGCCGGTTCGGCCGGGGTCGACGGCATCACCGTCTACCGCGTCGGCACGCTCGCGGACTCGGTGACTGTGCTGACCGAATTGGACGCGAACAAACCGGTGACGATCCCGATTTGCGGGAGATCATGAACGGTGCCAGCGGGGCGCAGCGCGAAGGTCGAGGGAGATCCGCCATGAACGGTCAGACGCGTCCACGGGGACGCCGATGAGCAGCGCGAACGCGCCGACGCTGACGTTGCGGCGGCGCCCTCGACGGCGCGGACCGCTGATCCCGACGCTGGTCGTCATCGCGGTGGTCGTGATCGCGTTCTTCGCGCTGTCGTCGTTCTGGACGTCCAAGCTGTGGTTCGACACGCTCTCCGCCGGTGAGGTGTTCTCCACCTCCGTCGTGACCCGGATCGTGCTGTTCTTCGTCTTCGCCGCGATCTCGATGCTGCTCGTCGGCGGTTCGTGCTGGATCGCGTGGCGCTGGCGCCCGTCGTTGCTCACCGCGCGGCCCAACGACATCGTCGACCGGTATCGCGAGGCCGTCGACAGTCATCGCCGGCTGATGTTGGCTGTGCCCGCGGTCGTGGTCGCCCTGTTCGCCGGCGCGTCGGCGACCTCGAGGTGGCAGACCTACCTGGCCTGGCGCAACCGGACGCCGTTCGGCACCGTGGACTCCCAGTTCGGCAAGGACGCGAGCTTCTACGTCTTCACCTATCCGTGGCTGCGCTTCCTGCTCAGCTTCGCGTTCGTGATCGTGATCCTGGCCATCATCGCGTCACTGATCACCCACGTCGCCTATGGCGGCGTGCGGCTCGGCGGACGCGGTCAGCGGGCCACCGCCGCCGCGCACATCCAGCTCGCCATCCTGCTCGGGGTTTTCTGCGGTCTGAAGGCGCTCGGCTACTGGCTCGACCGGTACGGCCTCGTCCTGGGGGACCACAAGATCTCGAACTTCTCCTTCACCGGGCTCACCTACGCGGGCGAGCACGCCGTGCTGCCGGGCCGCACGATCCTGCTGCTGATCTCGCTCGTGTGCGCACTCCTCTTCTTCGCCAACGTGGCTCGCCGCACGTGGCTGCTGCCCGGGCTCGGCCTCGCGATCCTCGTGCTGGCGTCGGTCCTGCTCGGCTGGTTGTGGCCGGCGATCGTGCAGCAGTTCCAGGTCCGCCCGAACGAGCCGGACCGGGAAAGCACGTTCATCGGCCGCAACATCGACGCGACACGCTCCGCGTTCGGCCTCGGGTCGTCCGAGGTCACCCAGTATTCGGCGAAGACGACCGCGACCGCCGGTCAGCTCCGCGACGACGCCGAGGCGGTCCCCGGCATCCGGCTGATGGACCCGACGCTGGTGTCGGAGAGTTTCGAGCAGCTGCAGCAGGTGCGTGGCTTCTACGCTTTCCCGCGCGTCCTCGACGTCGACCGTTACCAGATCGGCGGCAAGACCCAGGACGCCGTCGTAGCGGTCCGTGAGGTCGACCTCACCGGGTTGCCGTCGGCCCAGCGCAACTGGAACAACGACCACACCGTCTTCACCCACGGCTACGGGCTGGTGTCGGCCTTCGGCAACCGGGCCGCCACGAACGGCGCCCCCGTGTGGATGGAGAAGGACCTGCCCTCGGTCGGCGACCTCGGCACCTTCGAGCAGCGGATCTACTTCGGCGAGGAGTCGCCCGCGTACTCCATCGTCGGCCAGCCGCCCGGCGCGACCCCGCTCGAGCTGGACGTGCCGGGTGATACCGACGGCAAGCAGTCGGCCTACACCTACACCGGCAAAGGCGGTGTCGGCATCGGCTCGATCTGGACCCGCGCGCTGTACGCGGCCAAGTTCACCGACGCGAACTTCCTTCTCTCACGTCGGATCAACACCGACTCGAAGTTGCTCTACGACCGTGACCCGAGCCTGCGGGTGGAGAAGATCGCGCCCTGGCTGACCGTCGATTCGGACCCGTATCCGGCCGTCGTCGACGGCCGGACGGTGTGGATCGTCGATGCCTACACGACCACCAGCACGTACCCGAACTCCCAGCGTGTGGACCTCGACGAGGCCACCGCGGACACGCTCACGGCGCAGCGCGCGGGCGCCGTCCCGAGCGTCGGGGTCAACTACATCCGCAACTCGGTCAAGGCCACCGTCGACGCCTACGACGGCACGGTGAAGCTCTACGGCTGGGACCAGAGCGACCCGATCCTGCAGACGTGGGAGAAGGTCTTCCCGGGGATGGTCACGCCGAAGAGCGAGATGAGCAAGGACCTCCTCGCGCACGTCCGTTACCCCGAGGACATGTACAAGGTGCAGCGGGAGATGCTCGGCCAGTACCACGTGACGAACCCGAAGACGTTCTACGAGGGCACCGAGCGCTGGACCGTCCCGAACGACCCGACCGACTCGACCCAGGTCAGGCGGCAGCCGCCGTACTACCTGTCGGTGAAGCTGCCCGGCCAGGACGTTCCGCGTTTCTCACTCACGTCCACCTACATCCCGGTGAACAAGCAGAACCTGGCGGCGTTCGTGGCTGTCGATGCGGACGCGACCTCGGCCGACTACGGGAAGATGCGCGTCCTGCAACTCGCGGGGGAGTCCCAGGTCAACGGCCCGGGTCAGGTGGCTCAATCGATGCAGACAGACCAGTCGGTGAGTCAGACGTTGCTGGCGCTGCAGCGATCGGGCAGCCTGGCCGTGCCGGGCAACCTGCTCACCCTTCCGATGGGTGGCGGGCTGCTCTACGTGCAGCCCTACTACGCCCAGCGGCAGGGGACGAACTCCGGGTCGTATCCGCTGCTGCGGCTGGTGATCGTGCAGCTCGGCGACAAGGTGGCCTCGGGTGCGTCGTTGCAGCAGGCGCTCGACTCGTTGTTCTCCGGTAACTCCGGCGCGACGACGGACGAGAGCACCGGCGGGTCGACAGGTGGCGGGAAGACCGGCGGCTCCGGTGGCGACACCGGCACGACGCCCGCCGAAGTGCAGGCACAGCTCGATGCCGCGTCCGCGGCGTTCGCCGATGCCGACAAGGCGTTGAAGGCCGGCGACATCGCGGGCTACGCGGCCGCGGTGGCGAAGGCCGAGAAGGCGGTCGCCGCGGCTCAGGCCGCGCAGGATGCGTCGAAGGCCAGCCCGTCGCCCACGCCGACTCCATCGCCGAAGCCGAAGCCCTAGTCGGGCGGGGCGAGCTCGACCCGGACGCCCAGCAGCCGTACCGGCCGGTCGAGCTCGAAGCGGTCGAGCAGGCCGACTGCGGTGCTCGCGACGACGGCCGGGTCGGTCGTCGGTGCCGCGAGCTTGCGGATACGGGTGCGGGTGAAGAACGTCGCCGTCCGTACGGTCACCGCGACCCGGGTGACGATGCGTCCCTCGGCGACGACATCTGCCGTGACACGCTCAGCGATAGGGACGAGAGCTTGCTCAATCTGTTCTCTGCCGACGAGGTCGAGTTCGAACGTCGTCTGGTGGCTTCGTCCGACGGCGACTCGCTCGACCGAGCTGACGGTTGTGTCGGTGCCGCCGCGACCGAGGCCGCCGATCCACGGGCCGGTCTGCGGTCCGAACTCGGTGCGCAGCGCGTCCGGGTCCGCTGCGGCCAGGTCGGCGATCGTATCGATGCCCAACCCGCTGAGCCGGCGGGCGATTGCGTTGCCGATGCCCCAGATGTCGACGGTTGGATGCCTGCCCATCACCTCGAGCCAATCGGCGCGCATCAGCCGTGCGATCCGGCCGGGCTTCGCGAACCCGGTGGCGGTCTTCGCGCAGAGCTTGGTGTCACCGATGCCGACGGCGCAGTGCAGACCGGTGCGCTCGTGGACGGCCTCCCTCATCGCGGCCGCGACCGCCTCGGCCTCGGCGGTGTGGACGGCGGCGAAGCACTCGTCCCAGCCCCACACCTCGAGTTCGGCCGCCAGCCCGCGCAGGGTCGCCATCACCTCGGCGGACGCAGCCTCGTAAACGGGCCGGTCGACGGCCAGGAACACCGCTTCGGGGCAGCGTCGGAGCGCGGCGGCGAGCGGCATGCCGGAGTGGACGCCGAACACCCGCGCCTCGTAGGACGCCGTTGAGACGACTTGCCTGGGCCGTCTCGGGTTGCCGTCGCCGCCGACGACGACCGGACGCCCGCGAAGCTCGGGGTGGCGGAGCACCTCGACGGCGGCGAGGAACTGGTCGAGGTCGATATGCAGGATCGTCCAGGCGGGCGACCTCGGCTGCGGCTCGGCTGAACTCACGCACTGACCCTGCCACGAGCCGCCGACGTCGGACCCGTTTGGCAGCCCGGACAGCACCCGGTAGGGTTGGCGGAGCAACGCGGGGTGGAGCAGTTCGGTAGCTCGCTGGGCTCATAACCCAGAGGTCGCAGGTTCAAATCCTGCCCCCGCTACCAATGTGATGTCTCACGACATCGGCGACAGCCGGACCTGCTTTTGGGGTTCGGCTGTCGTTGTTTTTGGGGGTTTTCGGGTGGGGCCTTTGGGTGCGCCGGTGGGTTGGTAGTCGCGGGTGGGGTCGAGGGTCAGCTCGCGCAGGAGTTGCCCGGTGGCGGCGTTGATGACGCGGACGTTGAGGTCCTGGACGAGGATCAGGACGTGGGTTCGGGCGTGGGTTCGGCCGATGCCGATGTGGTGCAAGCGGCCGTTGACGCGGAGGGTGACGGAGCCAGCTTGGTCGACGCGGTCGTGGCGGACGCGGTCGTGGGTGTCGGCGGTCCGGTCGGTGCCGGGAGCGGCTTTGGGTCGTGCTTGGTAGGCGGTGGCCGGGGTGGCGCGGTGGGGTAGGGATCGGTGCGGCCGGTGCTGGTTGTACTCATCGGTGAACCTGTCGAGAAGGGCCTGTAGGTCGCCGATGGTGGCGGGTTGGTCGGGTTGGGCGCGGAGCCATTTCTTCAGGGTTTGTTGGAAGCGTTCGGCCTTCCCGCAGGTGGTCGGATGGTTGGGTCGGGAGTTCTTCTGGACGATGTTGAGGCGGCGGAGTTCGTTCTCGAGGGCGTTGCGGCCGCCTTTCCCGCCGGCGAACCGGGCGGTGTAGACCATGCCGTTGTCGGTCAGGGTCGAGGCCGGGATCCCGTGCTGGGTATAGGCATTGCGGAAGGCCGTGAGGACGATCGGGCCGGTGACGCGGTGGTGTGCGGTCACCGAGAGGGCGTAGCGGGAGTGGTCATCGAGCCAGGACAGGATCTCCACGTCGGCACCGGGGGTGTGGTCAGGGTTGGTGAGTCGGTAGTGGGTGAAGTCGGACTGCCAGGTCTCGTTGGGTTGCTCGGCTTGGAACCGGATGTAGGACGACCGCGGTCCCTACCTGTCAGGCTGGCGTGAGACACCCCGGAGCCCCGGGTCCACCCGTG
>DAIQRJ010000017.1:0-73274 GCA_036786375.1 Actinopolymorphaceae bacterium
TGGGCGGCGACGTTGTAGACGCTCGCGGGGATGGCGCGCCCTTCGGGCCCGGGTGGCAGGAGTACATCCAGCCAACTCTGCGACGCTGCTGTACGGCTGGTGATCTGAAGGTCCTCGTAGAGTGTCAGCACAACGGGTCCGACGCCGCGTCGGTGCGGGGCCGCCGCCTCGATGAACGTCCGCGCGTGGCATTCACGCAACGCGGTCGTCAATGACGTGGCCACGCTGTCGATGAAGGCGGAGTCGGCGCTGCTGAACGGTTCGCTCGTTTGGTCACGCCACAAGTCGAGGAAGCCCCAGCAGCCGAACCGGTCCGCGAAGACCGTCGAGGCCACGTCCCGGACTCCGTATCGGCTCATCACCTCGCGCCACACGCGACTGCGTGCCAGGTCGCCGTCGAGCACATCGTCCAAGAGCGCGGTGGGTGATGTCCGCAGCTGAAGGTCGGTCCAGCGGTTGACCGGTGTGGCGTACTTCGCCTTGATCAGTGCCGGCAGCTCCGGCATACAAGGAACATCGGCAAGCGGCGCGGCGCCCACCGCGGTAACCGGATCCGTCAGCAACCAGACGTAAGCGTCGAAACCAACAACCTCGCGGAGGACCTCAAGTGCCTGCCTGCGCAGGTCGATGGAGTCGAGCGATGCCTTGCCGATCGCCTCGATCCGCTTGCGCGCTCGCGTCCGCGCCCATGCGTCAGCCACGCCATGAGGTTACGCCGCAGAGCCGGCCGCAGTTCGTTGTGTAAGACGACCCTCAACCCCAGGTTTCTGGGATACCGCCGGTCGACCGGGTCGACCTAACGTCGCTGGCAACGGCAAGCCTGCCGCACACGGAACGGAGAAACTCATGGCGACACTTCGGATCGAGCATGCGATCCACGACTACGACATATGGAAGACGGCGTTCGACGGCTTCGCGGACGTGCGCGTGAAGGCGGGGGTACGCGCCTTCACCATCCGCCGACCCGTCGACAACCCGAATTACCTGATGCTCGACCTGGAGTTCGACACGACCGAACGCGCCGGTGCGTTTGCCACGTTCTTGGAGCAGAACGTCTGGTCGTCGCCGACGTCCTCACCGGGGCTGGCAGGCGTACCCCAGACCCGGATCCTCGACCTGATACGAAACGAGGAGCGCTGACTCACACCTCCGACCCGTCAGGCCTGAGCCCGCGCCGCGCCGTTGGTTTCGCGCGCCAGTGCTGCGCTGGCCGAGCCGGCGCGCTGATTGCGCTCGGTGACTGGACCGGACGACTAGAACGGGTCCGGCAGCTCGGCGAACTCCGCGTCGTCGATCGTCGGTGCCGGCCCGTCCGGCACGTCCTTGGGCAGGCACCAGCCGTACGCGTCGCAGGAGTGGCAGGCCGCGGACGGGCGCGGGCCGAACACCTTGTCCTGGCTGAACGCGTGGCCGATCCTCGCGACGATCTTCTGCGCGGTCGAGACCAGCGTCCCGTCCGACAGCGGCACGTAGAACACCTCGCCACCGGTCGGGGTCAGCACCTCGAGCTCGGCCGATCCCGCCGCCGTCATGTTGTCGTCCACGCCGGCCGCCAGCAACGACACGTTGAGAGCGAACGCCGGGTAGCGGTGCAAGGCCGACTCGACGTCCGCAGGTAGGACGGTCGAGGTCTTCGTCTCCCGCCACAACGCGGCCGTCGCTTCCATCCGGCACGTCAGGTCCGGGCTCGACACGACCACGATGTCGGCGTCGGTGTCGTAGAGGACGTGGACGGGCTCGGTCACCCAGCCGTCGAGACCCTCGAAGCCGAGCAGGCACAGGCCGACGTGGTGCTGGAGGTACGGCCAGGCGATCGTGTACGCCTCGATGCTCAGGCGCGACCTGGACGCGGCGGTGATCGCCGAGTCCCGCTCGATGATCGGATCCGGCAGGTCGTCGGCGGTGCAGGCATGGTGCGGATCGCGGTCGTGTGCCCATGAAAGCCACGTGTGCACAGCGATCCCGCGATCGCGGGCCTCGTGCCCGTAGGCGTCCGCCTCCTCGGGGGGCGCAGGTGGGAGGTGGTCGCGACGCAGCACATGGAACGCCGTCGGGCAGCGGTCGTAGGTTCCCAGGTCGGTTGCGGTCAGGGCTCGGGTCGCGACCGAGCGGCCGGGCAGCCCGAGCGCCCCGCGGACGTTCGGCACCGCCGGGCAGACGTTGAGGAAGTTGCAGTCCGCGCAGCCCGAGCCCGGGCGGAGTGTCTGATCCTCGAGCGCCTGCTGGACCGGCCCGCCGCGACTGAGGTAGTTCTCCCTTGCCTGCTTGGGGGTTCCGTCGAAGTGGACGAGGTAGCGGCCGGTGTCGAGGCTGAACTCGGTGATCCGGATCCGGGTGGGCTCGACCGACGCGTGCCGCGGATGGATGCCCTTGGCCAGCACCCAGCCGGCCACCGCCACGAACTCGCCGACCTCCGGGTCGTCGGCGGACCGGACGTCCTTCAGCCGGAGCCGTACGAGCTCGCGGACCGTCCCGTCGTCGCTGACCAGATGCGCGCCGAACACGGTGATCTCGCCCCAGGAGCCCGAATACTCGACGTTGGCCTCCAGCGACAGCCCAACTTCGGCGTCGTCGGTGGCGGTGTCGGACAGGTCCGAGAGCTGGTGCAGCGCGTGGACGAGAAAGCGTCGCTGAGCGGCGGTCAGCTTGCGCGAGGTGGCCGCTGCCGCATCCTTGGCGGTCATGCCGTCGGAGAGCAGGGCGTGCGCGTCACGGATGGCGAAGTGCATGCTCGAGGCGTCGTCCCACTGCCGACGCCACCGGGTCGCGTCGTTCGGCTGCAGGCTCGAGACTGCGTAGCGGGCACCGAGCGAGACCTTGGCGGGGCAGCTGAACCGGTGGTTGCGGCCGGCGACGGCACTGGCCGAGGTTTTGAACGTGAGCCCGGTCCCGATCGTCCACGGGGGTGGCTGGAACGGGGTCACGAGAGCTCGACCCCAGGGGCGTCGAGGCGTTCGAGGGTCGTCGCGACCGCGCGGCGATCGCGACGGCGCAGGCCCAGATCGGCAAGCAGGCGGTCGTGTTCCGGCGTCGCGATGGGGGGCAGCCTCGTCCGTGTGCGTGCCGGGCACGCCGTCTCGAACGCGCACCAGCCGCAGAGCGGACCGGTGCGGGCCTCGACCGAGCGACGGGCCGGGATTCCGCCGATCTGGCTCCAGATGCGGGCGAGATCCTTCGCGTGCTCCAGTGCGACATCGCGCAGCACCGGACGGGCCAGCCGCTGCCGGCCGACCAGGTAAAGGAGCTCGATCCGATCCGGGAGGACACGATCGGGATCCGACGCCGCAAGCGCGGCCGCGTACGTCCACAACCCGAAGAACGCCTTCTGCGTATAGGCGGACTTCGGGACCTTGCCGGTCTTGTAGTCCGCGACCACATACGCACCGGACGCGTCGTAGAGCCGGTCGATCCGGCCACGCACCGGAGCCCCGTAGAGGCTCGCGCTGACCCAGACCTCGAGCCCGTCGGCGCCCACTGTCACCGTCGCCGGGTCCTCGAGGTCGAACAGGCCGCTCAGCGAGTCCTCGCACGCGTCGAGCACCTGCTGCGCAAGGGCTGGCCGCTGCTCCTCGGCGATCGTGAAGCCGGCCTTCGCCGCTTCCTCCGGGGCCACCGACGCGAGGAGCTCGGACGCCCGGTGGCGGGTCCGTTCGTGCGGCTCGAGGCCGTACAGCAGTTCGATCGCGCGGTGCGAGGTGTTGCCGATCAGC
This sequence comes from Actinopolymorphaceae bacterium, assembly GCA_036786375.1. Classification (GTDB taxonomy): domain Bacteria; phylum Actinomycetota; class Actinomycetes; order Propionibacteriales; family DAIQRJ01; genus DAIQRJ01. The sequence continues at coordinate 3,711 of DAIQRJ010000017.1, forward strand.
TGCGCGATCGTGCCGGCCTCCTGCCAGCCCATCACGTAGGTGAGCGTGTATTTCAGCTCGCACTGGCGCCAGGTTCCCGCGCTGGTGGGCGAGATCGACGACGGCAGCGAGAGGTCGTCGGGAACCGGGACCTTCACCACCCGAGCTGTCGTTGCCATCTGCTCCCCGCCGTGTGTGCGTCCGGACCGTGCCGTGCGTCCGATTGTCCTTGGTCCGGGCTCAGATCGTTGCCTCGACAGCGCCGACCCAGGACCGGAACCGCTCGAACTCCGCGAGTTCGGCTGCGGTCAACTCGCGCCATGGAGTCGGCGTCACCGTTGCCTGCCGGGTGTTCCAGCTCCAGTCCGCGACGACCTCACCGCCGGTCACGAGCGTGCCCGGCATCTGCCCGGGCGGGTGCACCAGCCGCTTCTTCGCGGCGATCAACGGCGACGTCACGTCCTTCGAGCAGAAGTAGACGTTGTCGAACTCCGGCAGCACATACGTCGTCCGCGGCGCCTCGTCGACAAGCGGCGCGACATCCCACCGGCGCTCACCGGCCGGCTCGCCGACCGCATCCAGCACCGGCTGCAACCGGGACAGCCCCGACCAGTACCCCGCGTCGGCTGCCGTCGCCGGGCCGAACGCACGCAGATATCCGTGGATCAGGTCGGACCGTCCGTCGGCGGGTTCGCTCAACGCTTCGCTGAAGGCCTGGTCGGCCAGGATGTAGCGGGTACGGCCGGGCCGCCAGGCGTGCTCGTCGGCCACCTGGACGACCGGCAGGAGCAGCCGGACCGCGAAGCCGAGTTCAGTGGGAACCGGGTACGGGAACGCCTTCACCAGCTCGGCACCGATCTCGGTCCGCGTCAGGCCGGCGTGTGCCCGCAGCAGGTCGGCTCCGGCGCTCAGCAACGCGTCGTGGTCGACGTGGTCCCACAGGTGCGGGCAGAATCCCCGCACCGTCCGCTCGAGCATCGGCTGCAGCGCGGTCCGCCACGTCGTGTACTGGCGCCGGGTGACGAGGTGGACGGTGCCGCGCATCAGGTTGGCCTTGACGAGCCGGTAGTCGAGCAGCTCCTGGTCGAGCTCGTCGAGGCGGAGGTCCGCCATCCGCGTCCAGAGCCCGGCGACCGGTCCGCGAGGTGTCTGCGCGTTCATCCCGGCAAGCAGCTCGACGACCTCGGCCGGCGAACCGGTGAACGACCTCGACAGCAGCTGCCGACGGACGTTCTGCACGGTCGCCTCCGATCAGCGGTGAGCTGGCGGAGGCCAACTATCGCGCACCGATCCGCGAACGGGACGAGAAGCCGGAGCCGGAGCTCATGTGCGGGACACTCGGCCCTGGCACGATGCGGTCCATGGCTGAACTCGACTGGTACGTCCTCACGCATCGGCCCGGGCCCGCGGTCACCGATGGCAGCGCATTCGACCACCCGGGGACCGGTGAGCACTACGCATTCCTGGGCCGGCTGCGGGGGTCCGGGGCGCTGATAGCTGCCGGCCCCCTCACCGACGTCGACGGTGAGGGAATGACCGTCCTGGCGGCACCGTCCCTCGACGAGGCCGTCCGGCTCGCCACCATGGACGACCAGTCGGTGGTGAACGGCGTCCTCCAGGTGACGGTCCGGCCGTGGCACGTGATGATGTTCCTACCGCCGGAGCCATGATCCCGCACGACGCCTGATCTCCTTACGGGGCAAGCGTTCTGGCCACCGGCTGCAGTTCTGGCCAGTCGACCGACTCCTGCACGCAGCGGGCGAACAGCCAGTGGCGCAGGCGTTCCTCGTCGACCTCGAGCAGCCCGGCTATACGCGCGACGAACCCGAACACCCCCGTGGCCAGTCGCTCGGGGAAGTTGAGCATGTACTGGACGGCGTCGTAGGTCGGATCGCCGACGTGCGGTTTCGGGTCGATCATCAACCAGGGTTCACGTCCGGCCGACAGGATGTTGCCCGGATGCAGGTCGGTGCACAGCAGCACCGAGCGCTCGGCGGTGCGCGGCAGCGAGCGGAACAGCTCGATCCCGACGCTCGCCATCGAGGCGTCCAACCGTCGGGAGCCGTTGACGCCGGCCTTGGCATAGCGACGTTCGAATCCGTCGGCCCAGCTGTCGCACATGCTGACGAGCGTCGGGAACGGATGGTCCTCCGGAGGGTCGATGTGCAGCCTGCGAAGCATCGTCGTGGCGACGACGTCCTGCTCCAGCGGAGGGAGGGCATCCCGGAGCGTCACGCCGGGCTCGCATGCCTCGAGAAGCAACGCGATCGTCTCGCCGAACTCCAGCGAATCGACCACCCGCACGGCCGCCTCGCCCTTCCAGACGCGGAGTGCGTCGACCTCGAAGATCGCCTCGTCGTGACGCCAGCCGACCTTGAGGACCACGGGGACACCGTCGGCGGCATGCGCCGGTGCCACCCAGGAGACGTTGCCGCCCGGCTCGAACGGGCGGCCGACCATCAGGCCCCACCGCTGTGTCAGATCCTCGACGATCGCCGGGAGATCGGCGAGCCAGGACCGTCGGTCGTGCCCCGCCAGCAGGTCGCGCTCGACCGCCCGGACGAGGTTCGACGGCAACTCGAACTCCACGGTCACATCCTGTCGCGCCCGGTCACCCTTGGCGAGCGTCGTAACTCTCGCGCGCGGCCATGGTCCCACCGAGCTCGTAGACCGCATTCACCGCGCTGTCGTCGAGGACTGCGCCAGCGGCCGCCTCGGCGAGGTCGGCACGGATGGCTGCGGCGACCCGTCCGTCCCGTTCCACAGTGAAGGAACTGGCTGCCGAGATCACCGCTGCCTCCGGGACCGAGGTCGTCCACCAGGACCTGACGCCCGCCGAACTGGTCGCCGCACTTCGAGGCTCCGGGCTCGACGAAGGCACGGCCCGCAACGTCGCTGCGTGATGCGGTCCCCGCCGACCCGGCGCTCCCTCGGATTCGAGCCAGCGCCACGTATCGGCCACCGTCGCCTCCACCGGGCGGCACGCCAGCCCGGTCGCCGCCGCGAGCGACGTGTCCGCCTCGAGGAACCCGGCGAACTCGCCATCCTCGGGCACCCAGCACGGGAGCTGGGTCCACGGCTCGGCTCCGGCCGCCTCGATCTCGGCGTCGGTGAACCACACCAGCTCGGCGTCCGACCCGGTCGCCTCCACACACGCGGTCAGGAGTTGCCGCGTCGTCGCGTGCCCCGAACGGCTGACCACGTCGACGCCACCGGCCACATCGCCGTCCAGGCCGGTCAGCATCCAGGCCGCGAGGTCGCGCGCGTCGACGTACTGCAGCGGGCGATCCGGCCGGCCCGGCGCGACGACCCGGCCGCCGGCGGCGATCCGACGCAACCACCAGGGCAGCCGGCCATCGTCCTCGTGCGGTCCGAGGATCAGTCCCGCCCGTCCGAGCAGCGCGTCGGGGAACGCCCGCTGGATGGCGAGTTCGGCGCCCCGCTTGATCTCGGAGTAGTCCCCGTCGGTCGCGTCCGGATCGGCGTCGACCAGCGGCGAGGTCTCATCCAAGTGGTTGCCCCACGTGTAGACGGACTCGCTGGAGACGTACCCGTAGCGACGCGCCCTGCCGGACAACACCCGGGCCGCCAGGCCGGCGACGGCGGGTGCCCCGGACCACGTGTCGACCACCAGATCCCAGGTGGCCGTGCCGAGCGCTGCGGCGAGCGCCGACTCGGAGGTCCGGTCGGCCAGCAGCGCGGTCACGCCGTCCGGGACGCTGCCGGTCACGCCGCGGTTCAACGCCGTCACCTCCCAACCCCTGGCCAGGGCGTCCTCGACCACCGCACGTCCGACGAACCGGGTTCCACCGAGCACGAGGAGCTTCATACGGCCACCCCGCCGTGCGATCCGGCGTCGGCCCAGGCCTGTTCGCTCTCAGCGTGCGACGGTACAGGCCTCGGGCTCGGTCAGCCGCCCGAGCGCGGCGTGTACATGATCATCGCGACGCCGACGAGGCAGATCAGGGCGCCGATGACGTCCCAGCGGTCCGGTCGGAACCCGTCCGCGACCATGCCCCACGCGAGCGATCCCGCGATGAAGACCCCGCCGTACGCCGCCAGGATGCGGCCGAAGTTCGCGTCCGGCTGGAGCGTCGCCACGAACCCGTATACGCCGAGCGCGATGACACCTGCCCCGATACACAGCCAGCCCTTGTGCTCCCGAACGCCCTGCCAGACCAGCCATGCGCCGCCGATCTCGAACACGGCAGCACCCATGAACAACGCGATCGAGCGCAGCACGGTCACGGCGTCGAGTCTGCCGGTCCGACGTCGGTGGCCAGCACACGACCGTCGGCGTCCACGAGCTCGGTCCGGGCGAGCGTGCCGAAGTCGGCCTCCGGCCAGGACAGCAACGCCACCCCGTTCTCGACGTGCCCGTCCAGGCTCCGGCCGGAGTCGTCCAGCAACCGCACGAGCCGACCGTCGGCATCGGCGACCCAGCCGCCGCGGACGCTGCCGAAGCCGGTGCTGGTGAAACCGCCCATCCGCGACCAGACCTGAGACCGGCCGATCGACGCCCCGCGGGCGCCGATCGAGGACCCGGCCAGATGCCAGCGGAACTCGGTCGGCCGGAGGGCATAGAGCCCCTGGTAGGTGGTCGTCCTGCGTCGGCGAGGGGTGGCGGCCAACGGGCCGTAGCCGTCGAACTCGGCGGCGACGATCCAACGCCCGCGGTCCTCGATCTCGTGCACCACCCGGATCGAGTCGGCCCTGATCTCCAATCGTCGGTTCCGGAGTACGAGCGTCGTCAGCGCCTCGAGCCGCGTCTCCATCCCACCTCCGCAGCGGTCGTCGTCATCGGCCCGGCACCGGTTCGAGGTACTCGCGCAACGACTCGATCGCGACTCGGTCGTTCTCGTTCCCGTTGTGGGGTTCGCGGAGCTGCCGTCCGTACACGTCGAGTTCGTCGAGCACCCACTCGCGGGCGAACAGATCGAGGACGGACTGCCGCGGCGCCGTGGCCGATCCACCGCCGCGTACGTACGCCTCCACGGGGGCTGCGACCGATGCCTGCGCGAGCACATCGCCGAGGTCGCGTTCGCGCGGCGCGAGGGCGACCGTGTCCCAGTCGATCAACAGCAGCCGGCCGTCGTCGGCCCACCGCACGTTGGAGGTGTGCGGCTCGCCGTGTGCCACCACCCACGGTTCGTCGCCGGGCAGGATCTCCCGGCAGAGCTCACGGAACTCCGTCATCCAGGTCCGGATCAGCGTCTCGTGCCGGCCGAACAACGCACGCATCTCCTCGGCAAGCGGCCCGCTCGCCCACGGCCGGTCGAGATCGTCGAGCGCCGCCAGAGCATCCGGCCAGGCCTGTTTGGGTGCCCACCGCGACAGCTCGGCCGGCGGCTCCGTGCAGTGCAGCACGCCCAGCAGGTTCGCCACCTGCATGCGTTCGACGTCGTTGCGGTAGGAGCCGTCCCCGCTCCGGCCGGCGACGTACGGGGTCATCGACAGCCACCAGCCCTCGCCGGCGGGTGCGACGACGTCCCCGTCGAGAGTGCGTTCGGGGGCGAGGACGAACATGCGTCCACGGTCGCGAAGCTCGCGCGCCGCCAAGTAGGGAGTTCGGACGGTCTCGACCCGATCGGCCGTCACGAACGCGACCGGCGCGCCATCGGTCGCGTAGCCGAGCCAGTGGTGTGCGCCCATCCCCTTTGCCAGGTACTCACACCGACCGAGTGGACGTCGCCAGTACCGGCGCGCTGCCTCGAGGACCTCGTCGGCGCTGAGATCGTCGGGTTCGGTGAGCACCCGCCGAACGTAACCGCTCGGGCGGTGTGTGTCCTACGGCTTTCGCGCGGGGACCAGCGCATCGAGCAGCCGCCGGCATCGCACCGGGTCCTCGGTGAGGCCGTTCTCCAAGCCCCACAGCCAATAGCTGGTCGCCCGGACGACGGCCCACGCGTATGCCCGATCGGGTTCGAGCTGCCCCGCCGAGACGATCGTGGCAAGCAGGGAGTGGATCGCGGCGGCGTCGGCGGCCTCGTCGAGCCGGGTCCAGAGCAGCTCGGCGACCGAGCGCTCCGGGTGGCCGGTGAACGGTTTGGGGTCGATCGCCAGCCACGGTTGCCGGGTCCCGGCCAGGACGTTGCCATAGTGCAGGTCGCCGTGCACGAGGGTCGCTCCCGGGTCCAGAACCAGCTCGCGCGCGACGTCGACGGCTCGGCTCAGGATCTCGGCCGGCACCGGATCCCCCAACCGGCGTTGCTGGATCGCCATCTCCTCGGCGGCCGCCTGCGCGACGTCGACCAGCAGGGGAAGCCCGGCCGGTGCCGCAACGGCGAGCGTGCGGATGAGCTGACCGGCGAGCTCGGCGGCCGTCGACAGCGGGAGGTCGTCGAGCGAACGGTCGGCCGCCAGCCGCTCGAGCAGCATGACGCGTTCGCCGAGATTCACCTCCAGGAGTCGTACTGCGCCGTTGCCCGCCCATGCCTGCAGCGCGGCCACCTCGTCGTCGACATCGGAACCCGGCCCGCAGATGCGCAGCATGCACCGCTCGTCGCCGCGACGAACGAGGTACACGAGATTCCAGTCACCGAACGGCTCGTGATCCTCAGGAGTCAACCCCCATTGACGACACAGCCGATCGACGCGAGCCGCGTCCGGGATCACCTGCGTGGCCACGGCGCCTGGACGAGCCGCCGCAGGGTGTGCAGGTGGTGTTCGGGCACGAGCGTCGACTCCGGCTGGTCGGGCGGCCACCAGATCACGCCGTGCAGGATGTAGACGATCTCGCTCAGCCACAGGCGATTGTCGAGGTCGGGATGGGCGAACAGGGCCGGGTAGTCCTCCTGGAGCCAGCGAAGGACCGGCACATCCGGCCACGATCCGGGCTGGACCATCCGCACGAGCGACACGAGTTCGTGGTCGCGCGGCCCCCAGCGGACCCACTCGAAGTCGAGCAGAGCATGGATTTTCCCGTTGTGCACAAGGAGGTTCCCGGGCGTGGCGTCGGTGTGGACGACCGACGTCGATTCGGCCGGATCGGCGAACGGGTCCGACGGCGCCAGTTCCTCGATGCGGGCGCGCGTCGCGTCGAGCAGCAGCGGATCGACGTAGGGAACCGAGCGGGCCAGCTCGATCATCGTCAGGGCACGGTCCACCGGCAGCGGCATCAGGTCGGTCGCCCACACCGACAGCAGGTCGCCGGGAACCATCGCAGGGCGGTCGCGGAGGAGCGTACGGATCTGCTCGGGTGGGGCCCAGCTGTGAAGCGACCGCAGGATGTGCGCCATCTCCGCGTAGAGGTCCCGCACCGCGGGTCGCGGCAATTCGGCCGCGACGATGTCGAGCGGGCGTCCCTGCACGCGCTCGGCCAGCATCCAGCTGAGGTCGTCGGTGCGGCCCGAGTCGAGGACCGGAGCGTGCGGGATGTCCGCCGGAAGCGCGGACACGAGCGCTGCGTCGCGAAGGAGCCGGTCGCGGTCACCGCGCCAGCAGACCCGGAGCACGACGTCGCTGGTGATCCACACGTCGTTCGAGGCGCCCCCACTGAACGCGGCATCGGCCGGCACGGAGACCGGGAGGACGTCGCGCAGCCGATCGAGCCGCCATCGCGCGGCAGCCGCGTCCCACGGGTCCGGGCTCACGTCGGCGGGGACGGGAGTGGCGTCGACGTACGCGGGACCGGGAAGCACGCCGATCAGCGTAAGGGCGGTCACGCTGGTGGGCACGCGAGTTTGCGGTCGGCGCTGCGCGGCCACGACCGCATAGACGGCCGAAACCAGTCAGCCCGTCCCGGTCGACTGGGTCAGCCGTGCCGCACGTCCTTGCAGGTAACGACGTTCGGGCTCGCTGGTGGTCAGCCGGGCCGCTTCCTGGTAATGCGCCACGGCCTCCTCGGCGTGCCCGGCCATCTCGTGCGGGTGCGCGCGAGCCGCTGCCAGCCGGTGGTGCCCGGCGAGCTGAGGGTCGCCGTCGAGCGGTGCGAGCATCGCGAGGCCGGCCAGGGGCCCGTTCACCATCGCCGCCGCGACCGCCTGGTTCAGGACGACGACGGGACTGTCGAGGTAGCGGCGCAGGACGCCGTACAGCGCGAGGATCTGGGGCCAGTCGGTCTGCGACGCACTCGGCGCCTCGTCGTGCAGGGCGGCGATGGCAGCCTGGAGCTGATAGGGGCCGAGGGTGGTCTCGGTCATCGCGCGGGTGACGGGCTCGACCCCTTCGCCGATCATCGCCGCGTCCCATCGGCCGCGGTCCTGGTCCGCGAGCGGGATCAGCTCGCCGTCGGACCCGGTCCGTGCCGGCCGGCGGGCATCGGTGAGCAGCATCAGGGCGAGCAGCCCGGTGACCTCGCCGTCGTCGGGCAACAGCCGATACACCAAGCGGGTAAGGCGGATCGCCTCGGCTCCGAGCTCGTGCCGGACGAGGTCGGGACCGGCCGTCGCGGTGTAACCCTCGTTGAAGATCAGATAGAGCACGTGCAGGACGACGCCGAGACGGCTCGCGACATCCTCCGGCGGAGGCAACAGGAACCGGGCCCCGGCGGCACGGACGGTCTGCTTCGCACGGCTGATGCGCTGGCCCATGGTGGCGTCGGGGACGAGGAACGCGCGCGCGATCTCGGTCGTCGTGAGTCCGCCGACGGCCCGCAGGGTGAGGGCGATCTGCGAGGTGGGACTCAGCGCCGGGTGACAGCACAGGAACAGGAGCACGAGCGAGTCGTCGCGCGTACCCAGCGGGCTCGAATCCGCCGCCGGTGCGACGTAGCTGTCGGGCACCGCCAGCATCGCGACGGTGCTCTCGCGCCGGGCGCGGGCCTCGTCGCTGCGCAGCAGGTCGGTGAGGCGGCGGGCGGCCACGCGGATGAGCCAGGCCTTCGGATCGCCCGGCGTCCCGTCGTCCGGCCATTGGGTGACGGCCGCGAGAAGTGCTTCCTGGACAGCATCCTCGGCGACATCGAAGTGACCGTAACGACGGACGAGCGCACCGAGGACCTGCGGCGTCAGCTCACGCAGCAGGTCCTCGATGCCGTTCGCCGACGCGCTCATGCAGCAGAACTCAGACGGTCGGTGCTTCGCCGACGCGGCGGATCTCGATCGGCGCCTTCACGAAGTTGACGACCTTCGCGGCGATCTCCTCGGCACGGGCCCGGTCGGCGACGTCGACGATCCAGTAGCCGGCCAGGACTTCCTTGCTCTCGGCGAACGGCCCGTCGGTGGTGATCGTGCCGTCGCCGTCGGGACGCACGGTCCAGGACTGGGACGGATCGTCGAGCCCTTCGGCGGCCAGCAGCTCACCCGACGCCGTGAGGTCGGCGTTGAGCTGATGCATGAACGCGATCATTTCGCCCACCCACTCCGCGCCCTTCTCGTCGATGAAGCTCTCCTGGTCGAAGTCGCGCCCGAAGTAGGTCAGCAGCATGTACTTCATGTCGGTCGCCTTCCGTTGTGGCGCCCGGTCGGCGCCGCTCACCCACGATGTCGGAGCCGGCCCGGCGATTTCTACATCAGCTCGGTGATTCTCCTCCATCGGCCGGGATCGACCCCGTGCCAGACTCGGCCCGGTGACCTCCCGTGTGCTCTCCGCCCAGGCTGCTCGCTACTGGCACGGCGCCACCGCCCTCGTCGTCGCGTTCGGCTTCTTCGTTCAGCTCGGGCTGGTCATCAGCGGGGCATCGGTGCTGACCCCGGACGAGCCGCCGAACCTGGCCGACCGACTGGTCCACTTCTTTGCGTACTTCACGATCCAGAGCAACATCCTCGTGTGCATCGGCGCGCTCGCACTCGTTCGCCGGCCGAATGTCGACGGCCCGATCGGGCGCGTCATCCGGCTCGACGGAATCCTCGGGATCACCGTCCCCGGCGTCATCCACTGGTTCTTCCTGCGACCGCTCCTGCACCTCGAGGGCTGGTCGTAGGCGACCGACAAGATCCTGCACGTCGTCGTCCCGCTGATGGCGGTGATCGGCTGGGTCGCGTTCGGGCCCCGTTTCCGGATCACCGCACGCACCATCCTCGCGGTGACGATCTGGCCGATCGCGTACATGATCGGCGTCGCGGTCTACGGCGAGATCGCCAACTGGTACGCCTATCCGTTCATCGACGTCAGCAAGCACGGGTATCCCACCGTGATCCTCACCGGGGTGGTGATCCTCGCGTTCCTGCTGGCCTTGGCGGGCATCGCCGCCTTCGTCGACCGCTTGCTCCCGACCGGGCGGTTCGACGAGCTCAGCGCGGCCGGGACGACACGGCAGGTGAGCCCGGCCGGCGGCTGACCGCCGCCTGGATCACCGCCGACACCTCGGGCGGCGTCAGGTTCGTCGCGTCGACCACCAGGTCCGCGGCGTCGACCAGCCAGTCGTGGGCCGCGGTGTACTCGGCCACGTGGTCGAGCCGCCAACCGCAAGCCGGCTGGTCGACCTGATCCGCCCGGATGCGCGCCTCCAGGACATCGGGGCCGACGTGCAGCACGACGTGGAACACGTCCAGCGAGTAGTCCATGAACCGGCCCCGGAGCTCTCGCCAATACTCCGCGACCAGAACCGTCTGCGGCGCGATCAGGCCCTGATCGGTGAAGCGGGTGATCTCCGCCATGACGGTCGGAACGAGGGTGCCCCACGGCTCGAGTTGCTGGAAGTCGGTGAACTCGTGGTCGCGCAGGTGCTCGGCCACCATGTAGCCGACGTACTCGGGATCGAAGAGCCGCACCTCGGGAAGCGCGCCGACGAGTTGGTGCGCGATCGGCGTACCGCCGGCTGGGCAGAACCTCGTCGGACCGAGGGTCCCGAGCGTGCGCGGCGTCGTCGGAGCGGACTTCTGCCCAGCTAGCGGTAGGCCCACTCGACCCATCGGGTGATCTCCGTGCTGACGACGGGGCCGGCCGGGCGCACGTCGCGGTACTGCCGGTACTTCGCCGCCAGCGCGTCGAGGGCCGTCGCACGCGCGTCGCCCTCGGTCGCGTCGTCGAGCACGTGGGCGAGGCCGTCCACACGGACCCACCACAGCTCGGTCCAGTCGTCGTCGTAGCTGTCGACGAGGAAGCTCACCCGTGGTTCGGCCGCGATGTTGGCCAACCGCGTGAGGTCGTTCGTGGACTTCGGCTTGTGGTCGACGGCGAACACGATCTGCTCCTCATCGAGCAGGGCGAAGGTGACGGGCACCAGGTGCGGCGAGCCGTCCGGGCGGACCGACGCGAGCCGAGCCACCGGGGCCTCGGCGAAGCGCGACCGCGTCGGGCTCACTTCGGGATCGCACCGAGGTCGAGCGTCTCCGGGTCGATGTCGGCCGACTCCGCTTCGGGCATCGGCGCCACCAGCGGCAGCCGGACCTGGAACCGCGTGTCACCCGGCTCGGACACCACCGACAGATCGCCGTGGTGCTTCTTGACGACGATCCGCCAGGAGATGTCGAGCCCGAGGCCGGTGCCCTCCCCGACCGCTTTCGTCGTGAAGAACGGCTCGAAGATGCGGGTGCGGATCTCCTCCGGAACGCCCGCGCCGGTGTCACCGACCTCGACCAGGATGCTGTCGTCCTCCCGGACCGCCCGGACGGTCAGAATACCGCCGTCGGGCATCGCGCCGACCGCGCTGTCGATGAGGTTCGTCCATACCTGGTTGAGCTCCGCGGCATAGGCGGGGACGTCGGGCAACCCCGGGTCGTAGTCCTTGACCACGGTGATCGCCTTGCCGATCTTCGCGCTCATCCGCCGATCACCACCAGGTCGTAGAAGTCGCCGACCGGTGACATGGTCAGGCCGACGAGGCCGGCCAGTCCGGGGTCGGTCGGCTGGATCGCGAGGGTTCCGTCGGTCGTGATGACCACCGGCAGGGCCCGCTCCGTCAGCCAGGCCTCGAGCTGCGCATCGACCACCGGGTAGAACTTCTCCTCCGGCGGGTCCCACGGCCTGAGCAGGTAGTGGTCCATCGCCTGTTCGAGGAACTGCAGGCCGCTCATCTGCGGCATCCGGTAGTCGGCGAGCAGGACGGCGACGTCGTCGCCGCGGAGCTTCATCTCCCGCAGCGCGTCGAGCCCGCCCGCACCGGAGTCCGTGCGCATGATCCGGTAGGTCTCGCCGTAGCGCCGGCCCAGGTCCCGGGCGACGGCACGCGACCCCCCGGCGTCGTCGTCGACGGTGAGGATCGCCGCGCGGGCGCCGGCCGGGCGTGCGGGGAGTCCGCTCATGCGGGTGTGAACGGGGAGGGACGGCAGCTCTGTTCCACGTCGCCAACCATAGGGTCCGGACCCGCCTCGCTGCCGTGACAAGCGCACGTAACTCCCACTTGCGACAATGCGTACATGGCTCCGCGTCCCCGGCTCCGATTCCGGCGCACGCTGCCGTCCTGGCTGACGCCGAAACGGGTCCGGTGGACGCGCCGTTGGGGTGTCCGTGGGCTGCTGGGCCTAACTGCTCTCGTGCTGTGCCACGTCGGCGGCGTGGTCGTCACGGACGCGTTCCCGGCCCGGGCCGACACCGACCACTACCAGGTGGAGGCGAGCCTCGACCTGTCCCCGTGGCGGTGGTCGCGAATCCGCTCCTTCACGACCGTCGGCGACCTCACCATCAGCTTCAACACCCCGATTCCAGCCGCCGGCATCGAGGCCCGCCCGCAGATCAAACGCTCGATCGTCGGTGTCGTCGACCCGGTCTCCTCCGCCCCGACCACGGCTTCCTCGCTGGTGCCGACGAAGGCCGAGATCACCGAGGCCGGCCGTCAGCTCGTCGTGAACCTGACCGTCCGCTACCTGATCGGCGTGCTGATGGTCGTGGCGTTCATCCTCACCGCCACCCACCTGCGCTGGAGTCGGCACCGACGCAAGGGGCTGCTGCTGGGCCTGCTGGCCGGCACGCTCGCGATGACGTACAGCGCCGCGAGCGCGCTCGTCACCTACCGGCCCGAGCAGGTGAAGACGTACTCGGCCACCGAGCTGCTCGCCACCTTCCAGTCGAGCCCGGAGGTGCTCGCGTCGATCGAGTCGCGCGCCGGCCAGGTCGAGCCGTACGTGACGAACTGGCTGCAGCTGCAGAACGCCCTGCAGGAGCGGTTCATCTCACCGGAGGTCGCGAAGGCCGACACCGTGCGGTTCCTGCTCGTCTCCGACATCCACGGGACGAACGAGTACGCGGTGATGAAGAAGATCGTCCAGTCCGAGGACATCACGGCGGTCATCGACACCGGCGACCTGCTCAACTTCGGTGAGCTGTCCGAGGGCGAGCTCAGCGGCCTGTTCAAAGGCATCGAGAGCCTCCACGTGCCGTACATCTTCGTCGACGGCAACCACGACGCGATCTCGCGGACCGACGAGGCCCTGTTGCAGCGGCTCTCGACCGTCAGCAACGTGATCCTGCCCGACCCCGCGGCGGAGAACTACCAGCTGCTCAGTATTGCCGGGGTGCGGATCGTCGGTATGAACGACCCGCGCTACTACGGCGACTCCAACAACGACATCGGTGCGGTCGAGAAGCCCGCGGCGGAGGCGTTCGACAAGGCGTTCAAAGGGGTGCCCGACCTCGACATCGCGCTGTCCCACGAGCCGACCGCCTCGGACGCGATCGACGTCGGAACGGTGAGGATCCGCGGCCACCTGCACCGCGCCTCGCTCGACGGCAACACCATCGGCGTCGGATCGTTCACCGGCGGCGGACTGATGAGTTACTACCGCAACGACGCCGCGGAGACGTCCACCGACGAGCCGGGCGCCGAGCTGATCGGGCAGCCGCAGGCGTTCGACATCCTGCGCTACAACGCCGACTGCTCGATCAACTCGCTCCAGCGGCTGGTGTACAGCGACCTCATCGAAGGGTCACCCAAGTACGACAGCGTCACGGTGATCAACGGGTCGGCCGTCAGTTCGGCGACGCCGACCGCGGGACGCCGCTGCGTCTCGACCGAGCCGACGTCGAAGACACCGGTGGCCCAGGTCGAGAAGTAGCTCCCCGACCTGGCCACCGGCCCGGATCCAGCTTCAGTCTTCGGACTTCTCGCCGTCGGTCGGCAGCGTGGCGTCGATCGAATCCTCGGCCACCTCGGCGTCACCGACCGGCTTCGTGTCGGCCGGGGCCGAGGCGTCGTCGGTCTCGGTTGCCGGGGTGGCGGCATGAGCGCCGGTGGTGGTGTTGGCCGGGGAGGGCGCCGGAGCGCTTGTCGGCGTCTGCCAGCCGCTGGTGCTGCTCTCGCCGGTCAGGTACTTGTACGCCGCGAAGACGAGGCCGGCGATGCCGGTGGCCAGGAGGATCTTGCGGCCCCAGTGCCGGTCGGGCTTCACCTCGACCTCACCCTTGAGTGCGGCCACCGCGGCGGTACCGCGACGTGCGGCTTCCTCGCGGTACGGCGCGGTGGCGGCGAGGCCGGCGGCGACCGCGTCACTCACCCGTGGGATCAGCTCATCCATGACCCGGTCACGTGCGGTCTCGACGTAGGGAGCCAGATCGTGCGCCGCGTCGGACGCGTGGTCGATGGCCGAGCTGACGTACGGAGCGGCCTTGTCCGCGGCGGCGTCGCGAGCGGCCTTCACCTTCGGCGCGACCGCGGAGAAGGCGGCCGCGACGACCTGTTCGAGCATCGGCGTCACCGCACCCTCGGCACGATGCAGGAGGTCGCCCGACGCGTCCTTGGCTGCGGACCCGAGCTTGCTGGCGTACGGCTTCGCCTTCTGCGCGTTGGCCTTGGCCAGCTCGGACACCTGAGCAGTCAGCTCGCTCAGCTGGTCGGACAGGCTGGAGACGTCGACAGAGACTTTCTTCTTCTTTCCGAACACCAGGGCCTCCTACGGGTCTGGTCAGGTGCGTCGATTAGACCTTACGGCCTCAGGGTGAGCGGCGGGAGTGCGAGGGTCGTTCGTCGGCTCGGCGATGTGCGGGTCCATGACAGGATCGTCTCCACCGCGCCGCACCGAGGCGGCGCGTTGTGAACCACCGAGGAAGGATTCCGGCGTGACCGACACCTACGCCACGTTCCATACGACCTCTGGCGACATCGTCGTCCAGCTGTTCCCCAACCACGCACCGAAGACCGTGCGCAACTTCGTCGGCCTGGCCGACGGCACCGGCGAATCGACGGACGAGGAGACCGGCGAGAAGCAGGGCGGCAAGAAGTTCTACGACGGCCTGGGCTTCCACCGGGTGATCGAGGGCTTCATGCTGCAGGGCGGCTGCCCGCTGGGCACCGGTACCGGTGGCCCCGGCTACACCTTCGACGACGAGATCCACCCCGAGCTCCAGTTCAGCAAGCCCTACCTGCTGGCCATGGCCAACGCGGGTTCGCGCGGCGGGCACGGCACCAACGGCTCGCAGTTCTTCATCACCGCCGTCGCCACCCCGCACCTCAACGGCCGCCACACCATCTTCGGTGAGGTCGCCGACCAGGCCAGCCGCGACGTCGTCGACGCCATCGAGAAGGTGCCGACCGACCGTGGCGACCGTCCGCTCGAGCCGGTGACGATCCTCGCGGTCGACATCGAGGAGCGCTGACCTCCGGCTCGACCGGACGTCAGCGGAGTGCGTAGATGAGTCAGCCGCCGGGCCCGTCGGGCTGGGATCCGCCACAGGCGAGCGGTCCGGACGGTGCGGGGCAACCCGCACCGGGCCGGCCGACGCACTGGGATGCCCCCGTGCCCGTCCCGGCGGCCGGCTCGTCGCCGGCGTCGGCTCCGTCCGTCTGCTACCGGCATCCCGACCGCGAGGCGCACATCGTCTGCCAGCGGTGCGGGCGGCCGATCTGTCCCGACTGCATGATCCCGGCCGCGGTCGGGTTCCAGTGCCCCGAGTGCGTGCGCGACGGTGCCAAGACGACGGCGGCCCGTACCGAGTTCGGCGGCCGCGCGATGATGGCGACCGGCACGGTGACGAAGGTGCTGATCGCCGTCAGCGTGGTGACGTACGGGCTGCAGTACCTGCTCGGCTCCCGGCTCGAGGTCGCGCTGGCGATGCTGCCCGGCCCGGCGATCATGTCCGACGGCTCGCTCGGCGGGGTCGCGTCCGGTGAGTACTGGCGGCTGCTGACGGCCGCCTTCCTGCACGCCGGGTTGCTGCACATCGCCGTGAACATGTTCAGCCTCTACCAGATCGGGCCTGCACTCGAGCGCCAGCTGGGGCGGTCCCGCTTCGTCGCGGTCTACCTGATCTCCGCCCTCGGCAGTTCGGTCGCGGTGTACTTCTTCTCCCCGTCGAACCAACTCGTGGTCGGGGCGTCCGGTGCGGTGTTCGGCATCTTCGGAGCCGCGATCGTGCTGTGGCGCAAGCTCGGCTACGACATCCGGCCGGCGTTCGTCGTGCTGGGGATCAACGTCGTCATCAACGTGATCGGCCGGGGTGTCCTGTCGTGGCAGGGCCACGTCGGGGGCATCCTCACCGGCGTCCTGCTCGCGATCGCTATCGGCTACATGCCGGGCAAGGGTGAGTCCCGGCGGCGCTACCAGTGGCTCGCGATGGGTGCGCTCACAGCCGTGCTGGTGCTGCTCGTGGTCATCCAGACGGTCCGCCTGCAGGTGCAGTAGCTCTGACTCGGGCCGGGCTTCGGGTCGGGTCGCGCTGAGACTGCAGAACTGCCGCGTATTTGCGGTCCTTCTGCAGCTTGACGTCAACGAGGCTCGCGGGCGAGCTCTTTGGGGTGGGTTGTCCCCAGAGTGATCAACAGATGGGGATTACACCGGTGTAATTACCCACAGGTTCATGCACAGCTGTGGATGGCGTGACAGCTCATCCGTGATGTGCGGGTCTCCCGGATCGGCCCCCGACCGGGCGTGGTCCGTAAGGTGGCGCCCGTGCCGCTCGCCGATCACCCGAGCTTCACCCGGTTCTGGGCAGCGGCCACCGTGTCGGACTTCGGCACCTACATCACCACCCTCGCGCTGCAGATCCTGATCGTCGTCACCCTCCACGGGACCGCGGCCGACGTCGGCTGGGTCAGCGCGGCACGCTGGCTCCCGTACGTGCTGATGGGCCTGGTGGCCGGCATGTTCGTCGACCGCTGGGACCGCCGTCGCACGCTCATCGGCACCGACGTCGTGCGCGGACTGCTCCTGTTCGCCGTCGGGGGACTCGGTGCGGCGGGCGTGCTCTCGGTACCGACGCTGGTGCTGCTGATCGCGACGTTCGGGTTGCTGTCGCTGTTCAACGACGTCGCCTACCAGTCGTTCGTCCCGCACCTGGTGCCACGGGTTCTGCTCACGCATGCCAACGCCCGGCTCGAGCAGAGCGGAGCGGTCGCGCAGACCACAGGCCCGGCGCTGGCCGGCGCGATCATCGGCTGGATCGGTGCGCCCGGCGCTTTCTTCGTGGACGCGGTGTCACACCTGATCGCGGGCCTCGTGATGTCGACCGTTCCGCGGGTGCCGCCCGAGCCGACGACGACGCCCGGCGACGACGCACGACGGCCGGGCTGGCGGGCTCAGGTGGCCGAAGGTCTCCGCTGGGTCTACCGGCACCCGCTCCTCGGGCCGCTCGCGGTCACCGACCACGGCTGGTTCCTGTTCAGCGCGATGATGGGGACGGTCTTCGTCGTCTACGCGATCAACGACCTGGGCTTCACCCCGTTCGTCCTCGGCGTGACGCTCGCGTGCGCCGGAATCGGCAGCGTCGTCGGCAGCCTGCTGTCCTCCCGGGCAGGTGAGCGCTTCGGTTACGGGCCGGTGATGGCGGTGGCCCGGGCGGCGTATGCGCCCGCCTGCATCGCGTTCGCGCTGGCCCCCGGTGCGAGCGGGTCCGGCTACCGGTGGCTGTCGGTGATCGTGGTGGGCGTCGGTCAGGTGGTGTACGGACTCTCGATCGGCTTCGAGGGCCCGCTCGAGATGGGGTTCCGTCAGACCGTGACGCCGAACCGCCTGCAGGGACGGATGAACGCGACGATGCGCTCGACGAACCGGGCGATGATAGTCGTCGGCGCCCCGCTCGGCGGGCTGCTGGCGACGCTGGTGGGCTATCGGGTGACGATCTGGGTGAGCGCGGCGGGCTTCGTGGCCGTGGCGATCGTCTTCAGGCTGTCGAAGATGGGCCACGCGAAACTGCCGGTCCACGCGATCGACTAGCGCAGATTGGCTGAAGCCGTGGGCCGGTGCTCACTTCCACTGCGTAGAGAAGACGAAGCCGACCACGAACAGGCCCATTCCGACGACGATGTTCCAGTTGCCGAGGGCGCTCATGCCGGGGACGCTCGGCCCGGCCAGGTAGAACACGACGATCCAGGCGAGCCCGAGGATGAAGCAGGCGACCATTACCGGCGCCACCCAGCGTTTCGGGACGGCGGCAGCCGCCTTCGGCCGGGCAACGGGAGGCGTATACGCAGCCTTCTTGCGCGAACGTGATTCGGGCATAGCGGTTAGCCTATCCGCGATGGCTGCAGAGCAAGTGGATCGCGAATTCGGCCGGTCTCGACGCGGGCGCCGGCTCTTCACGCATCTGGTCGCAGCCGCGGCGGCAGCGCTCATCGGGTTCATCGGCATCATCAGCGCGGTCTCCTCGGGCGGGAACACCGATCTCCGGCCGGAGCGTCAGACCGACCTCGCCGATCTCGTCGAGAGCCAGGCCCGTCGCACTGCCGAGCTTCAGGCCCGCCAGCAGGAACTCGACAAGCAGGTCAGCACCCTCACCAGCCGGGTCGGCGACTCCTCGACCCGCAAGCAGCAGAAGACCTCCGCGGCCCTGGCCCCCAGCGTCGGGCTGACCGAACTGCTCGGGCCCGGTGTCGCCATCACGCTTGACGACGCGCCGAAGTCGTCGAACACCGGCGACGTGGACGCCGATGCGCTCGTCGTGCACCAGCAGGACATCCAGGCGGTCGTCAACGCGCTGTGGGCCGGTGGTGCCGAGGGTGTCGCCGTGCAGGGGCAGCGGCTGATCGCCACCTCGGCCATCCGCTGCGTCGGCAACTCGGTCGTCATCCAGGGGGTGCCGTACGCGCCGCCGTACCGCATCACCGCCGTCGGCGACGTCGGCCCGATGCTCGACTCGGTCGCCCGGTCGCCGGCCATCTCGATCTACATCGAGTACGTCGCGAAGTACCACCTGCGCTACGACGTCCAGCAGATCCCGTCGCTCACGCTCGGGGCGTACACCGGCTCACTCGAACTGCGGTCCGCGCAGGCCGGCGAGACCAACTGACAGGTCACCGGACACTCAGTTGTCCAGGAGCAGGACACCGAGTGTCAGCAGGCTGATGACTTTCGCGCACTCGAGGGCGATGTAGGCGTGGTGCGCACGGGAGCGCGCCCCGATCTCTCCCGCCAGGACTACCTGCACACTCACTCCGGGCGCCCGGAACTCCAACGGAGCCTCGAGAAACGAGATGGCCGACACCATCCCGAGCCAGCCGAAGGCAACGGCGGTGGACACCGCGGCGGCGGCGTGGTTCATCGCGGCTGTTCCCTCCGGCCGGTGTCGGCTCCTGTCCGCGGCGTCCGGCTGCGACGCACGTCCGGGCGGGACAGGTGCGCCACGCACAGGTCGGGCTCGACGAAGGGGTCCAGCCGGTCAACGGTGACCGGCGCAGCCAACGCCTGCATGGCGCCCTGCATCAGCCCGAGATGAATCGGGCAGATCACGTCGGCGTGGTTGTCGACGAGGTCGAGAAACGGACAGTTCCGCAGGCCGATCAGTGTCGCCCTCTCCGCTGGTAACTGCTCGGGTCTGAAGTCGAGATCCTCGAGCAGGTCGAGCAGATGTGCGACCGCTTCCTCCTCGGTGTTGTTTCGCGCCCGTGCGGACGGCTCGACAAGGAACCCGCCCCAGCTGCGGCCCAGCTCGACGGCAACCTCCGCCGGGCGATCTTCGCTCGCGCTGAGTCCCCCGGCCAGCATCTCGGCGATCAACCGATAGTTACGCGCGCCACCGCGATCCATCTCGCGCCGCAGCTCGAAGACCATTGGCGGACGACCCGGCCCGGTCACGTCGCCAAGGGCACGGTCGACGCGTCCCGCCTCGATCAACGCATCGAGGTGGAACCGGACGGTGTTGACGTGCACCCCCAACCGGCCGGCCAGCTCGGCGACGCTGAGCGGCCTGCTTGCCTCGCGCAGAATCGTCAGGATCAGATCGCGTCGACCATCCGCCCGCTTAGCGGTTCTCCGCGCGCTGTCGGACCCGCGATACCGGTCGTACCTGCGTTCCCCCTGATCGCTCCGTCGGCGGGTGCGGCTCATAGACGTCACGAGTTCATCCTATAATCTCTTGGAGTAATAGGGCAGAGTCGGTACAGCGAAAGGATCAGCGATGTCAGTTGCAGAGCTCGATGTGCGTGGCTTACCCAAGCCGGACAGGCATCCCGTGATCTTCAAGCGGTTCGCGGCGCTCGGCGTCGGTGAATCCTTCGTGCTCGTCAACAACCACGATCCCAGGCATCTCCGGAGCGAGTTCGAGATCGAGTATCCGGATTCGTTCGACTGGACGTATCTCCAACGCGATCCCGGCGTCTGGCGTATCCAGATCAGCAGGCTCGTCTCGACACCGCTGCCACAGCTTCTGTGCAACGCACACGACGTCGGCGGCACGAGCCTGCCTGCCGATGCGGCGGGTGCGATCTGGCGACTCGAACCCGAGCAGCGGCAGCTCGACGCGAACATCATCCATCTGGCATCCGGCGAGCGGATCGAAACGCACAACGGTCCAGACCTGGACGTCCTCCTGCTGGTCGTCGCGGGCGAGGGCGCCGTGCACGGAGACGGACCCACCCTGGTGCTCACTCTGGGCGCGTTGGTGTGGCTACCGCGGCTGTGCCGTCGCGCGGTTGCGGCAGGGTCCGAGGGACTGAGCTACCTGACGGTGCACCGTCGCCGCGCCGGGCTGACCATCGGCCCGGCTGACCACAACTAGACCGCGACCCATCGCTTCCGTCGGTTTGCGTGCGACGGATTCGAGCGTGAACCGCGTCAGCTAGCTGTCGCGGTCCGTGAGGGGTTTGGCGACGGTGAGCAGGACGGCCGCGGTTCGCAGCGCCTCGAGAGAATGCCGACTGTCTGGAATGATGAAAATGTCGCCGGCGGCACCGTCGAAGGATTGACCTGCTGTGCGCAAGCGCACCTCACCGTGGAGAATGTGGAGTGTTGCTTCGCCCGGGTTCTCGTGCTCTTCGAGCATCTGTCCCTGCGCCAGGGCGATCAGCGTCTGGCGCAGCGTGTGCTGGTGTCCACCGTAGATCGTGTGGGCGCTGCGGCCGCTGGATGCCTTCTCAGCAAGATCGATCTGCTCGGCGATCAGTTCGGGTAACGAAAATGTGTCCATGGGGCTCTCCTTTTGCCCACGCGCAGCGGGTGCTGGGCGTGCCTAGATGGACTGGCGGTATCCGAAGAACTCGTGGTCCTGGTTGTAGCCCCCGTAGCCGCCACCGATCTCGGAGAAATGCGCGACGAACTCGACGCCTTTGATCCACTTCACCTGTTTGAAGCCTAGCTGTGTCTCGTTTCGCAACCGCAGTGGGGCGCCATGACCGAATGAAAGTTGTTCTCCGTTCATGTCGTAGGCCAGCATGGTGAGGTGGTAGCTCATCTGTTCGATGGGGTGCGCGTCGTAGTAGATCCCGCCGTCCGCCCCGTCGCCGAGGGAGTAGAACACGACCCATTTCGCCGCGGGTTGGGGATGGACGAGATCCATGATGGTCTGCATCGATACTCCACCCCAGTTGGCGATCCCCGACCAGCCCTGGATACAGAAGTGCTGGGTGATCTGTTCGTGCCCTGGCATCGCACGAAGCTGCGCGAGGTCCAGCTCGACCGGGTGGTCGACGAGTCCGTTGACACGGAGTCGATAGTCGGCGAAGCCGTTGGCGAGCAGCGCTTTGTATACCATCGACTCCGGGTATTGACCGTTGTGCCACAAGTAGGGGGAGATGTCTTTCTCGGTGTACTCGCCCGGAGCTGCGTCGAGATGTTCGAACAATCGCTGCGGCGGCCCGATCAGGGCGAATCCAACTCGCTGGACGACGCGGGGATGTCCCAATGTGAACGGCGTCGCCGCGACCCAGCCGACGACGACGACGACCATCGAGGCCGCGAACAGGGCGAACCCGACCCAACTGGTGTCGTTTCGATCGGCGTAGACATGGTTGAGATTGCGCAGCAGCCCGGTGGTGAATACCAGACTGACGTGGATCACGATGAACAGTAGGAACCAGACCATCACGATGAAGTGCAGCGACCGTGCCGCCTGGATGCTGAGGATTCTGCTGATTGGCCGAAGCCGCGTCGACAGCGCCGGTGACATCCCCAGGCCGGTAATGAATGCGGCCGGTCCGGCGATGAAGACGGTGACGAAATAGGCGATCAACTGCAGGCTGTTGTACGCGCCCCAGCCGGCTTCGGTGGGCCAGTCCAGCGACAGGTACTGGATGAGCACCGAACCGGCATTCGGCACCACCTCCCAACTGGTCGGTACGACCTGCCGCCACTGACCGGTGCCGAACAGCAGGACGTAGAACACGGCGCCGTTGAGCAGCCACAGCATGGTGGTGCCCAAGTGCCACCAGCGGGCAAGTCCGATCGAGTGCCGCAACCCTGGCAGGCCGATCTGGCCGGGAAGGCTGATCGAATCCTTCTTGGCCGTCCACAGCGGATCGGACGGTACCGGTCGCTGGATGCGGAACCAGTCGCGTCCCGGTGTGCTGTGGCGGGTCCAGTACAGCCGGGGATGATCGGTGAGCACCTGGACGCCTGACCGGATGATGAACAGCATCAGGAACAGGTTGACGAAGTGTTGGATGCCCACCCAGATCGGGAGGGCGAACTGGCGTCCCCATGAAGCGTGGCGAATGCCTTGGGCTACGGCTACGGCCACGAGGAGGAGCACGAGCCCGATCGGCAGCAGCCACAAGAGGTTGAACCATTTCCCGTGCCCCAGCCGCACGCGGGGCGCTATCCCGGGCTGTGGCTCGATCGAACCAGTCCAGGTGGACAGCTCGATGACATCCTCGCCCGTCGTCAGTTGTGATCTGTAGCTCGGCACCTCCTCGGGACCGTCCGCCGGAGTGGTTGCCACAGCGCCTCGCATCCGACCGGCTGCCCAGGCCTGTGCCTTGTGCGTCGGAGAGCCGAACCGCGCACGCGCCGAGCATCCCACACCAGTCGCGGCACGGTCCGGGCCGATTCGGAGGCTGACCGTTTGTCGGTGGGCTGTGCCAGGCTGACGACCGTGCGGATCGCCACCTACAACGTCAACTCGATCGCCGCCAGGCTGCCCAGGTTGCTGGCCTGGCTCGACGCCGCGAAGCCGGACGTGGTGTGCCTGCAGGAACTCAAGTGCGACGAGGCGTCGTTCCCGACCGGCGAGCTGGCTGCACTCGGTTACGAGGCCGCGGTGAATGCCAACGGACGCTGGAACGGTGTTGCCGTGCTGTCGAAGGTCGGCCTCAGCGATGTCACGCGCGATCTGCTCGACCAGCCGGGCTATCAGGCCGACGACGCCCTGATCGCGGCACCGGAGAAGCGGGCCGTCGGAGCCACATGTGGCGGCGTCCGGGTCTGGGCGGTGTACGTCCCGAACGGGCGCGAGGTGGGGCACCCGCACTACTACTACAAGCTCGACTGGCTGGCCGCGTTGAAGAACACGGTGGCGGCCGAGCTCGAGGAAGCTCCGGGGCGTCCGCTTGTCGTGCTCGGCGACTTCAACATCGCCCCGACCGACGCCGACGTCTGGGACATCACTGCCCTGCACGGAGCCACCCACGTCACCGAACCTGAGCGGGCCGCACTGGGCGAGCTGACCAAGGCCGGGTTGCATGAAGTGCTGCCACGCGCGCTGAAGTACGACGTCGCCTACTCGTACTGGGACTACCGGCAGTTGGCGTTCCCGAAGAACAACGGCATGCGCATCGACCTCGTGTTCGGCACGCCGTCGTTCGCCGACGCGGTCTCCGATGCCTACGTCGACCGGGAGGAACGCAAGGGCAAGGGCTCGTCCGACCACGCCCCAGTGGTCGTCGACGTCTCGATCTAAGGGCCTCGCTTGCGTGGTCATAATGGTCGGGTGAGTGACCGCAGCAGAATCCTCGTCGTCGACAACATCGATTCGTTCGTCTACAACCTGGTCCAGTACCTCGGCCAGCTGGGCGCGGAGGTCGACGTCCTGCGCAACGACGTCGTCGATCTCGACGCTGCGCGTGGGTACGACGGCATCCTGCTCTCACCCGGTCCGGGCACCCCTGAACGCGCGGGTGTCTGCGTCGAACTCGTGCAGAAGCTGTCGGGGGTCGTCCCGATCTTCGGTGTCTGCCTCGGGCTGCAGGCGATGGGTGTCGCGAACGGCGCGACGGTCTCGCGCGCGCCGGAGCTGCTGCACGGCAAGACGAGTTCGGTCATCCACGACGGGACGGGTGTCTTTGCCGGCCTGCCGAGCCCGCTGACCGCCACCCGCTACCACTCGCTGGCGATCGAGCCGGACACCCTGCCGGCGGAGTTCCGCGTCACCGCATGGACGGACTCCGGCGTGATCATGGGCATCCGGCACCGCGACCTGCTGGTCGAGTCCGTGCAGTTCCACCCCGAATCCGTGCTCACCCAAGGCGGGCACCGGATGCTCGCGAACTGGCTCACCGAGTGCGGCGACGCGAACGCGCTCGAGCGCTCGGTCGGCCTCGCGCCGGTGGTCGCCCGCCGCGCAAGCTGACCGACCGATCTACTGCGGCTCGGGGGAGGCCACAAGTCGGCCCAGTGCGGGCCTTTCGTCCCTGCTGACCCGAAGCGCGGCGACGGACAATGACGGCGTGAGGGCAACGAGCGAGGCCACCGCCGGTCGGTCGGTCGAATACAAGCACACGCTGCTGTTCGCCGTGGCTACTGTGCTGCTGACTGCGGGCGGTGCGGCCTGGCTCCTGTCGGCACAGACGTCCGCGCGGATCCTGTGGACCGCCGCTGCCGCTCTCGGCCTCGCCGTATCGGTGCTCTCGACCGTGACGGCAATCAGGCAACGCAGGCCGAGTGTCGACGTCATCGCGCTGCTCGCCCTGGCCGGTGCCCTCGCGGTGCACGAGCCCTTCGCGGGCGCCATGATCACGGTCATGCTCGCCAGCGGGCAGCTTCTGGAGGCCCGTGCGGCGGCCCGGGCGAGGCGCGAGCTCGGGCTCCTGATCGAGAGAGCCCCACGCGCCGCACACCGCCGCGTCGAGGGTGGCGTCGCCGACGTCGCGGTGGACGACGTCGTGGTCGGTGACCGTCTGCTCGTCGGAACCGGCGAGATCGTCCCGGTGGACGGTCGGCTGGTGTCCGCGGCCACCACGGACGAGTCCGCGCTCACGGGTGAGCCGCTGCCTGTCGAACGGCTCGCTGGCGATCTGGTTCGCAGCGGCATTGTCAACGTCGGGCCGCCCATCGAGCTGGACACGACAGCACCGGCCGCCGAGTCCACGTACGCCGGCGTGGTGCGTCTCGTCGAGACGGCCCAGGCCTCGTCGGCACCGTTCGTCCGTGCGGCCGACCGGTTCGCCATTCTCTTCGTCCCACTCACGCTCGTCCTCGCAGTCGCGTCCTGGGCGGTCAGCGGGGATGCCGTCCGCGCGGTCGCCGTCCTCGTCGTGGCGACGCCGTGCCCGTTGCTGCTCGCGGCCCCGATCGCGATCATGTCCGGCCTGTCGCGAGCAGCCCGAATCGGTGTCGTGATCAAGGGGGGTGGCGCTCTCGAACGACTGGCCGGCGGACGCGTCGTGCTGTTCGACAAGACCGGCACGCTGACACAGGGCCATCCGGTAGTAACCGACGTCGTCACGGCAGACGACTCCATCGAGGCGGCCGAGCTGGTGCGACTCGGCGCTTCGCTCGACCGCGTGTCGGCGCACGTCCTCGCGAGCGCCATCGTCACCGCAGGCGTCCGCCGCGGGCTCGTCCTCGAGATGCCCGACGATGTCAACGAGGTGCCTGGCCACGGCTTGGAGGGGACCGTCGGTGCCCACCGGGTGAAGGTGGGCAAGGCCTCATGGATCGTCGGCGACAGCGCTGACCCGCCGGCATGGGTCCGACAGCTGCGACGACGCGCCGACCTGGATGCCTCATTGACGGTCTTCGTCGCCATCGACGGCGAACCCGCCGGAGCATTTCTGCTCGAGGATGCGATCCGGCCGGACGCGCCCCGGATGGTGCGAGCGCTGCGCACGGCCGGTATCACGCGCGTCGTCCTGGTCACCGGTGATCGGACGGACATCGCCGACATGGTCGGCCGTGTCGTCGGCGTCGACACCGTGCTGGCCAATTGCGACCCGGCGGACAAGCTGGCGGCGATCGAGCGGGAGTCGGCGAACGGCGAGACGATCATGGTCGGGGACGGCATCAACGACGCTCCAGCACTTGCGGCTGCCGGGGTCGGGGTCGCGCTTGCCGCGCGCGGTGCGACCGCCTCGTCCGAGGCCGCGGACGTCGTACTGACGG
Organism: Actinopolymorphaceae bacterium; assembly: GCA_036786375.1. Taxonomy (GTDB): domain Bacteria; phylum Actinomycetota; class Actinomycetes; order Propionibacteriales; family DAIQRJ01; genus DAIQRJ01. The sequence continues at coordinate 29,969 of DAIQRJ010000017.1, forward strand.
TCGACCGTGTCGACGCCCTCGCAGACGCGATCCTCATCGCACGTCGATCCAAGCGGATTGCCCTCCAGGCCGTCGCTATCGGCATGGGACTTTCGTTGGTCGCGATGGTCGTCGCGTCCGTCGGGCTACTCCCGCCCGCCGCGGGCGCCGTCCTTCAGGAGATCATCGACGTGCTGGCCGTGGGTATTGCCTTGCGGGCCGTGCTGCCCGGTCCGGTGCACACGATCACGATGTCTCCGGCGGATGTCGCCGCCGCCGTGCGGCTGCGTGCCCAGCACGATGCTGTGCTGCCCCTCATCGAGCAGATCCGTTCGGTGGCAGACACCTTGACGACGAGTGGCTGTGATCTGGCTCCGGTTCGCACGCTGCTGGGCCGGCTGGAGGGCGAACTCGTTCCGCACGAGCGTGCAGACGAGGAAGTGCTCGTTCCTTTGGTTGAGCGCGCTCTCGGCGGAACCGACGGGACTGCCGCGTTGAGCCGTACGCACGCGGAGATCGAACACCAGGTATCCCGGCTGGGACGACTTCTCCAAGGGCTCGGGCGCGAGACGATCGAGCCAGAAGACATCATCGAGCTACGTCGACTGCTCTACGGGCTCTACGCCGTGCTCCGGCTGCACAACGCGCAGGAGGAGGAAGGCGCTTTCAGCCTCGTGCCCACGCCGGCCAGCTCGAAGACGACCGCATCGCCGACGGCCTGACCGGTCGGAGTACGACTCCACCAGTAAGGAACTTCCGGGGATCGGCTGAGTGGAGCATGCAGGACGCGCTCTGCGACGGTGCGCCACGCCCGCTGGAACCCCACTGAGGAACCGACCTATTGGCGGCCCGGCTTGTGGCGGCCCGGCTTGGCCGTGTTGGTCGGGCTCGCCGTGTCCGTGGCCGTCGGCGTCGGGGTGGCCGTCGGCGTCGGGGTAGGTGTCGGGGTAGGTGTCGGCGTGGACTTCGGCTCGATCGCCACGATGATGACGATCGTCGCGTCCAGCGGCTTGCGAGTTCCCTTCGGCGGCTGCTGGCCGATCACCATGCCGGGCGAGTCCTTGGACGACTCCTGGGTCACCACAGTGGGCTTCTCGAACCCGAGCGACACGAGCAACGCCTCCGCGGCCGCCTGTGTCATGTCGGTCAGCTTCGGCACCTCGACGTCGCCGTTGGCGTAGGTGATCGTCACCTTGGAGCCCTTGGTGACCGTCGTCCCCGAGTTCGGATCGCTCGACATCACCTCGTTCGCGCGTCCGTCGGCGGTCTCGTCCTCCACCGGCACCGCAACCAGCCCGTTCGCCGTCAGCAACTTCGTCGCGTCGTCGACCGACAGACCCGTCACCAGTGGCACCGCCACCTGCGGCTTGCCCGTCGAGACCACGATCTCGACAGTCGTGTTCGTGTCCACCCGTTGCTCGGCCTGGGGCTTCTGCTCGATCACGTCACCCTTGTCGACGTTCTCCGACGCTGCCGACGACGCCTTCGGCACCAGCCCGTTCTGCCGGATCGCGTTCTCCGCCTCGGCCTGCGGCATCCCGGTCACCGAGGGCACCGTCGCCGTCGCCACGTTCGCCTGGTTGTCGAAGTAGCGGTTCAGCCCGTATGCAGCACCCATGAAGACGGCCAGCACGGCCACGATCAGCACCACCCAGCCGGCGACCCGGCGCTTGCGGTGGGCCGGCTCCTGCTCGGGAGGTTCGAAGCCGGTCGGATCCGCGAATCCGGGGATCACCCCGGTCGCCGCGGCGACAGCCGCCAGGTCGTCGGCCGGCAGCGGCGGCGTGAGCGCCGGGACGACCGACGTCACCTCCTGGCCGGCCATCACCCGCTCGACGTCGACCCGGAAGGCATCAGCGTCCTGATAGCGCGCGTCCCGGCTCTTCGCCAGCGACCGCATCACCAGCGCGTCGATCTCCGGGCCGAGCTCGAGGTTGCGCGTCGACGGCGGCTCGGGCAGCTCGCGCACGTGCTGGTACGCCACCGACACCGGTGAATCGCCGACGAACGGCGGCCGCCCGGTCAGGAGCTCGTAGAGCATGCAGCCGGTCGAATACAGGTCGCTGCGCGCATCGACCTTCTCGCCACGCGCCTGCTCCGGCGAGAGGTACTGCGCCGTCCCCATCACCGCTGCGGTCTGCGTCATCGTGGATGAGCTGTCCGAGATGGCCCGCGCGATACCGAAGTCCATCACCTTCACATCGCCGGCCGGCGTGATCATCACGTTGCCGGGCTTGATGTCGCGGTGGATGATCCCGGCCCGATGGCTGTAGCCGAGCGCACCGAGCACGTCGGAGGTGATCTCCAGCGCCCGCTCCGGGAGCATCATCCGGCCTTCGCGCAGCACGTCGCGCAGCGTCCGTCCGGGGACGAACTCCATCACGATGTAGGGGATCTCCTCCCCGTCGAGCTCGTCCTCGCCGGTGTCGTACACCGAGACGATCGACGGGTGGTTCAGCCCGGCCGCGTTCTGCGCCTCACGGCGGAATCGCGCGTGCAGTGAGGGATCGGTGGCCAGGTCCGAACGCAGCGTCTTGATCGCCACCGTCCGTCCGAGCCGGGTGTCGTAGCCGCGCCGGACGTCGGCCATACCGCCGCGCCCGAGGAGCTCGCCGAGCTCGTAGCGCTGACCGAGCAGTCGCGCTCCCGCCGGCGAGCCGGGTGGCGTGTAGGGCGTGTTGCCGCTCACTGGAGCACCGCCTTGATGACGGCCTTGGCCACCGGCGCGGCCAGCTTCCCGCCGGAGATGTCGTCACGGACGCTGTTGCTGTCCTCGATGACCACGGCGACGGCGACCTGCGGGTTGTCTGCGGGCGCGAACGCGGTGAACCAGGCGTACGGCGGACGGTCCGACGCGCTCTGCGCCGTTCCGGTCTTGCCGGCCACCCGCACCCCGGGGATCTGTGCGTTCCTGCCGGTGCCGTTGGCCACGACGGCCTCCATCATCTGGGTCAGTTCCGCCGCGACCTGCGGTGACACCGCAGTGGACGCGACCTGGGGTCGGGTGATCGAGATCGGCCGGAGGTCGGGCCCGCGGACCACGGCGGACAGGTACGGACGCATCACCTCGCCGCCGTTGGCGATGCCGGCCGACACCATGGCCATCTGCAGCGGGGTCGCGGCGACGTCGTACTGCCCGATCGACGACAGCGCGGTCTCGGGTATGTCCAGCTGCTGCGGGAACACGCTGGTGATGTCTGGGAACGTGTCCATCGGGGTGCTGTTGAACCCGAACTTCTCGGCCTGGGCGCGCAGCACGTCGTCGCCGATCGCGACTCCGAGGCCGGCGAACGTCGTGTTGCACGACACCGCCAGCGCCTGCTTCATGCTCAGCTGACCCTTGACCGCGTTGCAGGTCGAGTCGTTCTCGTTCCTGATGTCGTGCGTCGTCTGCGGGACGTCGTACACCTTGGGGCTCGAGAGCAGCGAGTTCGGGGTGTAGTTGCCGGTCGACAGGGCGGCCGCCGCGGTGATCAGCTTGAACGTCGAACCCGGGGGGTAGCGCTGACGGGTGGCCCGGTTGAGCATCGGGTTCTTCGGGTCGGCGAGGTAGGTCTGGTAGGCCTTCTGCTGCGTCGACGCGCTGTGGCTCGCGAGCTTGTTCGGGTCGTAGGTCGGGTGCGACACCATCGCGAGGATGCGGCCGGTCTTCGGTTCGATCGCCACCACCGCACCGACCTTGTCACCCAGCTCGTCGTCGGCCGCCTTCTGCGCACGCGCGTCGATCGTCAACAGCACCGAGCCGCCCTGCGGGTTGTGCCCGGTGGCGAGGTCGATAACGCGGCGGACGAACAGCCGGTTGTCGGTGCCCGCCAGGATGGGGTTCTCCGACTCCTCGAGATAGGTCCGGCCGTAGATGGAGGAGTAGAACCCGGTGATGTGGCCGTAGAGCGGACCGTCGACATACTCGCGCTGGTACACGAGCGCGTCCTTCGTCTCGACCGACTGGGCGATCGGGTCGCCGCCGACGAGGATCGGCCCGCGCTCACGGGAGTACTCGTCGAGCAGGACGCGACGGTTGTCCGGGCGCTTCGACAGCGAGCCCGCCTGGATGACCTGGACGTACTCGACGTTCCACAGCAGCGCGAGGAACAGCAGGCCGAAGACGACGATGATCCGGCGGATGGGCACGTTCACAGCGGTACCGCCTGGGTGTTCTGGTCGTCCTGGGCCTGGTAGTCCTGTGCTCGATCCTCGGGTGGTTCGATGCCGGGGATCGGCGCGAAACTCGACGTCTCCGACGTCTCCGACGACACCGGCACGCTCGGCGCCGGCCGTGGTTGACGGGCGTGGTGCGAGACCCGGAGCAACAGCGCCACCAACGCCCAGTTGGCGAGCAGCGAGGATCCGCCCTGCGACATGAACGGGGTGGTGAGCCCGGTCAGCGGGATCAGCTTCGTCACACCGCCGATGACCACGAAGACCTGCAGCGCGAAGACGGTGCCGAAGCCGATGGCGAGCAGCTTCCCGTACGGGTCCCGGCACAGCAGCGACGTCCGCAGCGCGCGCTCGACGACCAGTGCGTAGACGACGATCAGCGCCATGAAGCCGGTCACCCCGAGCTCTTCGCCGACCCCGGCGGCGATGAAGTCCGACTTCGCCAGCGGGATCAGGCTCGGCCGGCCCTGTCCCAGACCGGTGCCGAGGATGCCTCCGTAGGCGAGGCCGTAGAGGGACTGGATGATCTGGTAGCTGCCGTCGGTGTCGGCGAAGGGATGCAGCCAGGCGCTGAAGCGGATGCGGACGTGCCCGAACGCCGAGTAGCCGAACATGGTCCCGAGGGCGAACAGGATCGTCCCGAGGACGAGCCAGCCGGGGCGCTGGGTGGCCACGTAGAGGAGCACGACGAACGCCCCGAAGAACAGCAGCGACGTCCCGAGGTCGCGCTCGAACACGAGGACGCCGAGGCTGATCAGCCACCCGAGCAGCAGCGGGGCGAGGTCCCGGGCGCGGGGCAGGTCGAGCCCGAGGACGCGTCGCCCGGCCAGTGCGAGGGCGTCGCGCTTGGTCACCAGGTAGCCCGCGAAGAAGATGATCATCGCGACCTTGGCGACCTCGGCCGGCTGGAAGCTCAGCGGGCCCAGGCGGATCCAGATGCGTGCGCCGAGGATCTCGACGCCGAGACCGGGGATCAGCGGCAGGAGCAGCAGGATCACGCCGAGCAGGCCGGCGGTGTAGGTCACCCGCTGCAGCAGCCGATGGTCGCGAAGGAAGATCAGGACGGCCACGAACGCGATGACGGCGAGGGTGGTCCACGTCAGCTGCAGCAGCGCGTCCATGCGCGGCGGTGATGCCCCCGAGGCCGCTGCGGCCGCCGCCGATGCCAGGTCGAGCCGGTGGATGATCGCGAGGCCGAGCCCGTTGAGGAAGACCACGCAGGGCAGCAGGACGGGGTCCGCATAGGCCGCGCGGAGCCGGACGGTGATGTGCGCGGCGATCGCGAGGAGCGTGAAGATCGCGACGGCGGCGATGCTGCGCTGCTCGATGTGACCGAGGATCGAGGCGTCGATGATCGCGTACGCGGCCGCGGTGATGACGAGGGCGAAGAGCAGCAGGCCGAGCTCGGCGCCGCGGCGTTTGCGGAAGTGCGCGAGGTCGGCGGGCGCCGCCTCGGCGACCGCGGCGCCGACGGGCCCGGCGGGAATCGCGGCGGCACTCACGGGGCGGCCGTCGCTGTCGCGGGGATGACGCCCGAGCACTCGAACGGGATGTCGCTGACGCCGGTGGGGGTCGGCGTCGCCGAGGCGGTCGGCGTCGGCGCTGGCGTTGCGCTGCGCGACGGCGTCGCGCCGGGAGTCGCCCGGGTCGAGCCGCTCGGGCTGGGCTTGGGGGTCGGCGTCGGCGTCGCGAGGCGCGCGGACTGGATCGCGCACGCAGCGGCGATCGTCTGCAGATTCGCGACGATGTCCCGGGCGTCGGCCAGGTCGCGGGCCGAGATCGTCTGCGACACCATGTCGCGCTGGTAGGTCGGCAGCTGCTCGAGCCTGAGATCAGCTGGTTCGAAGACGTTCGCCAGCTTGAGCCCGCTGATCGGCTGCGAGATGCCCCTGTAGACCCCCACCGACGCGGGCTGGCCGGCCGTGGTGATCGGGCCGACGTAGTACTGACGCTGAGTCCACTCGTAGCCGAACGCGCCGGCGATCACCAGGATCGCGACGACGGCCAGCGCCACCACGATCCGGCGCAACCGCCGCCAGCGGGACTGCAGCCGCGGTGCGTAGCGGTCCGCCTCGGCCTGCTCGCTGGAGCGGTGCGCGCGGGTCTCGTCGTCCTCGGCGTGGTCGAGCAGGGCGGTGCCGGACGCGTCGGACATCGTGATCTCGCCGGAGTCGTCACCGACCAACGCGGCCACGGCCCCGACGAGCATCGGGTGCTGTGAGTCGAGGACATCAGCCGTCACCGGTGCTGACGCTGCTCCGATCCCGGTCGGCCCGGCCGGATCGTCGGCGACGTCGACGACGAATGCGACGACGCAGGTGACGTTGTCCGGAGCGCCCGCGTCCAGCGCGAGCGACACGAGCGCCTGGCAGGCCTGCGCCGGGTCCGGGGCGGCGGCGAGGTGGTCGCGGATGGCGGGGATCGTGACGAAGCCGGTGAGCCCGTCGCTGCAGAGCAGCACCCGGTCGTCGGTGACGAGGTCGACGAAGAACGTGTCGGGGTCGTTGTCGGCACGGCCGTCGACGGCGCGGATCAGCCAGGATCGGTGCGAGTGCGTCTCGGCCTGCTCCGGGGTGATCTGGCCTTCGTCGACGAGGGACTGGACGAACGTGTGGTCCTTGGTGAGCTGGACCAGCCCGGGCAGGGCTGCCGTCGCCGCGTCGGCCGACTCTGGAGTGGCGGCCGCGGCGGCGAGCTCACGGTCGGCCGGGCGGTAGAGGTAGGCGCGGGAGTCCCCGATGTGACCGAACACCAGCGCCTGGCCGGTGAACAGGGCCGCGGTGAGGGTCGTGCCCATGCCGTGCAGCCGGGACTCGGAGTCGACCCGCGCGGAGATGCGGTTGTTCGCCAGCAGCGCGGCCTCGGTGAGGCGCTCGGCCTCGCGCTCAGGGCTCTCGGCTGGCGACGTGACGTCGAGCTCGCGGAGTGCGTCGATCGTCAGCGCGCTCGCGATGTCACCGCCCGGTGGCCCGCCCATGCCGTCGGCGACCGCGAGCAGCCGTGGCCCGGCGTAGGCGGAGTCGTCGTTCTTCGCGCGCACCATGCCGATCTCGGACAGCGTGGAGAACCAGAGCCGCATGCTCACGTCCGGAGCTCAAGCGTGGTCTTGCCGAGCCGCACGAGTGAGCCGATCCGGACCTCGGTCGGCCCGTGGATGCGGGCGCCGTCGACGAACGTGCCGTTGGTGGAGCCGAGGTCCTCGGCGTACCAGAGGCCCTCGTGCTGACGGAGGACCGCGTGCCGGGTGGAGATGTACTCGTCGTCGATGGTCAGGTCGCACTCCGGCCCGCGGCCCAGGGTCACGGTGTCGTTGGCGAGCCGGACCGCCGAGCCCGCGCCGTTGCCGCCCACGATGACGGCCTGCGTCGGCTGTCCCCTGCGTGGTTTCGGCGGTTTCGTGGCGCGCTGCTTGGGCTGCTTTGTCTTCGGCTGCGGTGGTGCAGCGACGCCGGCGGGGGCTGCTCCGACGAGCACGTTTGCGTCCCGTGCACGCCCGACCCGGGTGCCGAAGAGGTCGGCGCGCATCACCGCGACCGCGGAGATGATGAACAACCACAGCAGAGCGAGGAACGCCAGCTTGATGATCGTGACGGTCAGTTCGGACACGCGCTCAGCTCCGCGCCGGCGAGGGGATGTGAATCGTCAGGACGGTGTTCCCGACGGTCACGGCGGAGCCTTCGGCGAGCGTGCTGAAACTGGCGCGGGTGCCGTCGACGAGCGTGCCGTTCGTCGAGCCGAGATCGTGCAGCGTGACGGTGTAGCGGCGGCCGATGAAGGCGACCCGGATCTCGGCGTGACGGCGGGAGACGCCGGGGTCGATGACCTGGAGGTCGGCTTCACTCCCGCGTCCGATGAGGATGCCCGGGGGTATCAGCTCGTGCTTGGCGCCGTTGACCTCGAGCCACGGCGTGAGCGGCCGGGCGACGGTCGGATCCGACGGCGTCGGCGATGGGGCGGGTTTCGGCGTTGGCGGCGTTGGTGTCGGGGCTGGCGGGGTCGGGGGCGGCCCCCAGCTGGCGGACGGCGTCGGTCGCGGTGTCACTGGCGGCTTTGGTGCCTGCGGTCGGGGCCCGCCGCTGACCGGCTTGCTGGTGACGCGGAAGCGGCCGGTGGAGAGGTCGTCGGCCGGGCGGAGGTCGATCTGGACGCGGCCCGGAAGCGTGTAGTTCTCGACCTGCGCATGCTCCTCGACGGCTTTCGCGAGGTCGCCGGAGAGGGTCTCGCCGTAGCCGGCGAGGCGGCTGTGGTCGCTCGGGCTGAGCTCGACGACGAAGGTGTTGGGAGCGAGGGCGGAATCGCGGGAGAGCACCTGAGCAGTGTTGTCGAGTTCGCGTTCGAGCGCGGAGCGGAGCTCGACCGGTTTCACCTCGGAGCGGAAGAGCCGCGCGAAGGTCGTGTTGACGAAGCCCTCGAGGGTGCGCTCGAAACGCGCGACGAAGCTCACGAAACCTCCTCGTGTGCTGGCTCTGGGTGTGCGGGTCGGTCGTGCGCCGGCCCGGCTGGCTCCCGGTGGCATGGTAGCCGCCGGACTCGGAGGGCCGGGTCCGACGAGCCCAACGAGCGGGCGGGACGGATGGTTTCGCCGGGTTCGTCGGGCCGACGAGGATGAGCAGGGCGCGGTGCTCGCGTGTTAACCTTCTGCGGCGTTTGGCGCGAGTGGCGGAATAGGCAGACGCGCACGGTTCAGGTCCGTGTACCCGAAAGGGTGTGGGGGTTCAACTCCCCCCTCGCGCACGTAGAGTCGGAGATCTCTCCAACGCTCATCGAGGTCGGGCACCCGCAAGGGTGGCCCGGCCTCGATCGCTTTCCGGCCGTACGCCTACATCGATCCGCCCGCGATCCGTCCACCCGGAGGTCGTCATGCGTGAGATCCACCCGCGGAAGCCCTATCCCTACGTGATGGGCAAGTACGACGAGCCGCTCGCCACGGTGTCGCCCGGCGAGACTGTTGCCCTGTTCACCGAGGACGCTTTCGAGGGCCGGCTGACCGACGAGAGCCAGGTGCCGAGCGACGTCCTCGGCGCGTATCTCAATCCGCAGACGGGGCCGATCATCGTCGAGGGCGCCGAGCCCGGCGACATGCTCGTCGTCCGCATCGAGGACATCGAACTCACCCGTAACTTCGCTGTCAGCTGCCTCAAGGCCGACTTCGGTGGTCTGACGTCCACCGTCTTGTCGCCGACCCTGCAAGATCCGTTGCCGGAGAAGGTCTGGATCTACCGTCGCCAGCCCGATGGTTCGTTCTCCTACGACCCCTCGAGATTCTCCATCCCGGCTGCCCCGTTCATGGGAACGATGGGCACGGCGCCCGGGTTGGAGGCGCTGTCGGCGCTGACGCCGTTCACCCACGGCGGCAACATGGACGTCCCCGACGTGAAGGCCGGTCACACGATCTATCTCCCGGTCACTGTCGACGGTGCGTACTTCTTCACCGGAGACTGCCACGCCGCCCAGGGTGAGGGTGAAGCGTGCGGTGTCGCGCTGGAGATCAGCGGCAAGGTCACGCTCACGTTCGACCTGGTGAAGAACCATCCGATCGCCTGGCCGCGGATCGAATCGCCGGACCGGATCATGACCGTCGGCAGCGCCCGCCCGATGGAGGACGCGGCCCGGATCGCCTACGTCCAGCTCGTGCTGTGGCTGGAGCGCGAGTACGGCTGGGACCGCTGGGACGCCTACCAGCTTGTCACCCAGGCAGGCGAGCTGTACGTCGGGAACATGGTCGACACCTACTACTCGCTGGTCGCGCGGCTGCCGAAGCACTATCTGGCCTGAGTCTGCGTCACCGGCTTCCGAACGGCGGGGGTCGATGCCTCAGTTGGTGTGCTGGGCTGCGACGTTGTCGATGCTGATGGTCACCGGCGCGTTGGTGGCCGCGCTGGACAGATAGGTCCACACGCCGATCCCGCCGGCGGACTGGACAGCAGCCGTCGAGTCGGTCGTCGAGAGCCGCCATGCCGACGGTTCCGCGTCGGATCCCTTCCAGACCTTGAACTTCAGCGACGTCGGGCCGGATCCGACCACCTGCAGGCGCAGGTGCAGCGTCGTGCCAGCGGTGTACGTCATGCCGGTGACCGACGTCTGGATCAGCGTCGTCTCGGCTCCGGCGACGACCTTCGTGAGGTAGGCCGTGACCGCGCCGGTGGGCGAGGTCGCGATCTTGCCGCGGTAGGCGTTCGAGGAGTTGCCGCGGCCGACCAATGCGACCTGGGTGCTGCCACTGTTCCCGATCTTGTCCAGTGCGACGTCGGCGGTCAGGTCGGTGTCGGTGGAGGACACCGAGTTGAGGTACGCGTTCGGGCCCGAGCCGGGGGTGGCGATGCGGATCTTGCCGACCCCGCTGGCCACCGTGTAGTTCGACGCGGTTCCGGCGACGGTCCAGGCGCCACCCAGGTCGGCCGTGCCGAACCCGCTGGCCGACGTCCGGCCGAAGGCGTCCGTCGCGAAGATAGAGCCACCGGCGGGTGCGGTGACGGTGACGGGGTGGGTGACCGCGTTGGTGGCGCCGTTGTTGTCGGTGACGGTGAGGGTCACTTGGTAGGTGTTGGCGGTTGTGTAGGTGTGGGTGGGGCTGGCGCCGGTTCCGGTGGTGGTGTCGCCGTAGTCCCAGCTATAGCTCGAGATGGTGCCGTCGGAGTCGGTGGAGGTCGAGGCGTTGAGGGAGGCGGTGAGGTCGCTGGTGGTGGAGGTGAACCGGGCCACCGGCGGCACGTTGGCCGGTGGGGCGGCGGTGGGCCGCGCACTGACATTGTCGACGGAGAGCGTCAGCGGGCCGTTCGTCACAGCGCCCGACGTGTAGCTCCACAAGCCGATCCCGCCCGCGGTCTGCACCGCTGCGGTGGCATCGGTGGTCGAGAGTCGCCATGCCGACGGTTCCGCGTCGGATCCCTTCCAGACCTTGAACTTCAGCGACGTCGGGCCGGATCCGACCACTTGCAGGCGTAGGTGCAGCGTGGTGCCCGCGGTGTAGGTGAGGCCGGTGACCGCTGCCTGCACAACCGTCGATTCGACGCCGGCCACGACTTTCGTCAGGTAGGCAGTGACTGCGCCGGCGGGTGAGATCCCGAGCTTGCCGCGGTAGGCGTTCGAGGAGTTGCCGCGGCCGACCAGGGCGACCTGCGTGGTGCCGCTGTTCCCGATCTTGTCGAGGGAGACGTCGGCGGTCATGTCGGTGTCGGTGGAGGACACCGAGCCCAGGTAGGCGTTCGGACCCGACCCGGCAACGATGCGGATCAGCCCGGCCCCGCCGGCGACAGTGTAGTTCGACGCCGACCCGGCGACCGCCCACACGCCGCCGATGTCGGCGAGACCGAAGCCGCTCGACGACGTCCGGCCGAACCCGTCGGAGGCGAAGACCGTGCCGCCGCCGGGAGATCGCGCCGATGCGATGTGTGTGGTCTGCGCGGTCCGGGCGGAGTCGTCCGTCACGCGCAGGGTCACCGTGTAGTCGCCGGGCGTGGCATAGGTGTGGCTGCTGGTCGTGCCCGAGGTCGCGGCGCCGTCACCCCATGTCCAGTCCCATGCGGTGATGGTGCCGGTCGTCGCGGTCGACGCGGAGCCGTCCGCCGAACAGGTCAGATCGGCGCAGTTCAGCGTGAAGGCGGCCTGAGGCGCACCCGGCGCCGGGGTCCAGATGTCGAGGATCGGCGCGGCCGTGGCGCTGTTGCCGAGCGGCGGCAGCCCGAAGCCGTCCTGGATCGTGCGCAGGACGTTGTAGTGGTCGATGTGCTCGGAGTACTGACCCGGCTGCACCCGCTGACCGACCATGACGGTCGGGATCTGGTTGGCGGGGGTGTTGTCGTCCTCGTCGAACGTCAGCACGAGCACGCTGTTGTGCGTCTTCGCCCACTGGACGTAGCCGTCGAGGTTGTCGTGGATCCAGGTGTCGCCCTGCGCGATCGTGCCGTCGTGCATGTCGTGGTCGAGGTTCGGGATCACGAACGAGATGGCGGGCAGGGTCGAGTAGTCGGTCGGGAAGCTCGTCAGCGGCTGGTTCGAGGCGGCCGGGACGTTGGAGAAGTTGACCCAGGGGTTGTGCTTGCGTGCGTACCGCCCGCTCGTGCAGCCGGTGTAGCCGACGCTCGGCAGGCCTTCGGAGTAGCCGGTGAATCCGATCCCGGCGGCGATGGCCTGGGCACCGAGGTTGTCGGTCGTGTAGGTGTGCGGACAGCTGTCGTCGGTCAGGCCGTTCGTCGAGCCGGAGAACAGTGCGATGTAGTTCGGCTGGCTCGGGTGCGTCTCGGCGTACGACTGGGTCATGTTGGCGCCGGATGTCGCCAGCGAGTTGATGTACGGGGCGTCCGGGTTGTCGAGGATGTTCGAGATCGAGTGGTTCTCGAGGACGAGGATCACGACGTGGTCGGGCGTCGGAACCGCGGTGACGCCGGCTGCCCTGGCTGGTGCCATCGGGACGACCCACCACAGCAGGGCGACCGCCAGGCTGCCGATCGCGGCAACCGCACGTGTCCTGAACGCCATGGCAGTCCTCCGGTGCAGCGGCTTGATGAGTTGGCGGAGCATAACGCCGTTTTCGTGCGGAGTGGGTTGGGTTCGCGACGGTAGTCAGCCGGTGACGCGAACGGCATCGAGGAGGTCCGCCAGGAGCGCGGCGCGCTCGGGCATGGCGGCGGTCGAGACCCACTCACCTTCGGCGTGAGCGCCCGCGCCGATCGCGCCGAGTCCGTCGAGCGTCGGGCACCCGGCGGCCGCGGTGAAGTTGCCGTCCGAGCCGCCGCCGACGGAGATGCCCTCGAGCCGGCCCAGGCCCAGGTTCTCGGCGAGACGCGATGCTTGCGCGAGGAGTGCCGCGCCCGATGACGGGGGTAGCGGCGGACGGTTCGGGCCGCCGGCGACCGTCAGCGAGGCGCCGGGGACGGTGGTCACGAGCGCGCGGATGTCCCGGTCGACGCGGCCGGCCTCGTCCGGCTCGGCTACCCGGACGTCGATCGTCAGCGCGGCGGTCGCGGGTACGACATTGCCCGCGGTGCCGGCCGCGGCCAGTGTCGGCGTGACGGTGGTGCCGATCCCGGGTCGGGCAATCCCGTCGAGGGCCAGGACCAGGTGCGCGAGCTCGACGAGTGCGTTCGCGCCCTTCTCCGGCTCGAGGCCGGCGTGCGCGGCGCGGCCGTGGACGTCGATGCGATACCAGCTGGTGCCTTTGCGGCCGACCTTGAGCGTTTCGGGTGACGCGGCCGGTTCGAGGATGGGTGCCGCGGTGGAGCGTCGAGCGATCTCCTCGATCAGCGCCTGGCTGGTGCCGGAGCCGATCTCCTCGTCGCTGGTGAGGAGGATTTCCAGGCCGGACCGGTCGTCGAGGGTGGCGATGGCGTGCAGGAGCTGGATGATCCCGGTCTTCATGTCGAAGCAGCCGGGCCCGGTGGCGGTGCCGTCGGCTCCGTCGATGGTGAACGGCCAGCGCGCGAGGGTGCCCATCGGCCAGACGGTGTCGAAGTGCCCGATCAGCGCGATCGACTGGCGGCCGTCGGGCGCGGGCCAGTGCCAGTGCAAGTGCTGTCCGCCATCGACCTCGACGATCTCGCCAGGGTCGCCGATGACGTCCTGGGCCAGCGCCGAAAGGACGCGTGCCCCGGTCGCGCAAGCGGCCAGGTCCTCCGACGGCGTCTCGGTCGAGACAAGCGTGGCCAGCTGCTCGACCATCACGTCCGCTCGGGCACGCAAGGCGTCGAGGCGGGGAGTGGTGCCGACCATCAGCGACCGGTCCAGGACTTCGTTGTATCGAATCGACGAGCACTGTGCTGTCCCACGGCCATCATGATGGCTTACGACCGAGCGGGACCACGCAGCGCGCCCGAGGCTCAACCTGGGCGGGGCGTCGACACCGGAACGGAACAATGGCGGCCTTCAAGCTTGGTGAGGAGATCAGAGGTGACGATGGCCAGCGGTACCGCATCGGGAAACTCCTCGGGCAAGGTGGGTTCGGAAAGGTATATCTCGCGGACCAGGTCACCGCTCGCCACAAGGTATTTGGTGACCCTGTCTGCGTGAAGGAGTGCACGAGCCGTCTCGACTGGCTTGGGGAGTCATACTTTGGCGAACTCCTATCGGCAAATGCTCGAGTCGTGCGCGTTCAAGACGCCTTTGTGAGCGTCGTTTCGACTGCCCGGAGACAGTCGCGTCGCTACACGCTAGTCCTCGAGTATATGGCTGAAGGCACGTTGCTAGACTCGTTCGACGGATCGGAATCTGCGCGATGGAACGAGAAGCATGCCCGAGCGGAGTTGGTAGGGCTTCTGAAATTTCTCGGCGACATGCACTCCAAGGGCATAACTCATCGGGATATAAAGCCAGACAATGTCTATCTGAAGAAACGAAAGCTGGTTCTTGGCGACTTTGGCATCTCGAAGCAAAGATTAAGCTCGTCGAGCGGCGGCGTCTCATTTCTAAACGCAGACTTCTCTCCTCCAGACCTCGGGCTCCGATCTTGGAGTCCTTCTGATGACGTTTACCAGATAGGACTCCTCGCCATCTCGCTGCTGACTGGTGAGGTGGCGAGCGCGCTGTCAATGAGACCAGGTGCACTGAAGAACTTAAGAGCGACGGACGACTTCAAGAGCTGGCTCTGGCACGCTCTGGGCGACCGGCCGAACCGATTTAGTGATGCGGATGACGCATTGGATGCCTTGGTGTCGCGGTCACTCGTTGGTGTGACCAAAGCGCCGCCGAAGTCGTTGGCTGACCACAACATCGTCTTTACAGGAAGACTTCCCGACATGGTTCGCACAGACGCGGCGAAGCGAGCTCGAGCTGCTGGTGCCGACGTTCAAGATGACGTAAACGGACAGACTACGATCGTTGTGCGCGGAAGCCTTGCGGCAACGTTGGGTTCAAGTGAGGGCACGAAGCTGTTCTCCGTGCGCGAGCGAGTGCGACGAGGGCAGCGCATACGTGTGATCAGTCCGGCGCAGTTCGCCAAGGCGCTTGGAGTCTGAGCTTCGACGGCACGTGGGCCATCATTGCGACTCCGTCAGCAGCCCAGGAAGCGAGCGTCGCTTCATGCAGCACCGTGAAGCAGCCGTCGAGCGGTTCGTCGCCGTCGCACGCCTCGGCCCGGACATGATCGCCCGTCGTCGTGGACGGTTCGGTCGCCGGCGGTCTCGAACGGCCCGATTCCGACCTCGACCTCGTCCTGATCGTCACCGACGAGGCGTTCCAGCGAGCCCTCGACGCCGACCGGTTGAGCCGCGCTCGACGGACGCGAATGGAAAGCCACATCGACGCGCTAGACGTGCGCACCCCACGATGTGCCCGCCAGCGCTGCCCGCCTCCCGCGGATTGCGGTTCTCGGCGCCGGGATATGGAGTGATGCTCGGAGAGCAATGACGAAGTATCCGCCCTCAATCCGTGTAGCCGCCGGGTGCGACCGGCGGTCGGGCAGCAACTGGGCGCCCGGGCAGCGCAATCCGTGTGTCAAATTGAGTACTCGCCATCCTACGCTCGGCGTAGGTAACAAGGCTGAAAACGCCGGTTGCTAGGTAACCAGTGGTGTTGTTCTCGACACTTCGGCGCGTTAGTATCCCAGCATCGGCGAGTTCGTCGAGCGCGGCGCGCGCTGGGGGAAAGGATATGTTGAGGAGTCGCTGCACAGTACGCGTTGTCATGATCGGGACTTCGGGCAGTGTCTGGAGAAGCTTCGCGATCGCCGAGCCGGAGCGGGGTGCAGCTCGCAGTCCGTGACTCGTTCGATATCTCGCGAGCTGATCCTCCCAGTCTGCTCTCAGTTCGGCGACGTCCGTCGCAAGTTGCTGAGCCTGACTCGCTGCGATAATTGACGCGTCAAGAAATGTGTGAAGCCACTGCCGCGTGCCCTTGACCGCCTCCTCTGAGTCACTTGCTCCGTGATAGCGATAGGCGTTGAGCCCGTCGACGTAGTCGTGATGCAAAGTGGCGAGAACCAAGCTGACCGGCAGCTTCGCGCCTCGAGTCAGGCCTCGGCGGGTCAAGACGGTGTGGATCAGGGCGCGCCCGACCCTCCCGTTCCCGTCGGTAAAGGGATGGATTGTTTCGAATTGCGCGTGCATCAGTGCTGCTTGAACGAGGGTAGCGTGGGCGGACCCGTTTATGTATTCGACGAGGTCCTCGATTAGTGGCTTTACGTGTATCGGCGGAGGCGGAACAAACTGTGCGTCGAGCGGGTGCCAGTTTGACCCGCCTATCCAATTCTGCACGGTTCGTAGACCTCGGTGCTGTCGTTCGTCGGGCAGCAGAGATGCGTGTAGGCGCACGATGTCCTCCACGGCCACGTTCTCAAGGGTGTAGAGCTCGCTGCTGGCGCGCCGGAGTACCTGGATGTTATTGGCAACGAGTCTTGCCTGCTCGCTGAAACCTCGAACTTGCTCGTCCTCTGCGAGCTCCGCGATCGCGACCTGCTGGGGTGAGGGAGCGATACCTTCGATCATTGAGCTCGCGATGGCCTCGGAGCGAAGTAAGAGTCGCGAGATTCCTTCCAGTGCGTCCGACCCGGGACCGACGCTCAGTGCTCGTACAACACGTTCTGCCTGGGCCGACTTCCTACCCAGCTCCGAGCCGATCGCGATGCTTCGCCCCGCAATCGGATCTGGGATGTATGCGTCGTATGGGCCGCCCCTCCGGTCGCGACGGAGAAGCCCAGAGTCCAGACTCGGCTGCCACTGGTCTCGAACTACGTCTGCCATACGGTGACTGCTCCCTCGGTATCGCTGCTTGAAGGTGGCTGTCCGCGGCCCGGACGCAGATCCGGGCCCCGGAACCGGCGACTCGAGCCGGCCACGCTGCCGGGCACGCTGCCGGGCACCGGACCGGCGAGGTGACCTCGGTAAACCTTAATGCAGCGGCTGGTCGTGCAGGGTTTGGCTGCGGAAGCGGGTGTTTGACAGTCGAACGCGCAACGCGGTGGGCGCCCGTGCAGGCGGTCTCGCGTCCAGCTGCGCACGTTCTAGCGCTTCGTCCCTCGCCGCGGCGCTCAGATTCAGCTAAGTATCCCTGGATGCCGGGGGCTTCGGCGAAGGGTTCAGGTGTGAAATCGGAGGTTCCGAGCCTCGGAATCGTGCAGCGGTGGCCGAGCGGTGTCAGCGGTTGGGTCGCTGCGGAGGCCACGCTGGACGATGTCGCCTCGTGCAAACCGGAATGTCGAGCTGCTCCTGGACGTCGAGCGGGCCGAGCTGTTCGGCTTCAGCCTCGGCGGGTTGACGGCCATGCAGACCGCCATCAGCGGCGCCGACCGCGCCGGCCGGGTCGTGCTCGCCTCGGCCCACTACCGGGCCGACGGATACCGCAACGAGATCCTCAATCCGCAGGCGCACCTCAACTCGGACCTGCTGCCGACCGAGGACGACTTCCGTCAGATGCCGCGGGCCCCCACGCGCGTCGCGCCCGATCCGGCCCACTTCGGTGCGTTCATGGCGAAGGCATCAGCCATGGTGGGCGCGTTCGAGGGCTGGAGCGACGACACGATGCGCGCGATCGACGCACCGACGTTGCTGATCGTCGGCGACCACGACTTCGTCAGGCTCGAGCACGCGGTCGCGATGCACGAGCTGATCCCCGGCTCGCAGCTCGCGGTGCCCGGCGACCACCCACATGGGCGTGGTGCAATGCGCCGAGATCGTCCTGCCGATGGCCAAACGTTTCCTTGCCGGTTGAGGTTCAAACTCCAGAACCCCAACCGGCAAGGCGAAACGTCAGCGACCCCGGCGACCGGCCTGCGAGGAGAACGCGGCTGCGCCGCGGTTCGGCGTTGCCTGCGCGGCGGCCGAACTGCCGCGCCCGCGTGAGCTGCCGGCGCCACCGGAGGTACGCGGCGCCGCGGAGCGCTGGCCGCCGCCGGAGCGGCCACCGCCGTTGCCGACAGATGCCGCGCCCGCCGGGCTACGACGACGCGACGCACCCCCGGAACGATCCGAATCGCGCTCGGCGTGCGCAGACACGGGTGCGGGCTGGACGAACGCCGCGGCCGGACCGGTCAGCGCGACGATCGCCGGGTCACCGGGCTCGATGGTGCGCGTGGTCGGGTGGATCGACGCCTGGCGCATCAGCACCTGGACGTCGTTGCGCTGCTCGCGCGTCCCGATCGTGACGACGGTGCCCTCGGCACCGGCGCGGGCCGTGCGGCCCGAGCGGTGCAGGTAGGCCTTGTGCTCGGTCGGCGGGTCGACGTGCACGACCAGCGAGATGCTGTCGACATGGATGCCACGCGCGGCGATATCGGTCGCGACGAGCACCCGTACCTCACCGTCGCCGAACGCGGCCAGGTTCCGCTGGCGTGCGTTCTGGCTCAGGTTGCCGTGCAGGTCGACCGCCGGGACGCCGGATGCCGTGAGCTGCTTGGCGAGCTTCTTCGCCGCGTGCTTCGTGCGGGTGAACGCCAGCGTGCGGCCCTGACCCGAGACGAGCTCACGAACGACGGCGGGCTTGGAGTCGGTGGTGACGAGGAAGACGTGGTGCGCCATCTCCGGCACGTGCGACGACTCGTCGTCCACCGAGTGCGTGACCGGGTTGTGCAGGTACCGCTTGACGAGCGCGTCGACACCGCGGTCCAGCGTTGCGGAGAAGAGCAGCCGCTGGGTGTTGGCAGGGGTGGTGTCGAGAATTCGTTTCACCGCCGGGAGAAATCCTAGGTCGGCCATGTGGTCGGCCTCGTCGAGAACGGTGACCTCGATCGAGCTCAGGCGCAGGTGGCCCTGACCCATGAGGTCCTCGAGGCGACCCGGAGTGGCGATGCAGACGTCGATACCGCGACGCAGCGCATTGACCTGGGGAACCTGGCCGACGCCACCGAAGATCGTCATGGAGTTGAGCCCGAGCGACGGCGCGAGCGCCTCGATGGTCTCGTGGACCTGGGCGGCGAGCTCACGCGTCGGGACGAGGACGAGGGCCCGCGGCTTGCCGGGCTGGCGGGTCCGCTTGGAGGCGGCCAGTGCAGCGATCAGCGGGAGGGCGAAGGCGATGGTCTTGCCGGAGCCGGTGCGGCCGCGGCCGAGGACGTCACGACCGGCGAACGAGTCGGGGAGCGTCGCGGTCTGGATGGGGAAGGGCGCATCGATGCCGCGCTTGGTGAGCGCGGTGATGAGCGGAGCGGGAACACCGAGAGACGCGAACGTCGCATCTGCTGAGACCGACTCGACGACGGACGCGCGAGCGACCGGTGCCGAGGTGCGGGCATGGGTGTTCTGGGAACGGGAAAGCTGCGAAGACAAGAGGAATCCTGAACGTCGATGGCCGCGATTGCAGACTCTCTCGCGTTTCGAGGAGGCGATACGGCGCCGATGGGCGACGCTCGAGCAGACGACCGGGGACACATGAAATGTGTCCGGTGTGCCGTCAGTCTAGCGGGTGGACGCCGACGGCCACACCAACGACCCGTCCGGCCCAGATGTTGCCGGCGGAATCAGCACCAGGCCGGTGTTCTTCGGGCCGCTGAATCCGAACGACACCAGTTCGGTCGTCCCACCGAGCCCATGCTGGTGAGCGTCGATCGCATCGATCAGAGCATCGCGCCCGAGCCGCTCGGACCGGCTCCAGAAGTTGCAGCACGGCACGACGACGACAGGTCGCACAGCGGCGGACTCCACGACCGGACGCAGGGCCTCGTCGGGGTGCAGCCCAACGACGAGGTCGTAGTAGTCGGCCATGTCAGACGTGTACTCGACCTCCCGGTGGGACACGCCTTTCAGCGTCCAGCCACGAGGGTCGATCACGTCGCACTCGAGACCGTGCCGCTTGGCGAGAAGGCGCGCCAGCATCCCCTGACCGCCGGCCACATCGGCGACATAGCGTGCGTCCGGGAATCGCTCGCTGACGAAGCCCGCCAGCACATCGAAGCGCGCGGGGTCGCCGTGGAACCGGTGTCGCGTCATCGTCGCGCCAGCGCGCCGTGCGGCCAATCGTCAGCCAGGGACCGGATTTCTCGGGCTACCTCGTCGATGCCGCGCCCATCGGTCTCGACGCGCAGCTCACCGATCTCGGCCCGCTCGAGCTCCTCGCCGATCGCTATCGCGCCCTCGATCACTCGACGGAGAACGACATAGGGCTGACCCACCAGCTCGTCGCCGGCCAGTTCGAGACCGCCCGGCTCGCCGCGGCGCAGGATCCGCCGGGTGAGCTCGCTCCGGCCGGCACGTAGTCGGCACAGCATCACCGTCGCTGCCGGCAGTGCGTCGGTGTACCTCTGCACGTCGTCCACGGTGTCGACCTGTCCGTTCAGGATCAGGCACTGCGCGCCCGCGTCACGGTAGGCCGTCCATAAGGCGGCAAGGTTTGCTGCCTTCATCCGGTGGTTGTCCGGATCGTCGGTCGGGTCGGGCCGCATACCCACAGCACCGGTCCGGGCGCGGCGCTGGCCGACGAGACCGGCGAGGCGCTGTCGCGGGCGCGCTCACCACCTGCGGCCGGCCACCAGGCGACACCGGCGCGGACCAGCCCGGCCACCTCGAGAACCGACAACCCTGAGGTGTCGACGCTCAGATCGGCGAAGTCGCTCCCGTTCATCGACTCCGCGTTCTGCAGCGACTCCTCGACGGCCCCGTCGCTCCAGCCGCGACGGGCGAGCCGCTCGGTGATCTGGTCGCGACCGACCCGAAGCCGGCACCAGGTCAGCGTCACCTCGTCGAGCTGATCGACATAGACGCCGACCGTGTCGACCTCTAGCACGCCGGACACGATGACGCACCGGGCACCGGCGGCCCGGGCGTTGGCGATCACCGCCCGCACGTTCCGGGCTTTCATCCGGTCACGGCCGGGATCGTCGTCAGTCGTGGGGAAGGACATGGCGAGCTGGTCGATGTCGACGTAACCCGCCGCGACTCCGGCCCGGTCGAGCTCGGCGAACAGCTCCCACCCGACCGTTGATTTGCCGACGCCCGGCGGACCGCAAAGCCAGAGCACCGGAAACGCGGAAGAGGTCATCCAGGTGAGCGTAGCGACACGCGGGCAGGCGGGACCGACGATGCGATCATGGGCTGATGAGTGAGAAGCAGGCCGCATCGCCGAACCGTTCGCCCGGCCCGTCGAAGGGTCTCGTCGACTCCATCGCCACCGGCTGGGCGCCGCGCCCCCCGGCACCGGAGGGGCCGCTTCCGTCGGTGATGTTCGCGTCCCGGCGCCGCGAGGTCGTCAGCGCCGCGTTCCCAGGTGAGCGCCTCGTCGTCCCGGCCGGTGGCTTCAAGGTCCGCAGCAACGACTGCGACTACCGGTTCCGTCCGCACTCGGCGTTCGTCCACCTCACCGGCCTCGGTGGCGACCGCGAGCCGGATGCGGTCCTCGTCCTCGAACCCCGCCCGGACGACGACGGCCACGATGCCTTCCTCTACTTCAAGCCACGTGGCGAGCGTGACGAGGAGGAGTTCTGGCGCAACGCCCGCTACGGCGAGTTCTGGATCGGCCCGCGTCCGTCGCTCGGTGAGGTCGAGATCGAGCTCGGCCTGACCTGCCGCCACATCGACGACCTCGCCGACGCACTTGCCAAGGACGACGGCCTCGTCCCGACCCGCGTCGTCCCAGCCGTCGACGACGACGTCACCGACCTCGTCCACGCAGCCGGTGGGGCGACGACCGAAGCCGACACGACGTTCGGGTCGTTCCTGTCCGAGCTCCGGCTGATCAAGGACGCCTACGAGATCGAGCAGCTCGAGCTGTCCTGCCGCTCGACCGCCGAAGGCTTCGCCGAGGTCGTGAAGGCCCTCCCCACCGCTGTCGAGCGCGGACGCGGCGAGCGCTGGGTCGAGGGTGTCTTCGAGCTCGTCGCCCGCCACCGCGGCAACGGCGTCGGCTACGACACGATCGCCGCGGCCGGCCCGCACGCGTGCACGCTGCACTGGATCCGCAACGACGGCGACGTCGCGCCGGGCGAGCTGCTGCTCCTCGACGCCGGTGTCGAGGCCGATTCGCTCTACACCGCCGACGTCACCCGCACGATCCCCGTCGACGGCCGCTTCACCCCCGTCCAGCGCCGGGTGTACGAGGCTGTCCTCGCCGCCCAGGCCGCCGGCTTCGCAGCCGTAAAACCGGGCAACGTGTTCTCCGACGTCCACGCCGCAGCGAGCCGGGTCGTCGCAGAAAAGCTGGCCGAGCTGGGCGTGCTCCCGGTGACGCCGGCGGAGTCGCTGGCTCCCGACGGCGGGCAGCACCGCCGGTGGATGGTGCACGGGACCAGTCATCACCTCGGCCTCGACGTCCATGACTGCGCGCTCGCGCGGCAGGAGGCCTACCACGGCGCGGTCCTGCGTCCCGGGATGGTCCTGACGGTCGAACCCGGGCTGTACTTCAAGGCCGACGACCTGACCGTGCCGGCCGAGTTGCGCGGGATCGGCATCCGCATCGAGGACGACGTCCTGGTCACCGAGGACGGATATCGGATCCTGTCCGACGATGTGCCACGGGACCCGGACCAGGTTGAATCCTGGATGAGCTCGCTGCGCGACTGACGCAGACTCGTCGCGTCGACGCGCGCACGAAGCGTCGATTCCTACGGGGCCAGATCCGGGGCCTCACGGATGCCGAAGACGTCGCGCAGCACCCGCTTCGCAGCGTGGAAGCCGGCCATGCCGTGGACGCCCGGCCCTGGCGGGGTCGACGACGAGGCGATGAACACGTCGGGTGCCGGTGTGGCGTAGGGGTCCCAGCGCGGCACCGGGCCGAGGAGGATGCGCGGCAGGGTGATCCGGCCGCCGCCGATGTCGCCGCCGGGATAGTTCGCGTTGTGCTCGCTGAGCTTCGAGGCCGGGATCGCCGACGACGCGACGACGAGATCGCGGAAGCCCGGTGCGAAGCGCTCGACCTGCGCGGTGACGGCCTCGGTTGCGTCGAGCGTGGAGTTCGACGGGACGTGGGCGTAGGTCCAGAACGGCCGGAGGCCGGCCGCGTTGAGGCGGGTCTCGTCCAGCACGGCGGGGTCGCTCACCAGCACCATCGGGTGATCGGCGTGGCGTCCGGCTGCCACCGCCGCCTCGGCCTCGACCATGTCGCCCCGGCTGCCGCCCACGTGCACGGTCCCCGCCCGGGCGACCCCGGGATGCGTCCACGGCACCGGCCCTGACAGCACGAAGTCGACCTTCGCGGCGGCGTTGCCGTAGGTGGCTCGTTCGAGCGCGCGTCGGTAGCGCTCGGGGAGCCGCGCGCCGGCGACCCGCGCCAGGGTGCGCGGGGTCGTGTCGAAGATGTAGGCCCGCGCCGACGGAAGGCCGCCCAACGAGGTGGCCTCGGTGTCGGTGTCGATCCGTCCGCCGTGCGCGCGCAGGTCGGCGACGAGCGCGTCGGTGATCGCTTGCGAGCCACCACGCGGGATCGGCCAGCCGGTCCCGTGCGCGAGCGAGCCGAGCAGCAGCGCCGTCCCGGCCGACGACAACGACGGGAGCTGGGTGATCGCATGCGCGGCGACACCGGTGAGGAGAGCCGGCGCGGCGTCGCCGCCGAAGCGTGTGTGCCAGAGCGGGGAGCCCTGCTCGAGCATGCGCAGCACCATCCGGGTCGCCGTCCCCAGCCCGTGCGGGACGCGCCGGTGATCGCCCAGGGCCACCTCGACCACGGAGTCCTGGTGGTCTACGAGCGGGCCGAACAGCGACCTCCACGCCGGGCCGTCGGTTCCGAGCTCGGCGATCGTGCGGGCCACGTCGCGGAACGCCACCCCCGCGCGACCACCGTCGAGCGGCTGCGCGTAGCTCACCTCGGGGACGAGCAACTCCACGCCACGGGCGGCCAGGTCGAACGCCGCCAGGAAGGGCGAGGCGAGAGCCATCGGGTGGACAGCCGAGCAGATGTCGTGGACGACGCCGTCGGCCAGGTGCAGGTCGAGGGTGCGCGCGCCGCCGCCGATGCTCGGCTGGGCCTCGACCACGACGACACTCAGACCGGCCCGGGCCGTGACCACGGCCGCCGCGAGCCCGTTCGGGCCGGAGCCGATGACGACGACGTCGGTAGCTGGCACAGACGAGACGCTATCCGGTGCCTGTGCATTCGTGGTCCTGACCCGAGGCCCGGCCAAATAGCATCCATCCAGCGGACAAACCCTCCGAATCCCGAACTACCCGGCAGCGCAACGTGCAAGATGCGTTGCCGGCCCTGATGGAGGAACCCGTGACCGGCACCCTGAGCGACGTCCTGACGTCCCCGATCGCCATCGCCCGCCCGGACGGGACGGGAGAGATGCTCGTCGACGGCGTCTCGCACCCGGTCCGGGCCACGTCGGTCGACGCCGCTCGCCAGGACTGCTCCGGCTACGTCTTCCACGAGGTCGTCCAGAACCTCGGCCGCGCGGTGCGGGTCGAGGCACGCGACAGCGAGGCCACACGGTTCCTCGTGCTGCACCCGTCCGGCGAGGTCACTGCCGACGAGGATCCGAGCCCACCGCATCCCGACCTGCCCACGCCTCCGGCCCCGCCGACTCCCGCGCCCGCGACCTGGGCACCCGTCGACACCGCTCCTGCTGCGGCACCTGCTCCGTCGGCTCCTGCGCCGGCCGCTCCGGCTCCGGCTCCGGTTGTCGTACCTGACGTCGCCGCGGCCGCGCCCGGTGCGCACGCTGCTCGCGTCCCGACCCTCGAGGACCTCCTCTCCGGCCGTGCGGCGCCGAACACCGGACCGGCGATGAGCGGTTGGCGGGCCGGCGTCCGGACCGCGACCGGCGGCCTGGTCAAGCTCGGTCCGAGCCCGGCCGAACTCCGCCTCCGCGCCGCGGTGAGCGCGGTCCAGCGCAGCCTCGACGGACCGAAGACCGTCGTCGTCATCAACTCGAAGGGCGGCGCGAACAAGACCACCGCGACCGTCCTCATCGCGGCTGCGTTCGGCACCCACCGCGGCGGCTACACGCTGGCGTGGGACAACAACGAGACCCGCGGGACGCTCGGCTGGCGCGCCCAGCCGACCCGCCACACCAACACCGCCGTCGACCTACTGCGCGATCTCGAGCAGTTCAAGGACGACAGTGCGGGCCGGATCGGCGACCTGGACAACTACGTCCGGAGCCAGGGCAGCGCCCAGTTCGACGCGCTCGCCTCCGACGAGGACGCCGCGTCCGCCGCGTCCATCGACGGCGAGGCGTTCACCGCCCTGCACAAGACGCTGCAGCGCTTCTACCGGGCGCTCGTGGTCGACACCGGCAACAACATGCGCGCGTCCAACTGGCAGGCGGCGCTCGAAGCGGCCGACCAGCTGGTGATCGTGTCGACGATCCGCGAGGACACGTCCCGGGGCGCGGCGTGGGCTATCGACGCGCTGCGGGCGACCGGGCACGAGGAGGCCGTGGCCAACGCGGTGACGATCCTCTCGGCGCCGGCGAGGACGCCCGACGCCGGGTTGTCGCCGCGGCTGCATCGGCACTTCGGCGCGTTGACCCGGGCCGTGGTGGACGTGCCGTACGACGAGTCGTTGGTGCAGGGCGGGCCGATCGTCCACGAGGACCTCGCCGCGGCGACCCGCACGGCCTGGCTCTACGCGACGGCAGCGATCGCCGAAGGCTTCTGAACCCTGGTGGATGTCGAGCTGGTCAGCGACTTCGACTTCCATCCGGACGAGCCGTACGTGCGACAGTTCCAGGCGCCGCGACGGGATGTGCTGAGGCTGGACGGCTCGGCGTTCGTGTGCGAGGCCGAGTTCGACGGCGTTGTCGTGCGCCATTACGCGTTCGCTGCCGAGTGGTTCAAGGTCACCGCGACCTTCGACCGAGCCGGCGGGATCGTCGAAACGCCTGCGACACAAGGGGTTGCGCGGCCGTTCGCGTTCAACTGCGACATCTCGACGCCGATGCTCAGCGACCCGTCCGCGGTTACGGAGTCGACCTGTTCCTCGACGTTCTGGTTCGGGCGGACGGTCTCTCGCACGACGTCATCGACGTGGACGAGTTCGACGAGGCGATCTCCGTCGGGCTGCTGTCGGCCGTCGAGGTTGAGGGTGCGCGGAGCGGTCTCGAACGGCTCGTCGGGCTCGTCGTGCGGGGCGAGCTGCTGGCCTTCCTCGACGATGCGTGCCCCTTCGGTCCGTCGACGGCCGGCCCGGCGCTGCCGATGCTCCGTGCGCCGCTGGTCGACCTCCCGGTCGTCCAACCCGGCCACCGCCCGACCTGGTTCGAGGTCTGACCCCAATCCGCTGATATTCGCGTAGTGGAAGTGAGACGGCGGCTGGTTTCACGCTCAGCGCTCCGGGTCAGGCTGCATCGACGACGCGAATATCAGCGGAACGCCCAGCTGCTCGACCCTTCGCGTGGTGGCGGCTCGGGTGTCAGACAACGCGTGCGTACGGCCGCACGGAACGCCTGACCGAGGCGGCTCCCGGAACCAATTCAGCCCTCGGGGTTGCACATCTCCATTTTCGTCGCTACTCTTCCGATATATCGACAACACGTCGATGACAGATCGGCGGAAAGAGACGCTCGTCGTATGAACGGTCCGAAGGTCACCAGCTCGCCGGCGGCACTAAGCCGCGGCCCAGCGCTGACCAGACCACGCGAAGCCTCTGCGCCCGACAAACAGCTGGAGCCGAAAGCTCTCAGCAGAAGGAGTAATCATGAGTGCGCATGCATTCGGCCGGCCCTGGTGGCTGGCAGCCGGCGAGTCCGGCAACAACGACGGTCCCGGCCATGAACACCATGCCGGGCATGAACACCACGGCGACCGTGGTGACGGGCCCGAGCGCGGTGAACGCGGCGGTCGTCGCCGTGGCCGCGGTTTCGGTCCAGGTGGCTTCGGCCCCGGTGGGCCTGGCGGGTTCGGCCTCCCTGGTGGTCTCGGCGGTCCGGGTGGGCCTGGCGGTTTCGGGGGCCCGTTCGGCGGCGGACGACGCGGCGGCTTCGGTCGCCCCGGTCGCGGCCGGCGCGGTGACGTCCGCGCGGCCATCCTCGCCCTGCTCTCCGAGGAACCCCGCAACGGCTACCAGCTGATCAGCGACATCACCGAGCGCAGTCAGCAGATGTGGAAGCCGAGCGCAGGTTCGGTCTACCCGGCCCTGGCTGCCCTCGAAGACGAAGGCCTGATCGAGCCCGTGCAGGTGGACGGCAAGAAGCTGTTCCAGCTCAGCGAGGCTGGTCGCACTTACGTGACCAAGCACGCCGACGACCTCGACAACCCGTGGGACGCGGTGGCGAACCCGTGGAAGGGCGTCATCGACACCCGCAAGTCGATGGCCCAGATCCACCTCGCCCTGCAGCAGTTGTCGATGCTCGGCGACGCGAAGGCCGTGGCCTCCGCGCAGAAGATCCTCGACGACACCGTCCGCTCGCTCTACCGCCTGATGGCCGACGCCGCCAGCGGCAGCCACACAGGTGACGAGCCGGCCGCGGACAACACCGACGACGAGCCGACCAGCTAGTCGCTCAGGCGCAGCACTGGTCGGTCAGTGCTGGTCGCTCAGGCGCAGCACCAGTTCGGCGAACAGGCTGTTCGCCCAGCCGAACCACGGCCGGGTGAAGTGGGCCGGATCGTCGACATCGAAGCCCTCGTGCATGAGGCCCGTCCCACCGGTGGTGGCGAGCAGGGTCTGCACGAGGGCTTCCTTCTCGCCCCGGTCGGTGCTCGTCATCGCCTGCATCGTCAGTGCCATGTGCCAGACGAAGCGTGGTGGCGTGTGCGGGCTTCCGATCCCGGCGGCCGCGGTCCCGACGTAGTAGGTCGGGTTGTCCGAACTCAGGACGAACGCCCGGGTGGCCAGGTAGGTCGGGTCGTCGGGTGCACAGAATCCGACGTAGGGCGCCGACAGCAGGCTCGGCGTGTTCGCGTCGTCGGTCAGCAGTTGGTTGCCCAGACCGTCGACCTCGTAGGCCCAGATCCGTCCGTGCACAAGGTGTTCGACGATCGCGTGGGCCTCCAGGCCGGCCCGGATCTCGCGGCCGATGCGTTTCGCCTGCTCTGCCAGCTCCTCGTCGTCGTACACCTCGTCGGCGATCTCGACGAGCTGGTCGAGGCTGACGGCGGCGAACATGTTCGCGGGCACGAGGTAGTGATAGGTGCAAGCGTCGTCGCTCGGCCGGAAGCCCGACCACACCATCCCGGTGTATCCCGTCGGCGAGCCCTTGCCCTCCCGTGTCAGCGTCTCGGTCGGCGGCAGGTTTTCACCCGACCGCTGGAACCGGTACGGCGATCGGTCCTCATGGTGCTGCTCGACCTCCATCAGGGCGAGCATCGACCGGAACATCTCCAGCGTCGCCTCGTCCAGATGGTCGGTCGTGTCGGCCCGCTGCCACAGCAGGTACGCCAGCCGGATCGGGTAGCAGAGCGAGTCGAGCTCGTACTTCTGCTCCCACACCTCCGGTAGCGGCGGCGGCGTGTCGTGTCCGTGCTCGTCGTGCCCGTCGGTCGGGTATTCGTTGTAGGCGTTGGCATACGGGTCGATCGCGTAGTAGGCGGCCTGCTGTTTCGCGACGCCGACGAGGGCATCGCGGAGCCCGGCATGGGTGGCCGCCACCCGCAGGTATGTCTCGACCTGCGCCGACGAATCCCGCAACCACATCGCGGCGATGTCACCGGTGGCGACGAACGTCGTCCCGTCGGGCTTGCGCCGGACTGTCGTCGAGAGCGTGTTGCGCACCGCGTCGGTGAAGACCTCGAGCAGCTCGGGCTCGTCCGGATGCGCGGCTCGGATCTGCTCGATCAGCGGATCGAGCGCCGGCAGGAGGTCGACGATCTCGGGTGACGTGGCGGGCACGCCGGTGTGGTCGGGCACGGAGGAGGCTCCTCGGGACGGGGGGCACAACAGCGGGCGAAGCTGCCATCACCGTAGGGGTCATCACTCGTCTCCACCTCGCCGATGCCCGCTGCCGGCCTTGCACGGTGAACTCTGGCGGACTGTCGGCGACCGCGTCTAAGGTCGGGGAATGGCCGACACCCTCAAAGCTGCAGATGTCTCCGCACGACCCGAGCTCACCGATTGGCGGTTCATGCTCAATCGGATCGAGGCCGAGTTCCACGCCGGGTCGTTCGACGCGGCCGGCCGGTTCGTCGCGCAGATCGGCGAGCTCGCCCAGGCGGCCGACCACCATCCCAACGTCGACCTGCGCTACCCCGACCTCGTCCATGTCGTGCTCAGCAGCCACTCCGATGGCGGCGTCACCGAGAAGGACGTCGCGCTGGCAACCTCGATCTCCGAGCTGGCCGCGACCTCGGGTTATGGCAGCGAACCGTTGTCGGTCCGCAGCATCGAGATCGGCATCGACGCCCTCGACATCGACCTCATCCGCCCGTTCTGGCGGGCGGTTCTCGCCTACGAAGACGGTCCGAGCGGTGAGGGCGAGCAGCCGAACGATCTGTTCGACCCGGCCGGGATCGGCCCGTCCGTGTGGTTCCAGCAGATGGATGCGCCGAGGCCGCAGCGCAACCGCATCCACTTCGACGTCACCGTTCCGCACGACGTCGCCGAGCAACGGATAGCCGACGCCATCGCCGCCGGCGGCCACATCACCTACGACGCCGAGGCACCGGCGTTCGTGGTGCTGGCCGACGCCGAGGGCAACGAGGCGTGCGTCTGCACCTGGCAGAACCGGGAGAACCGCTAGGGCAGGACCGGTGCGGTCAGATGTAGATCGCCGGGTCGTCGACGTCGTCAGACCAGGCGTCCGAGCCCCGGCTCCGTCGCACCCGTGCCGGCACCCCGACGGCGACCGAGTCGGGCGGGACGTCTTTGACCACGACAGCATTCGCTCCGACCTGCGTGCGGGCACCGATGACGACGGGCCCCAGAATCCGGGCGCCCGCGCCGATGGTCGCACCGTCGCCGACGGTCGGGTGCCGTTTGCCGGTGCGCGACGACCGTCCGCCGAGGGTGACACCGTGGTAGAACAGCGCGTCGTCGCCGATCTCAGCCGTCTCCCCGATCACCACACCCATGCCGTGGTCGATGAAGAACCGGCGCCCGATCACCGCGCCCGGATGGATCTCCACCCCGGTGAGCATGCGTGACCAGTGCGCCACCAGTCGGGCGGCGAAGCGATGACCGCCGAGCCAGCATCGGTGCGCGACGCGATGGGCCCAGATCGCGTGCAGGCCGGGCGACGTCAGCGTCAACTCCAGGTTCGACCCGGCGGCCGGGTCGCGCCGGCGCGCAGTCTCGATGTCCTCGCGCCAGCCGGCGACCCAGCCCTGGGCCGCCAGACCGGCGCGGTCCGTCCCGCTCAATCGACCAGGTCGGCGTAGAGGATCGTCGACAGGTAGCGCTCCCCGAAGCTCGGGATGATGGCGACGATCAACTTGCCGGCGTTCTCGGGACGACGAGCCAACTGGTCGGCCGCGTACAGGGCCGAACCGGAGGAGATGCCGACGAGCAGGCCCTCCTCGCGGGCGGCGCGGCGGGCCCACTCGACGGAGGTCTCGGCGCTGACGTCGATGATCTCGTCATAGACGGTGCGGTCGAGGATCTCGGGGATGAAGTTCGCACCGAGGCCCTGGATCTTGTGCGGGCCGGGTGCGCCGCCGTTGAGGATGGGCGACTCGGCCGGCTCGACGCCGACGACCTGGACGCCGGGCTTGCGCGACTTGAGCACCTGGCCGACGCCGGTGATGGTGCCGCCGGTGCCGATGCCCGCGACGAAGATGTCGACCTTGCCGTCGGTGTCGGCCCAGATCTCCTCGGCCGTGGTCGTGCGGTGGATCTCGGGGTTGGCCTCGTTGGCGAACTGGCGCACGAGCACGGAACCCTCGGCGGCACCGATCTCCTCGGCTTTGTCGACCGCACCCTTCATGCCCTCGGACCCGGGCGTGAGGATGAGCTCGGCGCCGAAGGCACGCAGCAGCGCGCGGCGCTCCTTGCTCATCGTCTCGGGCATCGTCAGCACGACCTTGTAGCCCTTGGTCGCGCCCACCATCGCGAGCGCGATGCCGGTGTTGCCGCTGGTCGCCTCGACGACGGTGCCGCCGGGTTTGAGTTGGCCGCTCTTCTCGGCCGCCTCGATCATCGCGGCGCCGATCCGGTCCTTGACGCTGTTGGCCGGGTTGTAGAACTCGAGCTTCGCCACGACCGTGGCGCCGGCGCCTTCGCTCAGCCTGTTGATACGGACGAGCGGGGTGCGGCCGATGAGCGCGGTGACGTCGTCGTAGATGGGCACTGGTGAGTCCTTCGGAAGTCGGGGGTACGGGATACCGCGGATACGTGGAGCAGTTGCGCGGATACGTGGAGCAGTTGCTCGGCGTGCGAGCAGGGTCAGGCGTAGTTGCCCAGGGTTGGCAACAGCGCGATGATGCCGGATCTTCCCGAATCCGGTATGTGACCGGATCGGGCCTCAGCCGCGGCCGAACCCCAGCGGTCCGCGATCGCCCGAACCTGCTCGTCGTCGAGCGCGGATGCCGGCGGCACGCGTGCCGGCTGGATGCTGCCGGAGCGGATCTTCTCGCTCCAGTCGCCCGCGAACGGCCGGAAGGTGCCGTGGTCGAACCGTCCGTACTCGAGCATCGTCGGCTCCCATCCGACGCCCACGTGCGCGCAGACCAGCTGGGTCACCGCCGCCGGGTCGCTGGTCAGATCCTCGTAGCGTATCGTGAGACACGGCAGTGCCTCTCGCGCGGCGTCCAGCCGTCGGGCATAGCCCGCGACCACCGCGTCCCGGTCGCCGTCGGCCCGCCGCGACACCACCGACTCGACGATGGCGGCCGGGTCCCTCAACAGCACCAGGTACCTCGCCTGCGGCCAGGCCCGGCGCAGGCGCTTCCAGATCAGCACGTTCGCCGGGGTCTTGTCGACGATCACCGACTTGCCGCTGCGCTGGAGCTCGAGGTGCAGGATGCGGTCCCACAGCAGGTGTTCGAGTTCGTCCTTGTCGAGCCCGAGGTCGGCCATCACGTCCGCGCTGAACTCCCTCGCCGGGGTGACGTGCAGCGTCCGCAGATGCATCTCGTGCGGCGCGCGGATCTGCGAGTGGCTGTTCAGGAGGACGCGCAGCAGCGTCGACCCGGCTCGGATCGGGGAGAGCACGAACACCGGTTCGGGGACCAGCCGGGACGAGCGGGACGCGACACCGGCCCGCGGCGCCATCAGTTCGGCGGCGAGCGGCCGGGCCGGCGGGCGCAGCGCGGCGGCGAGCAGACGTCCGCGTCGCCGCCACCCACAAGCCGGCGGCGTGCGGACCGCTACGGGTTCGAGCATGGTCCGTCGTTCGTCGTCGGTCGCGTTCGCTGGCACCCGTCATCGATACCGCGCCGCCGGCAACGGCAGGTGACCTCCGGATGGACGCGAACCGAGCACCGGGTGGACGGACGTGCGCACGCCCGCTGAAATCGCCTGCGACCCGGGCCGGTGCGGCGCTAGGCTCGCCGCGTGACCGACGACTCGCTCGACGACCTGGCCATCTTCAGCGGGAGTGCGCACCCCGGATTCGCCGCTGAGATCTGCGACATCCTTGGTGTGGAGCTCTCCCCGAGCGACACCACCCGGTTCTCCAACGACTGCCTCCAGGTGCAGCTGCAGGCCAACTGCCGTCAGCGCGACGTCTACATCGTCCAGCCGCTGGTGCCGCCGGTCCAGGAGAACCTGATGGAGCTCCTGCTCATGCTCGACGCGGCTCGTGGTGCATCGGCGGCCCAGATCACCGCGGTCATCCCGCACTACGCGTACGCGCGCTCGGACAAGAAGGACGCCCCCCGCATCTCCATCGGCGCGCGTCTGGTTGCCGACCTGCTGGACACCGCCGGCGCGAACCGGGTGCTGACGATGGCGTTGCACGCGCCGCAGGTGCACGGGTTCTTCTCGATGCCGGTGGACCACCTGACCGCGATCTCCGACCTGGCCGACCACTTCCAGGGGCGCGACCTCTCGAACACCGTCGTCGTGTCGCCCGACCTCGGGAATGCCAAGCCCGCTTCGGCATTCGCCCGGCTGCTCGGTGTGCCGGTGGCCGCCGGCAGCAAGGTACGCATCGGCGACGACAGGGTCCGGATCGAGTCGATCGTCGGCGACGTCGCCGGCAAGGACGTCATCGTGCTCGACGACGAGATCGCCAACGGCGGCTCGATCATCGCCCTGCTCGAACTCCTCCGGCTGCACGGCGTCCGGTCGATCGCCCTCGCGTGCACCCACGCGCTGCTCACCGGCAAGGCGGTCCAACGGCTGTCGGAGCAGGAGGACGTGCACGAGGTCGTCGTCACGAACACGGTCCCGATCGCGCCCGACAAGCAGTTCGAGGCGCTGCGCATCCGCTCGGTCGCGCCGCTGTTCGCCGAGGCGATCCGCCGAATCCACTGCGGCGAGAGCGTGAGCAGCCTGTTCACGCACGTCCCGCAGCACAACTGACCGGTCCTCCTCTCGGGGTTAGGTCCGCTGGTCGGGCTACGTCCCGGCGAGCTGCTCGACGACCGGCGCGAGCGCCGGGATGTCCAGCCGGCTCGGTGTCCACGGCGGCGGCTCGTCGTCGACGACGTGCGGCCCGACATGCAGGGTCGAGGTGGCCGTCGCGGCGACCGCGCAGGCGACGTTGGACGCGAGCGTGTGGATGGTGTGGGGCACGAGCAAGGCTCGAATAGCCGAGGTTCTCGACCCGCTCCGCCAGCGACGTCCACTCGTCAGCGGTCCCGGCCTGCGCGGCGACGAGGCCGAAGCGGAACTGCCGGGAATCCGAACTGTGCACCGACATGCCGGCGAGCCTGCACCGATCGACGTCCGGTGGGGCATCGGGAGGGCCCGGGGTCAGCCCCGATAGTGCGCGATCTGCGGCACCCGGTTCGGGAACTCGTCGATCGCGTACCGGCCGACCTGATAGGTGCTGACCGCATCGACGACGGCACCGACGCCACCGCCGAGCAACGGGATCCGGCGGGCGATCATCGTGCCCAGGTGCTTGCCGCCGAGCCGGGAGGCGAGCGCCGCGCCGACGATCGTGTAGACCTTGTCGGCCAGCGCCGGGTCGATCTGGGCGGCGGTGGCGATCGCCAGCGGACGGCTGGGGATCCGGCCGGCCTTGATCTGGTTCTCCACCTCGTCCTCACCGAGCAGGATCATGGCGGCGGCCGTCCGCACCTTCGAGGTGGCGAGGTCGTAGCCGTGCAGGTGCGCGATGGCAGCGACCATGCGGGCCTGGATGATCGCGAGGCCGCTGATGTTCGCGGGCAGCGCCACGACCATCGTCGCCAACCCGCCGAGGCCGGTGACGAAACCCTGCCCGCCGGCGAGGCGGGCGTGCTGCTCGATCAGGACACTCGCGGCTGGGACGACGTCACCGTTGTGGGCAACCCGCTGCCGGTTGGCAACGGCCACCGCACCCTGGAACGGCCCGAGCCCGTCGACGGCGATCTCGAAGATCTGCCGCATCGCGCCTGTGGCGGCGGCCGGGCCGGCATGCCGGGCGGACAGGAGGAGGTTCGAACCCACGCGCCGTGCGGCGCTGCGCTCCTGGTTGTCTGCCACTGCGGCCTCCGGCTCGTCGATGTCGACCGCGCTCAGCGTACGCGGGACCGCCGAGGCTCGACGGAGCGGACGCCGGGCTCCCCGGCCAGGCCCTTCGAGTGGTCGCTGACTTCATCTCGACTCACTCGATGACGGCGCCCACGGCGGGCGCGCATCACTCCTTGGTCGGACCCGGCCGCGTCGGTTCGACATTCCTGCGCCGAGAGCCTTCCGGAGTCCTCGCGACGACCGCTACGTCGGTGGCGGCAGGCAGGATGGACCGGTGCGCACCCCGTCCGGACCGGTCGAGCCACCGCCGACGCCATGGCAGTTCCCGGCAGTCGACGGGCCTGACGACTTCGTCGCGCGCGGCGCCGACCTCGAGCCGGGCACCCTGCTCGCCGCCTACCGGGCGGGCATCTTCCCGATGCCGCTCGACCGCCGCGCGATGGCGTGGTGGTCGCCGGCCGAGCGTGGGGTGCTGCCGCTCGGCGAGCTTCGCGTCACCCGCTCGCTGCGGCAGTCGGCCAAGCACTTCCACGTGAGCATCGACACCGACTTCGAGGCGGTGCTGGCTGCGTGTGCCGGGATCAAGCGTCCGGGCGGGTGGATCAGCGACGACATCGGCGCCGCCTACCTCCGGTTGCACGACCTCGGCTGGGCACACTCGGTCGAGACCCGGGATCCGCAGGGCCGTCTCGTCGGCGGGCTCTACGGCCTCGCCATCGGCGGTCTGTTCGCCGGCGAGTCGATGTTCCACCTGGCCCGGGACGCCTCGAAGACCGCGCTCGTCACCCTCGTCGGGGTGCTGACGGCGGCCGGGTCGGCGTCGGAGCGGCTGCTCGACGTCCAGTGGGCGACGCCGCACCTGGAATCCCTCGGCGTCCGCGCGGTCCCTCGTCCCGAGTATCTGGCCCGGCTGCGCACCGCCCTCACCCTGCCGTTGCCCGCCGTCTTCGGACACAATGCAGCCGGGAGCCCCACCGAGACGCCAGCCGACACGGAGGTGTGACATGCCCGAGATGCCCGAGGTCGAGTCGCTCGCGAACTTCCTGCGCGCCAACGCCGACGGCCGGCGCGTCGCCGGGTTCGAGGTCACCGCCATCCCGGCCCTGAAGACGTTCGCGCCGCCCACCACCGCACTCGTCGGCCGGGTGCTCACCGACGTCACCCGGCACGGCAAGTTCCTCGACCTGACGCTCATGCTCATTGACGACAGCGCCGACGGCACCTCTGACAGCCCCGATGGCAGCGCCGACTCCGGTGACGTGCACCTCGTCATCCACCTGGCCCGAGCCGGCTGGCTGCGCTGGTCCGACGACCTCCCGAAGACCCTGATGCGGATGGGCAAGGGACCGCAGGCCGCGCGGTTGCGGTTCGAGGACGGCAGCGGCTTCACCCTCACCGAGGCCGGCACGCAGAAGCGGCTCGCCATCTACCTGGTCGCGGATCCGGCGACGGTCCCCGGGATCGCGCACCTGGGCCCGGACCCGCTTGCCGACGACTTCGACGTCACCGCGCTGACCACGATCCTCACCGACGCCGGGCGGGCCCAGATCAAGGGCGTCCTCACCGATCAGGGCCGGATCGCCGGCATCGGGAACGCCTACTCCGACGAGATCCTGCACACCGCGAAGATGTCGCCGTTCAAGCCGGCCAACTCGCTGACCGACGCGGACCGGGATGTTCTGTATGCGGCGATCCGGTCCGAACTCGTCGGCGCGGTCGAACGCTCCGCCGGGCTTGCCGCGAAGGACCTCAAGGGCGAGAAGAAGGGCGGCATGCAGGTCCACGGGCGCACCGGGCTGCCCTGCCCGGTGTGCGGCGACACCGTCCGCGAGGTCTCGTTCGCCGACAAGTCGCTGCAGTACTGCCCGACGTGCCAGACCGGCGGCAAGCCGCTGGCCGACCGTCGGCTGTCCCGGCTGCTGAAGTGACGGATGGATCCCACCGAAGCGACAGCGCAAGCGGGGGCCCGGACAGTGGGAGCCGGCTGATCCGGCAGCGCGGGCTCGGCCGGTCGGTCGCCGCCCTGACGCTCGCGCGGATGGTGGCGATCCTCGCCCAGTTCGCCGCCGGCGTTCTGGCCGCACGCCTGCTGCGGCCCGAAGCCCTCGGAGTGGCCAGCGTCGGCCTGTCGGTCGGCTGGGCGGTCGCGATCGTGGCGAACGCCGGGCTCAACATCTCCGCCATCTACCACCTCGGACGCCGCCCCGACGACCGGACGCGGCTCGTCCAGGCGCTCATCCCGCTGGCCGGCGCGGCACTCACGCTGGCGATGCTGGTGGCGATCGGGCTGGCCCCGATCGTCGGGCGCACCGCGCTGCACGCCGAAGGTGCCGGCGCGATCCCGTGGTCGCTGTTCGTCTGCGCGGGGCTGCTGGCGATCGCGACGATCGCCTACGAGATCGCCGGCGCGATCCTGCTCGGCATCGGTGACCGGCGAAGCTTCGTCCTCGGCGACGTCGTGCGGTCGGTAGCGATCCTGCTCGCGGTCGCCGTCCTTCTGGTGGGCCCGGCCCGGACCGCGACCGGGTACGTCGCCGCCACTGCGCTCGGCGTCGTCGGCCCGGCCGTCTATCTGATCCGGCGGGTCCGGTCGCACACCGGCACGCTGCGGCCGCGGTGGGACGCCGGGTTCGCCCGCGACGCGATCCGGACCGGGCTGACGGGACAGCTCGGCAACATCCTCACGTTCGTCAACCTGCGCCTGGACGCGCTGCTCGTGCCGGTGTTCGTCAGCCTCGACTCGGCCGGGGTCTACTTCGTCGCCACCCGGGTCAGCGAGGTGGTCGCGCAGCTCTCCACCGCGGCGGCGGCCATATTGTTCCCGCACATCGCCGCGAGCACCGATCGAACGAGCACCGTCACCACCGAACGGGCCGGCCGGCTGACGCTGACCGCGACGCTGTCGGCCGGGGCCGTGCTCGCCGCGGTGTCGGCGCCGTTGCTCGGGCTGGTGTTCGGCGCGAGCTATCGGCGCGGGACATGGGCCCTTGTGCTGCTCCTGGTGGCGATGCTGCCACTAGGTTTGGGCCGGATCCTGTCAGCAGACCTCAAAGGTCGTGGACGAGTTGGGGTGGTGTCGATCGCTGCTGGTGTCGGCGCGGCCGTGACAGTGGTCGCCGATGTCGCCCTGCTCCCCCGTTGGGGGATCGCGGGAGCGGCGGTTGCCTCGATCCTCGCGTACGGCACGACGGCTGGTGTGCTCGTCGTCGCCTTCTGCCGCAGCACCGGGGCCGGGCCGCTGACACTGTGCCCACGCGTCGTCGACGTCGTCGACCTGTTCTTAGTCGTGCGCCGCCAGCTGCCCTCTCGCGGATCGGCCGGCGCGTGAGCGAGCGTCCCGGCTCCGCGCCGGTGGCGATCCCGCCGGCTCCGACCGCACGTCCGGTCCGGCGGGCACTGCTGATCGCCGTCATCGCCGTGCTCCTCACCATCCCCGCGTGGACACCGCGCTGGGACGCCGAGCGCAACCACCCCGGCACCGAACTCGCCGTCACCGACACCGCGCTGCGGCTGTGGGACGCGCAGAAGGCGACCGACACGAAGAACGCCGCCGCCACCGTGCTGCCCGATCTGTCCGCGGCCGGCGTCACGACAGTCGACGTCGGCATGCGTCAGATCGGGGACGCGATCGCGCGTGGCCAGCTGAAGACGGTCGACGCGGCCGCGGTGTCGAAGGCGAACCTGGACGCGAAGATCCCCGCGACCGGCCCGGGCGTGTGGCTGGAGTCGCTGCCGCGGGACCCGAGCGGGACGTGGCAGGTGCTCGAGCGGATGCTGCACGCCCGGGCCGCGGCCAGCCGGTCCGGCGCCGCGGGCGTCAAGATGCCGGAGAAGCTGACGTCGACGAAGGTGCAGACGAAGTCCGGCTGGGTCGGCTACCTCCGGTTCGATACCCAGGTTCCGGTGAACGATCTCCCGGCCGGCTACGACCGCGATCGCATCCGGGCACTGCTCGCGGCCAAGGTGTCGATCGTGCTCGCGTTGCCGCCGCGGTCGCCAGCGCCGGTGCCCTGGCTGATCGCCGAGCTCGACGACGTCGAGGTGATGGCCAAGACCACCCGGGTGCTCGTGAGCAGCGGGGCGACGTTCGACGACGCCGCGAGCACCGACACGCTGGCCGGCTGGCTGGGCCGCCCGGCGCACACGCTGCTGGTGCCCGACCTCGTCGACGACCGATCCGACTTCGGGCCCTACGTCGACGCGGGCAGCGGCCGCACCATCCGCCCGCATCTCGTGCCGTTCGCATCGTCGGCCGACGAGAACTCACTCCTCCAGCGCGGACGGCGGGCGACGAAGGAACGTGGCGTCCGGATGATCGTCGTGCAGGCACCGGCGAGTCCGGGCAGCCGGTTGCCGGTGCTCCCGGCCGACGTCGGGCTCCGGTCGCTGGCGGCGTCGGTGCCGATCCTGTCCGCCTGGCATCGAAATCTGCCGACGTCGATCGGAGCGCGATCGCCCGCGGTCGTGATGGGTGTCGCTTCGCCGATGGCCGCCGTCCAGCCGGGCTTCGTCGCGCGCGGCCTCGGGTTGCTCGGCGGGTTCGTCATCCTGGCCGGCGCGACGTTCGCCCTGACCGAGGTCCGGGTGCGCTGGCACCGAGGCATCTACCGGGCGCTGCCGCGTCCCCTCGCCGCGGTGATCTTCTGCGCGGCCCCCCTGGTGGGCCTGTTCACCTGGCTGCACCCGGTGCAGGCGCTCACGTCGGCGTTGATGCTCGCGGTCGCGGTCGCGGCGGCGACCGCGTCGGTGGTCACTGCCGTGACCGGCCAACCGGCACCGGCGCGGCTGCACGACCGGCTGAGTTTCGTGCGCTGGGCCGGGTTCCTCGGGCGCTTCGTCACTGCGATCGCCACTGCGGCTGCGGGCGGCTGGGTGCTCGGCGCGATGGGTGCCTCCGACCACTATCTGCTGCTCTCGGACGGGTTCGTCGGGGTGAAGGTCCTGCTGCTCGCGCCGGTCCTGCTGGTCGGCGTGATCGGCTTCGGCGCGGCCCGCGCGGAGCTCACGTACACCGGTGAGCTGTTCGTCGTCGACCTCGTCCGGCACCGGATCATCCTGGCGAGCCTCACCACGGTGGTCGTCGGGCTGGGTGTCCTGTACCTCGTGCGGTCGGGCAACTCCGGCACCGCGACCGGGCCCGAACTGTGGTTCCGGGACTGGCTCGACAGCCAGCTCTACGTCCGGCCGCGGTTCAAGGAACTCCTGCTCGGCGGGCCCGCGCTGCTGCTCGCGCTGCGGTGGCCGGGGGTGGTGGGCAAGTGGGTGTGCGCGACGATCGCGGCGATCGGGACGGCGAGCATCCTCGACTCCTTCGCGCATTTCCACGTCCCGCTCGCGGTCTCGTTGCTGCGCACCGGCTACGGCGCGGTCGGCGGGCTGATCGTCGGGCTGCTGCTGTCGGTCGCCATCCCCGCGGTCGTCGGACCGTTGCGGGAGGCACTGCGCACGCTCGAGCCCGAGGACGACGACACCGGTTCCGGCGGGCTGTGAGGTCGTCGCGAGCGTGAAACTGCTTCAGCTCGGCTATGCCGGTCACGGCAACGCGGGCGACGAGGCCCTCCTCGCGGCCGAGCTGGTGGCCCTGCGCGCAGCCGGCCCGGAGGTCGATATCCGGGTGGTGTCGGGCAATCCCGATGCGACGACGCGCATCCACGGCGTCGACGCCGTCGCGCGCACCGACGCGTTCGAGCTGCAGAAGGCGTTGCGCTGGTGCGACGGGCTCGTCGTCGGCGGCGGGTCGCTCCTGCAGGACGTGACCAGCGCACGACCGGTCGCCTTCTACGCAGGTCTCGCACTCGCGGCGGGCCGGCTCGGCAAGATCGTGAGCTGGTACGCCGCCGGGCTCGGCCCGCTGCGCCGCCGCGGTAACCAGACACTCGCCGCGCGCGCCCTGGCGCGCGCGGACTACCTGTCCGTCCGCGACCCAGTCAGCCTGGCGTTGGCCGACGAGCTCGGCGTCATCGGAGCCGAGCTCGTCGGTGACCCGGTGCTCGCCGGTGTTCCGGGGGTGTCGACGGTTCGGCGGGTGCGCAGCGGCCAGCCGCGGCTCGCCGTCGCGCTGCGGCCGTGGGCCGACGACCGCTGGCTCGACGAGTTCGTCACCGCCCTGACTGTGCTGGCGGACGAGGTGGACCTCGTGCTGGTGCCGATGCAGGCGGGCGTCGACGTCGAGTTCACGGAGGCGGTGGCGCGGTTGATCGAGGCGAGCCGCGGGACCGCCGTCGAGGTCACGTCCACCGACGGGGGCTACGTCGCGGCGATGGCCGCGCTGCAGAGCGCCGACCTCGTGCTGGGGATGCGGCTGCATGCGCTCGTCGCGGCCGCGGCCGCGCACCGTCCGTTTGTCGCCGTGTCCTACGACCCCAAGGTGGAGGCGTTCGCCGGCCAGCTCGGCGTGCCGGTCACCGCGCACCTGCCGGGCCGGCTCGACGGTGACGCGCTCGTGCGTGAGGTCCGCTCGGCGGCTCGATGTCAGACATCGCGCTCAAGGAGTACGCGGCCGCCGTCACCGACCTCGCGCGGCACTGCGCGGTGCCCGCACGCCGCACGGTGGCCCTGGTCGCGCGGGCCACCAAGGCAGAATGGCCCGCATGAGTTCTGACGAGTACGTGCCGCTGCCCGAGATCGCCGCCGCCGACGTGGCGCCGGCCACCTACATCCTCGACGTGCGCGAGGTCGACGAATGGGCCGCCGGCCACATCGACGGAAGCCAGCACATCCCGCTCGGCCAGCTGATGGGCCGCCTCGGCGAGCTGCCCGCCGACCAGCAGGTCGTCGTCACCTGCAAGATGGGCGGCCGCTCGGCGCGCGCCACCGCCTACCTGCTGCAGGGCGGCCGGGACGTGGTCAACCTCGGCGGCGGCGTCAGTGCGTGGTCGGCTGCCGGTCGTCCCCTCGTCGACGGTGCCGGGGCACCAGGCTCCGTCCTCTGACCCGCACGACCCCGGCGGTGAGCACGCCAAGGAACACCACGCGGCGCACGAGGTAGGGCCGCACAACCCGCTGCGGTTCCAGGGCGACGCGGTGCGCCCACTCGGGGCCGGCCCGCTGCATCCACTGCGGCGCCCGTGACACCTCGCCCGCCAGGACGTCGAACGAGCCGCCGACGCCGACGGCGGGCCCGACGCCGAGGTCGGTGAGGTGGCGGGATGGCGACCTCCGGTGTGCGGGTCGGCGCTGCCGCCGACCTCGTCGTCCTGGACGCGGCCGATCCGGTGACTGCGTTGCTAGACCGGGCGCCGCGCCGGTATGTGATCAAGAACGGCCGGGTGGTTGCCGAGACCGTGCGGTCAGTGGTGCAGCACCGTCGGTCAGGCACGTGACCGCAGGTAGCGGCCGAAGTGCGGCACGGTGAACGCGATCTGGCCGCGTTCACCGGAGTAGACGAGGCCCTTCTTGAGGAGCGCGTCCCGGGCGGGGGAGAGCGACTGCGGCTTGCGGTCGAGGTGGGTGGCGACGTCCGCGGTCGGGACGGGCGCGTCGTCGACGGCGACCCCGAGGTCGGCCATCGCGGACATGTACTCGCGTTCAGCCGGGGTGGCCCGCTCGTAACGGGAGCCGAAGAAGCCGACGGCCAGTTCGTTCTGCGCCTCGGGTGCGGCGACCGCGACATCCGCGGCGGTGATCGGCGTGGT
Source organism: Actinopolymorphaceae bacterium (assembly GCA_036786375.1). Taxonomy (GTDB): domain Bacteria; phylum Actinomycetota; class Actinomycetes; order Propionibacteriales; family DAIQRJ01; genus DAIQRJ01. The sequence goes on from DAIQRJ010000017.1 coordinate 72,028, forward strand.
CGGGGCGCAGTCCCATACAGCTTTGCCGTAGGCCTGGACGAAATAGGGGTAGCCGTCGGTCGCGGCGTACATCGCTTCGAGCGCGTCGGGGGTGAAGTCGGCGTTCTCGTCGATCGCCGGCAGTCGGAGGGCCCGATCGGCCTGGTCGCGGTCGAGGCGGTCGATGCGCAGGTAGCGGAAGAGGCGTTCGCTGTAGGACTTCGACGCGGACAGGACTGCGGGTAGGTGAGGCAGCCCGGCGCCGACGACGATGAGCGGGAGGCCCTGCTGGCTGAGTTCGTGGCAGGCGGCGCAGAGGGCGGAGATGTCGTCGGGGGCGAGGTCCTGCATCTCGTCGATGCCGATGGCGACGCCCTTGCCGAGGGCGGCCGCGAGGCCGGCGACATCGGTGAGGAGCTCGACGAGGTCGATCTCGATGTCGCCGGAGTCGGCCCGGCCGGTTGCTGCGGCGACCTCGATGCCTGGTTGCCAGGAGTCGCGGATCTTCGATCCGGGCGGGTTGGACTTCAGCGCGAAGGCCTTGACCACACCCAGGATCTCGTCGATCTGCGCGGCGTTCGAGCCGCCGCCGCCACCGAGTTCCCGGACGGCGAGGTGCAGTGCGCTGGCGAGCGGTCGACGCAGCGGCTGGTCGGGCCGGGCCTCGAGCTTGCCGGTTCCCCAGCCCCGTCGGACAGCCGCAGACCGCAGCGCGTTGAGCAGCACCGTCTTGCCGACCCCGCGCAGGCCGGTGAGGACGAGCGAGCGTTCGGGCCGGCTGCGGGCGACGCGTTCGAGGACGACGTCGAATGCCTCGAGCTCACGGTCACGGCCGGCCAGTTCGGGGGGACGTTGCCCGGCACCGGGCGCATAGGGGTTGCTGACGGGATCCACGGCGCGACGGTATCCGGCTCGATCACGTTGTATCGGGATGTCTAGCGCGTGTCGCAGATTCGGGCAGACAGACCGATCGACCGCCTTCGGTTGTCAGAAGGGTGCGGGGTCGTCGTGGAGGCGTGAGGTCCAGGGTGGTGTGGTGGTGTGGCCGGTGTGGGGTGTGGTCCAGCGGGCGTTGTTGGTGTCTCGGTCGATGTCCAGATGCCAGCCCTGAGCTTGTTTGAGCCGGTGGTGGCGTCGGCACAGGGGTGCCATGTTGCACGGGCACGTCGCCCCGCCGGGTTCCCACGCGTGTGTGTGGTCGGTGTCGCAGTGGACGGCGGTGACGATGCAGCCGGGGAAGCGGCAGTGCCGGTCGCGGGCGTTGACGA